>JAIPFM010000181.1 GCA_021736645.1 Phycisphaerae bacterium | reverse complement strand
CCCAGTCCGCAGGGCAGAACGCCCAGGGCTTCACCTCTGTCCAGCAGCAGGGCCCAGAGTTCACATGCCTTGTCCGGGTGGACGAGAAGTTCAAATCCCATGGCAGCGCCCGTGTAGCCTGTTCGCATGATCACACAGGGGATGCCCTTGAGCGAGCCATCCAGGAATCGAAAGGGCTTCATGCCCTTGACCGCGTCTTGGTCCCCTTCAAACAGTTGAGCCACAAGGTCCAGGGATACAGGGCCCTGCAGGGCGATGTCCACCAGACCGTTGGGGGAGGCCGGATTGAGATCATCGATCACAGGTCTGTGTTCCAGCACACGATTCGGATCAGACGAATCGATGATGAATTCGTCGGCGAGCAGACCCTTGAACCAGGCCTTGACCTTGGCTGCATTGCCGGCATTGACGACCATCAGGAAGTCGGTGTCCGTGCGTTTGTACAGGATGATGTCGTCCAGTATGGTCCCGTCGCAATTCAGCAGGTAGGCGTACTGGGCCTGACCGTTGGCCAGGTTGTCCACCTGATTCGTGGCCACGCTGTTGATAAAGCCCACGGCATGATCGCCTGTGATGCTGAGTACACCCATGTGCGTGCAGTCAAACAGGCCTGCTGTGGTGCGTACGGCCTGATGTTCCTGCTGAATGGATGAGAACCACAGGGGCATGAGTGTGCCTGCAAAGGGGGCGAGTCGCGATGACGGGACACGTTTGAGATGTGCCTCGTGGAGCACACTGCCTGCGGCGTCCTGCGAGGGCTCAGTAAAGCTAAATTCCGTTTTCAAAAGTGTGACCTCCTATTAATGATGCAAGAGGGTATCAAAAGGAGAATCATATGTCAATTGATATAGGCCTGCAAGGTTATATCTCGCTGATTCCACGGTTCTTTTCGTAGGCCTGTTGACAGAGAGGTAAGGCCTTGGTAGCCTTGTGTTTATGAAGATAACCCTTGATCCGCGATTGATCACGTTCGGGTTCTCCCGCAGCAGCGGCCCAGGCGGCCAGAATGTGAACAAGGTCAATACCAGAGTGACCGTGTTTTTTGACCTGGCGCAGTGCACAGATCTGAGTGATGCGCACAAATCCAGGATTCGAAGCAAGCTGGCCACGCGCTGCAGCCGAGAGGGTGTGATCCGGGTGGCCTCCCAGAAGCACCGTACCCAACTGGAAAACAGGCAGGCTGCATTGGCTCGCCTGCAGGAATTGATTGAGAATGCCCTGGCAAAACCCAGGAAACGGGTGAAAACTCAGTTGCCCAAGTCCGTGAAGCAAAAACGCCTGGATCAGAAAAAACAGCGGGGACAACTCAAACGTGGTCGATCAAAACCGGACTGGGAATGAGCGAACCGGAGAGTTAAGCATGGACGCGCAACTCCTGACTTGCGTATAATGCCGCACTGTCAATGACTCTGTGACCATTGGCTTGATGTGTCTTTTGGGAACCTCTATGTCAGATGAACGCGCTGTATCGGCTGTGCCGATGATCACACATGCCTTGCCGGGTGTGGGAGGAAATTATAGAACCCGGCTTTCGGATTTTTTTGTGGAGGAGCTTCCTGGTTATGCGCTGGGTGACAAAGGGACGCACGCCTTTTTCTTGATGGAAAAAACGGGGCTCACCACAGCAGAGGCCCTGAGGAGTGTGGCTCAGGCCCTGGGCAAGCGGGATCGCGATATCGGGTATGCGGGTCTCAAGGACGCTTATGCCGTGACCCGTCAATGGATTTCTATCGAGCATATTGATCCGGATCGCGTCATGCGTCTCAGACTTGAACATATCCGATTTCTGGCCATGGGTCGTCACGACAACAAGTTGAAGATGGGCCATCTCAAGGGGAATCGTTTTCGAATACGCTTGCGCAGCCTTTGCTGTCCCATGGCTCAGGCCGAGGCGCGCACTCAAGCGATTCTTTCTGTGCTCAGTGAGCGGGGTATGCCGAATGCCTTTGGCCCGCAACGCTTTGGCAACCGGGCCAATGGTCATCTGCTGGGCAGGGCGGTCCTGCTCAACCAGCGTGAGGTGTTTCTTGATCTACTCATGGGAGATCCCAGATCTGATGACAGTCCCAATGAATTTCGAGTACGCACTCTCTACAGCCAGGGACAGTTCGCCAAGGCCTTGAAGGTCTGTCCCGGAAACCTGATGGACTCGCGTCGTATACTCAGGGCGCTGGTGAAAAACCGGGGAGAAAAACACAAGGCCTTTAATTTTGTGAGCCCGGGTCTGACACGGTTTCTGGTGACCGCTTACCAGTCTTACCTGTTCAACCAGGTTTTGTCAGCACGTATGCCTCAGATTGATCGGCTTCTGGCAGGTGATATCGCCTATAGTCACAGCAATGGCGGGTGTTTTCGCGTCGGTGACCCTGTCTTGGAGCAGGACCGTTGCACCCGGTTTGAGATCAGCCCATCCGGCCCGATCTACAGCCTCAGCATGACCCGGCCGGAGAGCGACGCAGGCCGGATCGAGAATGCAGTCCTGGCGAAGGAAGAGGTATCGCTGCTGGCGCAGTCTGTGTATATGAAGAAAAATGTGGCCAGGGGAGCACGTCGTCCTCTACGGGTGCGGCCCACCACTACGTCCATATCACGTGGGCAGTGCGGATCGGGGCCGTATCTTGAACTGAAGTTTGATTTGCCGGCAGGCAGCTATGCCACGATCCTGTTGCGGGAAATCATGAAATAGGGTAATACATAATACTGAAGTTCTGCAAACTTCAAGTTTTCAGTTTTCAGTAGGCAGTATACAGTATAGAAATGTCTTTCTCTGAAAACTGAAAACTGTACACGGGTCACAGTCGGTCTAAGAAGCCAATTTGGCCAGTTATAAACCGTGAATGTTGAAGTTCTGTTTACGTGAAATCTACAAAAATAGTCTGGAGTGATCCTTGGGAAAGAGTAAATCTATAGTCACTGCTGCATCGAATGATTTGCCGATGATGACGCAGGCCCTGCCCGGTGTGGGCGGGGTCTTCAAGTCCGAAGTCTCGGATTTTTATGTGGAGGAAATCCCCCTCAATACTCTGGGCAAGAAGGGGTCGCATTGCTATTTCTTGATAGAGAAAAAGGGCATTACCACAGCAGAGGCCGTGGAGACCATTGCGCACGCGGTTGGCAAACGCAACCGGGATATCGGGTACGCCGGGTTAAAGGATGCCCATGCTGTGACACGCCAGTGGATTTCTCTTGAACGCGTACCGCCCGACAGGGTCCGACGGCTCAAGCTCCGCAATATTCGAATCCTGGATTGGGGTCGCTGCGATCAGCCCTTAAAGATCGGGGGGCTCAAGGGCAATCGCTTTCGGGTCCGAATTCGAGAGCTTCGTATGCCCGTGGATCAGGCTGTGACACAGGCCAGGGAGATCATGTCTGTGCTGTGTGAGCGGGGCATGCCCAATGCCTTTGGCCCCCAGCGTTTTGGCAACCGTGACAACAGTCACGTCCTGGGCAAGACGATCCTGATGGGCCAGAGAGAGGCGTTCATGGATCTGCTCATGGGCGATCCGCGTGCCCTGGACAATGCCAATGAATTTCGTGTGCGCACCCTGTACAGCCGCGGCCAGTTCAACAAGGCCCTGAAGATCTGTCCTGCGCACCTGACAGACACACGTCGCGTGCTCAGTGCCCTGGTCAGACACCGGGGAGACAAGGGCAAGGCCTTTGACTGCGTGACACAGGGACGCCTCAGGTTTCTCGTATCCGCGTATCAATCTCACCTGTTCAATGAGGTCCTGTCCGCACGCATGCCCCGCATGGATCAGTGCCTGACCGGTGACATCGCCTACAGACACAGTGATGGCCACTGTTTTTCCGTGGAGAACCCGGCCCTGGAACAGGACCGGTGTACCCGGTTCGAGATCAGCCCCACAGGCCCCATCTACAGTCCCGTGATGGACAAGCCTCATGGCCAGGCAGGCAAAATCGAAAACATCGTCTTGCATAGGGAACAGGTCTCCAAGCTGGCCAAGACCACAGACCTACAGAAGTACCTGGCCAAAGGAGGGCGTCGTCCGTTTCGCGTGCAGCCCATCCATGCCTCCGTGTCTCAGGGCCGCAATAAACTCGGTGACTATCTGGAAGTGAAGTTCGACCTGCCCTCAGGCAGCTATGCCACGGTCCTGCTGCGGGAAATCATGAAATAAAAGAGAGCGGCTGACGATCAGCCGCTTTTTTTGGTTGCTGGTTGCTGGTTGCTAGTTGCTAGTTGCTAGTTGTTTGAATCCGGGAGTGTCGGCCCGATGACCGGGGTGTTGACATCCGGGGCCACTGCCGGTGTTTCGACCTTCACGTCTTCCAAAAGATCTTCAGGTGTCTTGAGCAGTGTGTCGGCCTTCCATTTCGGGATCTTGTAGGTCCAGCCCTTATTCTTGATGTTGAATTTCTGAACCTTTTCCTGGGTCAGCAGCACGGCTTCTTTTTTCTCCAGTTCTTCTTTGGAATCCTTCTGGCTGGTATTGAGCTGCACGCTCTTTTCCCCCAGGTAGTCAGCCT
This sequence comes from Phycisphaerae bacterium, assembly GCA_021736645.1. Taxonomy (GTDB): domain Bacteria; phylum Planctomycetota; class Phycisphaerae; order Sedimentisphaerales; family Anaerobacaceae; genus JAIPFM01. The sequence continues at coordinate 50,003 of JAIPFM010000181.1, read as the reverse complement.
GGCATGTGACGTAGACATCCTCGCCCTTTTTGCCCAGTTTGAATTCGTATACGGCCTGAGAGTTGAGCTTGCACTTGAGGCTGCTGTCAAAGGTGACACCCTCAGGGGCCTGCTTGCTCACGTCGTCAAACCGCAGACTGCTCATCGCCCCAAACAGGCTGGTGGCCACCGTGGTCTTGAGCTGCTTGCCGTCCGGGAGGTTGACGTATTTGTACTGTTTGTCTCCGTCCTGCCTGACCAGTTCGCAGGCGCCCTTGGGACCGGTCAAAGAGATGGACTGGATGTCCTTTTCTTCCACAGAGAGCAGGGCCTGGTCCAGGTAGTCGGTGGCGCTGGTCCTGAAATAGGGCACATCCGTGGCGAGGTATACGTCGTCCTTGCCGACCTGTCTGACATACTGGCCCTGGCCGCCGTCCCGCGTCTTGCCGATGATGAGGCCTGTGATGACCTTGTCTTCCGGGTCCAGGAATCGAATCACGTGCTGTGCCTTGTCCTCCGTGACCTCCAGATCGGCATGGTTGGCGGCACTCTTGGAGATCAGTTCCGAGGGTTTGAGGTCCAGGCACTGGGTAATCAGTTCGTTGATCTGCTTGACAGCAGCCGGGTAGTTTTCCTTGTTGGCCACCACGAATTGCGATTCCTGGCGTGTGAGGCGCACCACATCATCCTCGATCCCGATTTCAACCGTATATATATCTGCAGGGTCCAGGCCCTGAAGCAGATGGTCTGGCAGGAAAGACGGTGTGCCCTTGGACCGATGAGATTGCACGATGGCCCAACACACCATGGCCACGGCCACCACTGCAAGTATGGCAAGTTTCCGGTTACTCATCTAAACTTCTCCTTGTATGAAAATGACTCGTCATTCGAGTGCTTGGGTGTCCCTGGTTGGTTACGCCTGGCTGGTCTGTGTGATGTACTGACGCTTGCGTACGCTGCGTCGAACGCCGATGATCACGGCCATACACAGGATGACGGCCGGGGCAGCGAGCATGTTCCACTGACGCAGTCGATTGCCCAGGGCCTCAATACGTTCGCGGCGTTTGAGCTTCACGTCATTGAGTTTGCGTTTGGCTTCCAGGATCTTGGCTTCAAGTTTCCGTCTCTGCGTCAAAATGTCACTGCCTATGACGCTTTCCTGACCTTCTTGGGCATTGGAGACCAGCTTCTGAAGGTCCTGGTTGTACTGGCTGATCACGGCGCTGAGGGTGTCCACTTCGTCTTTGGTTTCCTGCTCGGCCTCTTTTTCGATGTCGTCCACCAGTTTGAAGGGGTGTGTGTAGTTGCCTCTGGACCGGATCGAGATCAGCTCATTGGAGCCGAACAAGCCTTCAATGGCATTGAGCACCAGGGCACTGTTGTCACCTATCGGCGACATGGAACCGAAGAAGGTCTTCTGATAGGCCAGAGGATCGCTGATAAAGTCCACATCCGCGATGACCACCACGGCACAGTCGTCCGTGGCCTGAGTCAGACCCGTGACCTTCTGGGTTTCCGTGACGGTTTCATTGGGGTCATTGGGGTCGGGTTTGGACGTCTCTATGGTAATGCCATCCGGGAATGCCGTGTTAAAACGGCCTGAGACCATGTAGGCCATGTTCACGGGTTTTGTACCGGGCATGAACTTCATACGCACACGTTCCGGACTGAGCATGGCCAGCTCATAGGCATTGGACACGGTCCAGGTGTTGCCCTTATCGGTGGTCATGAGCAGGGGGGTGTAGGTCAGGTTGCTGTTGGGGTCCAGCACTGTCAGCTTGCCCGCAAAGGGCACACGTACGGAATTCAGTTCCGAGGTGATGGCACTGTCTTTGTTAAAGCTGTCGCCTGTGAGATTCATGTAGGCGATCATGGCCTCTGTTTTTCCCTGGCCAGTCGCGGTCATCATGGCCAGGGTTTCATCCCCTGCAAAGGTGTTCTCCGGCATGTTCAGGCCCCAGGCCTTGAGCAGGGTGGGCAGGTTCGAGTTTTGGACGGGCGGCGCCTGCATCTGCATGGGGTTGGGCTGTTCCGGACGATCCACATACGCGTACGGGTCCACGCACACAATGGCACGTCCGCCCTTGAGCACATACTGGTCAATGGCGAACTGCGTCTTTTCAGGCAGACTTTTGGGGTGGATCACAAACAGCAGGTCCACGTCATTGATGTCACTGACATCCGTGCTTACGGTCTTGACCTCATACTGCTGCCTGAGATGTGCGACCACGGTCCAGGGCTCTTTGACCTGCTGGCCCTGGTACTGCATCATCTGACGCATGTAGTCGCTCACGTCATCGCCCATCACCTCGATAGAGCTCATCACGCCAATGACCTTCTTCTGGCGTGTGATGGCTGTGTCGATCAGGTAACTGATATCATACTCCACAAACCGCTGACGTTCCGGAGAGAAGAAGGGGATGGATTTTTCTGCACCGAATTCGGTCTGGACGACCAGGCCGAAGAAAAAGCCTTCCTCCCCGTCTTGGGTGATGTTGAATCTCTTCAGGCCATAGCGCACAGCGTCTTCTTCGTCCTTGGAATAGGGACGCGGATCGATGACCTCGAGTTTGATCATGCCTTCGGACTGATCGGCGTATTCCTCGAGCAGGGCCTTGACATATTCATAGTAGTTGCTGAAAAAGCGGATCTGGTCCGGTGCCTTGAGCGACGCGATCTTGGCAAAGTACAGCTTGGCCGTAATGGGCTGGCCCAGCTTCTTGAGAATGGCTTTGGACCCGTCTGTCAGGGAGTAGAGTTTCTTTTCCGTGACATCCAGTTTCACGCGTTTGCCCAGGTTCTGGCACACGCTGATGCCTGCAAAGGCAATGACGAGTATGAGTATGACTCCGAGTATGGTGCGTAGTGTATTCATTAGTTGGCCTTCCTTTCATCCAGAACCACAGTACAGGCTGTGACCCAGCCGGCAATCAGAATCACGAAGTACGAGAAATCGCTGAAGGTCAGGATGCCGCGCTGCATGGATTCAAAGTGGATCTTGAGACTGAAGCCTTCAATGGCCTGAACCAGACCCATGGGCAGGAAGCTGGCGAGATAGTTCAATGTCGTGGGCATGCCTGCATACACCAGGATGCCGCAGGCCACCACACTCAACACAAAGCTGATGACCTGATTCTTGCTCACAGCAGAGAAGAAACTGCCAATGGCCAGAAAAGCACCGGCCATGAGCCAGCTGCCAATGTAGCCTGAGACGATCACGCCCATGTCAGGATCGCCGAGTATGTTCACGGTGATCACCATGGGGAAGGTCAGGGCCAGGGCAATGGTCAGAAACACCCACGCTGCCAGGAACTTACCCCACACGGCCTGCCTGATGGTGATGGGCAGGGTCAGGAGCAGTTCAATGGAACCCACCTTGCGTTCTTCGGCCCACAGACGCATGGCCGTGGAGGGCACCATGAACACGAACAAGAGCGGCAGGTTCATAAAGAACTTGGACAGGTCTGCCTGACGGGTTTCGTAGAATCCCTGTTTAAACGTGAGATAACCCGAGAAAAACAGAAAGATGACCAGAAACACATAAGCCACAGGGGTGGTGAAGTAATTCTTCAGTTCCCTTTTAAACACGGCTATAAAACTATTCATTTCATACTCCTATTGAAAAACACAAGGGATCAAAACCAGGTCTAGGCAGTGACCGGTTGTGTGGTAATCTTACGGAAGACCTCATCGAGACTGCACTTGTACTCCTCCTTGAGCGCCTTGGGCGTCGAATCTGCCAGAATCTGTCCCCTGGCAATGATGATGGAGCGTGTACACACGGCATCGACCTCTTCGAGAATGTGCGTGGAGATGATAATGCACTTGTCCTTGGCCATGCGCGTGATGAGGTTTCTCACTTCATGTTTCTGGTTGGGATCGAGACCGTCGGTGGGTTCATCCAGGATGAGGACTTCAGGGTCGTGGAGCAGGGCCTGTGCCAGACCCACGCGGCGCTTGTATCCCTTGGACAGGGTCTCAATGGTCTGGTGGTACACAGAGTCAATGGAGCACTGCGGCACAATCCGGTCCAGGGTCTGTTTTCTGGCCCTGCCCTTGATGCGACGGATATCGCAGATGAAGTCCAGGAATGAGGCCACTGTCATTTCACCGTACGACGGGGCACTTTCAGCCAGATAACCGATCACGCGGCGCACACCCACAGGATCCTTGAGGATGTCGTGCCCGCACACTGAGGCCGTGCCGCTGTTGGGGCGGATAAAACAGGCGAGTATACGCATCGCCGTGGTTTTGCCTGCGCCATTGGGGCCGAGCAGGCCCAAAACCTGTCCTTTTTCGACGTTGAATGTGACGCCGTCCACAGCCGTGACTGGTCCGAAAGTCCGTCGAAGCTCTTTCACTTCAATCATATGCTTCTCCAATGGATAACAGTACGTTAAATCGAATGTAAAAACAGTTACTGTACAAAAAAAATGGATGGAGTCAATACCCCAAAACCATGATTTTTGTTCGCACAAAAATGCTCAGGACCTGGCACGCATGACAAACAGGCTGATCAGCCAGATGAAAACGGCGCTGCAGGCAATGCCCAATACCAGCCCCGGCCCCTGGATCGCGATCAGGGGAATGGCCATGCTGGTCCATAGACCACCGCCCATAAAGGGCTCGTGCATTATCTGTTTACAGGCAAAGGCTTCTGCCGCCCGGGTTTCATAATCCGGGTCCACCACACGCAGTAAAAGCAGACCTGTGGCTGTGACGCCCATGGACTGCCCCATTTCTGCAATGGCCCGTTCGAACCATGCGTCCTTGAACACACGCGGTGCCAGGCAGGTGACGCAGAACACATTCCACAGAATGCCCGCCGCCACCAGGATCAGCAGGGGCACCAGGGCCGTGCGCACGACATCGATGCGAATCGTGGCAATGGCAGCGACCACCAGGAAATCCAGGGCCGTGTTCTGGATGCGTCTGATCAGGCCCAGATTGACAAGGCGATGCGAGTCAAAACGCATTTCAATCCATTGAATGCACAGCCCCCCGAGCATACACAGGGGAAACAGGGGGAAACTTCTGAACAGTCCCAGGCTGGCCAGGGCGGGGATGGAAGCCTCCAGTCTCACCAGACCGGTCTTAAACAGTATGCCCAGGCCAACGGCCAGGCCGACAATGACCAGGTGAAAGCTCATGCTGTCAATGGCGTCGGAATGGACTGTGAGGGTTCCGGCACTGGGACGCTTGTCCTGAGGGATGATGCCGCTGAGGTCGTGGTCCCGTGCAATGTGCGGCACAAACCCCCTGTATGCGGCCCAGTTGATCAGGCCGGTGCCTATGATAATGGCAAACACAATACCGAATGTGGCACTGCTCAGGGCCAGGTCCTGGCCCGCTGCCCAGCCGTGCTCTGCAAAGACCTTGCCCAGGCCTGCGGCTGTGCCGTGTCCGCCTTCAAAGCCCACAGGCAGAATGCCTGCAAACATGGCCGGCAGATCAGGAAAGAATTTGGCCATGAACAGGACCCAGAGGCCCAGAGCCACCACATATTGCCCCCAAGCCACGATTTGACCGTAGGCCAGTTGCTGGGCACTGCTCTTCCAGATCTGGTTGAATCTGGGCAGGGCCACGCCCAGGAACAGGCAGGCGAATACCACATTGATCAGTAATCCCGGCAGGGCTCGCCACTGTGTCAGTGTGTCGTTGATGAACAGATTGGTGGCTGAGATGGTGCCTGTGAGACCGGGATCCGTGACATTGTTCAATGCCCGCATGACGAGCAATCCTATGATCCCACCCACCACACAACTGGGTAAATACAGACGCTGGAGTCCTCGAATTCTGGTCCGCAACAGGTGACCGAGGCCCAGGCACACGCACAACAGCACAAATGATAGCACAGCAACTCCTTACAATAAGCAATCCATTTGGGGCCATTGTAGTGGTTCACACTGAAAAGTCAAAACCTGTCCCGAATCAGCGACAAATGGAGGATTGATTCCCAAACCCCGCAAGGCTATGATGTTCATCAGTTAAAAATAAGGAGATAGACTATGAAACGGTTTTTTTTGATCAGCGTCTGTGTGTTGGTTTTGTTGGCGGCCACGGGATGCAGCAATCAGGCATTGTTGATCCAGCCGGTTTCGGCCAAGCGGACCTTAAAGGAACAGGTGATTCAAAAACCGACAGGCCTTGCAAGGGACAAGGTCGCGGTGATTGATGTGGACGGCATCTTGACCAATCATGCCAAGTCCGGCCTTCTCGGGCGCAGCGACAATCCTGTGAGTCTGTTTATGGAAAAGCTGGCCCGGGCCAGGACGGATCGGGCTGTCAAGGCCGTGGTGCTGCGCATCAATTCGCCAGGTGGCACGGTCGGGGCCACGGATGCCATGTATCATGCGCTGACCGAGTTCAGGCAGCAGACCGGTAAGCCCGTGATCGTGAGCATGCTGGATCTCGGAGCCAGCGGGGGCTACTACCTGGCCTGCGGCGCGGATGGCATTGTGGCGCAGCCGAGCTGTGTGACAGGCAGTATTGGTGTGATCCTCCAGACCATGAGCTTCAAGGGGACGCTGGACAAGATCGGTGCCAAGGCCGTGGCTATCAAGAGTGGGGAGCTCAAGGCCATGGGCTCGCCCTTGAAAGACCTGGAGGACACTGAGCGTGACGTGCTGCAGCGCATCGTCATGTCTCAATACAACATCTTCCTGGCTGTGGTGGCCAAGGCCAGATCCGGTATTGCGCAGGACAAACTGCGCAGCCTGGCAGATGGACGTGTCTACACGGCACAGCAGGCCCTGGATGCCGGGCTGATCGACAGGATCGGGTATCCGGAGGATGCCATAGACTGGGCCAAACAACGGGCCGGACTGGACAAATGTCAGGTGGTCATCTACCATCGACCGGTGGACTACAAGCCCAATGCCTATGCCACGGCCATGTCGCCCCTTGAGGCCGGGGCCCTGGTCAATGTGGGCCTGCCTCACTGGCTGAGCGCCTCCGGGCCGCAGTTTTTGTACATGTGGCAGCCCGACCTGGAATGATGGATAGGTTCAGGAGTTGGGATTTAGGGGTTAGGGGGTAGACGCGGGGCGAAAAAAACTCTTGCTGCGCGGGGGCGATAATCTGCGTTGATTTCTCGATATCTGCGTTCTAGACCGTATGAAGGTCCGATCTTATTGATTAGGGTCTGGTAAAATGCTATACTACGGATGGCTTTTAAGAGAAGTTTTGACAGCCAGTCAAGCCCAATACGCTGGGTGCTGAATGGGGGCTGTCTGGAATCAACGGAGATAGGGAATGAGTAGACAATACCGAATAGGGTCCGTGGTTTTCGGACTCGTGCTAATCGTCTGTGTGTCGCAGAGTCAAGGGTCGATGCTTCAACTTAACCTCAACGAAGTGCCCGTGTCACTCAGCCGCACATCAAGGACATTAATTGTGGATCATCATCGCGTGCCGCTGGCAGTCCCATCTTTTGGACGGGCCACGACCACAGAGGAATGGGTGGCGGACCTCTTGCCGGCCAGTGAGCAGATGTATGAGGATCGCCACTGGGGATACTGGTTGGGCTTCAGCAACTGGAATGGCTACTCTTTTATACTCACAGGCCAGAGTCCGTTTTGGGGATCCCACTGGGGAAGCATGGGCGTTTACAGTACGCCCACAGCGCCCACACAGGTCCCTGAGCCCCATTCCATATTACTATTCGGAATTGTGGGTTCCTGGCTTGCCATGAGGCCGGTGAGAAGTCTAAAAAAACTCTGAAAGTCATGGCGTCGGGGACCTTGGTTTTATAACACTGTCCCGGCACAGGCCTTGTAGAGACACCGCGCAAAGCTTGAACATCCAGACCAGTTCTACTTACCCTTTCGGAACGGGCGGAAGAACCGCGTAATGTTGTTGAAGCTGGGATATTTCTTTGCAGGGAACACACCGCTCCGCACTGAGGCGACTTCCTCGATCGTATAAAAGGCGTTGGGATTGAATTGTTTCACCTTGTCAATGACCTCTGTGATTCTGCGTCTGGGCACAATGGTGAACAACACGCTGACCTGGCCCTGCACGCCCTGACCCGGCAGTACGGTCACTCCGAAATCGGACGCGGTCAGGGAGGCCATGAGTTCGGATGCGTCTTTCTGCGTGATCACACGGATCATGGCATTGCCGAGAGAGAGCCTTTCTGCCAGCCACATGCCCACGTAATTGCCTGTGGCGAATCCGCCGGCATAGCCTATGTAACAGGCAGGATTGGATAGATTGTTCATGATCTGACCGATCACGGTGATCCAGATCAGGACCTCGAAAAAGCCCATCACAGGCGCCAGACATTTATAGCCTCTGGCCACAAACACCAGACGTACCGTGCCCAGGCTGACATCCAGGACCCTGGCTGCAAAAATCATCAGCGGCAAAAGGACCCACTGGTATATCCCGGAATCTGTCATTATACTGGCCCACACACAATCACCTCTCGAACAAGCTGTTTCAAAGGACTCTCCGGCCACTCTACAGGAAAAACTGGCATTTGCCAATTGCCCTGACGCAAAGATCGGCCTATTATCTGAAGATTGCCAATTAAAGCGTTCACAGAGTGCGATTACGAACAGGAGACATGTTATGCCTGGACACTCTTCTCTGCAGCCCGGTATGGGCGCGATGCCCCATGCTGAAGGCACCACATTTCGTGTGTGGGCACCGCATGCGCATAAGGTCTTTGTCACAGGGACATTTAATGACTGGGCCGGGGACACGCTGCCCCTTGCGCAGGAAGGTCACGGTCTGTGGTCCGGCCATGTGGCGGCTGCACGTGCAGGGGATCAATACAAGTATCGGATCGTGTCGCAAGCGAGGGAGTGGATACGCATGGATCCCTATGCCCGGGAGTGTGTGTGTTCGACCTGCAGCTCTGTGGTGCATGATCCTGCCTTTGATTGGGGCGAGACAGCATTTCAGAGGGTCCGCACTGAGGATCTGGTGATCTATGAAATGCACATTGGTACCTTTAATCACAAGTCAGGGGACAAGCCCGGCAATTTCACGACGGCCATAGAACGGCTTGCCTATCTCAGAGATCTGGGGATCAATGCCGTGGAGGTCATGCCTGCCGCTGAGTTCAAGGGCGATTACTCCTGGGGGTACAACCCGTCTCTGCTCTTTTCCATAGAGAGTGCGTATGGCGGCCCCAGGGCCTTCAAGGATTTCATCAAGGCGGCCCATGCCCTGGGGATCGCCGTGATCCTGGACGTGGTATACAACCATCTCGGCCCGGACGATCTGGACCTGTGGCAGTTTGACGGGTGGCAGGAAAACGGCAAGGGTGGGATTTACTTCTACAATGACCACCGATCCACCACGCCGTGGGGCGAGACACGGCCCGACTATGGGCGAACCGAAGTGCGCAACTATCTTCGAGACAATGCCCTGATGTGGCTGGAGGAATACCGCATTGACGGACTGCGATGGGATGCCACGGCATTTGTCCGCAATATCCAGGGCCTGAATGACGATCCGGCCCATGACATTCCTGAGGGCTGGTCCCTCATGCAGTGGATCAATGGCCAGGTCAAGGTCCGGTTCCCCTTGGCCCTGTGTCTGGCAGAGGACATTCGCTACAATCCGGCCATCACCAGGCCTCAGGCCCAGGGCGGTGCAGGTTTTGACGCCCAGTGGAATGCCACGTTTGTGCGCAAGATCCGAAAGACACTGGCCAGTCCCACGGATGACGGAGTGAACCTGGCAGATGTGATCGAGGCCATCACGTATCAATACAATGGAGATCCCTTCGAACGTGTGATCTATACGGAGTCGCATGACGAGGTGGCCAATGGCAAGCTGCGCGTGGCCCAGGAACTCTCACCCAAAGATCCCGGCAGTTGGGTGGCCAAGAAACTGTCCACTCTGGGTGCGGCCCTGGTCATGACATCCCCCGGGATACCCATGCTGTTCCAGGGCCAGGAATTTCTGGAGGACGAGTGGTTCCATGACCGAGATCCCATTGACTGGTCCAGACAGGACACGTACGCCGGTATTGTGACACTGTACCGGGATCTGATCCGGTGTCGGCGCAACCTCGACGGCACCACTGCAGGCCTGAGGGGCGCGCATGTGTCCGTGACTCACGTCAATCATGCAGATAAGATCCTGGCCTTTCATCGCTGGGACAAGAGTGGACCCTGTGACAGTACGGTGATCATTGTCAATCTGAAACGACAGGAAAAACTCGATTACGCCCTTGGATTTCCTACTGCAGGTCCCTGGGTCGTGCGTTTCAACAGTGACAGCACGCGATATGATGCGCACTACACCAACCAGGGCGTGACCCAGGTCATGGTCCAGGATACGCCTCTGGACAATCAGCCGGGCTCCGGCACGGTCCATCTCGGCCCCTACAGCGTCCTGATCCTGTCACAGAATCCAGCCTGACCCCCCTCATTGCCGTGTCAGCCTTGCCAAAATGGCAGTCGAAAGGCTTCCTTTGAATCTCTGAAGGAAATCGTAAGTCCATCTAATGAAAGGGATTGGGTGGTTCAATCTAGTTTGGCACGCTTCTTGCGTATGGGTATGTACTATGAACTTGAAGAGCAAAAAAAACCAGATACACAGGGGAGACCTCAATGAACTCCGATAAATTGACACTCAAGGCACAAGAGGCGTTGGCTGCGTCCCAGCAGACGGCACATACGCGTTCTCACACGGTGCTGACACCGCTGCATCTGCTCCATGCCCTATTGGCTGAAGACCAGGGCATTCCCGTGACCCTCATCAAGAAAATCGGTACGGACGTACAGCGCGTTCGTGACATTGTCGAGAGTGAACTGCGAAGACTGCCGACCGGCAAGGTGGAGCAGATCATGTCGGACCCGGCTTTCTCTCAGGTGGTGACAGAGGCAGAGCAACGTGCGCAGAAGCGGGGCGACGAGTATGTGAGCGTGGAGCATCTTCTCATGGCGTTGGCATCTGTGAAGAGCGGTGCCAAGGAGGTCTTGAGTGTCAACAGCATCACACTGGCGGCGATTGAGACCGTGCTCAAGGAGGTTCGCGGGGATGAGAAAGTCACGGACGCTGACCCGGAGTCCAAGTTTCAGGCCCTGGAGCGGTTCGGTATCGACCTGGTGGCCATGGCGGGTCAGGGCAAGCTGGACCCTGTGATCGGACGTGACGAAGAGATTCGCCGGTGCATGCAGGTGCTCAACCGCCGTCGCAAGAACAATCCCGTGTTGATTGGTGAGCCGGGTGTGGGCAAGACCGCCATTGTGGAGGGCATGGCCCAGCGCATTGTGGCCGGTGATGTGCCGGACGGACTCAAGAACAAGCGGCTGATCGCCCTGGACATGGGATCGCTCATTGCCGGTACCAAGTACCGCGGTGAGTTCGAGGATCGGTTCAAGGCCGTACTCAAGGAGGTGACCAGGAGCGACGGACGCATCATTCTGTTCATCGATGAGCTGCACACCGTGGTGGGGGCCGGCAAGACCGAGGGCAGTATGGATGCGGGCAACCTGCTCAAGCCGTCCCTGGCACGCGGCGAGCTCCGCTGTATCGGGGCCACGACTCTGGATGAGTACCGCAAGTACATTGAAAAGGACGCGGCCCTGGAACGCAGGTTCCAGCCGGTCAACGTGGATCCGCCTTCCGTGGAGGCGACCATTGCGATCCTGCGCGGCCTGAAAGACCGCTACGATACGCATCATGGTGTGCGCATCACGGACGGGGCCCTGGTGGCAGCAGCCACGCTGTCACACCGCTACATCACGGATCGATTCCTGCCGGACAAGGCCATTGACCTGATCGACGAGGCTGCGTCTCAATTACGCATCGAGAACGACTCCATGCCGGCTGAACTGGATGCGCTTCGCAGGAAGATCATGCAGATGCAGATCGAACGCGAGGCCCTGAAAAAGGAAAAGGACAAGGCCAGCAAGAAACGTCTGGAGGGCACGGAAAGGCAGTTGGCCGATTTGCAGGCCGAAGACAAGGCCCTGACTGCACGGTGGGAACTGGAAAAGGGCTCCATTGACCAGATCAAGCAACTGCGGGAGAAGATCGATCAGGCCAATAATGATTTTGAAAGCGCGCAGCGGCGCGGCGATCTGGAGACTGCAGCCCGGTTAAAATACGAGACCCTGTCGTCGCTTCACAAGCAATTGGAAGACAAGGATGCGGCCCTGCTGAACAGTCAGCACACTCTGGTACATGATGAAGTGACAGACGAACACATCGCCATGATCGTGTCACGCTGGACCGGCGTGCCTGTATCCAGGCTGCTCAGCGGCGAACGCGAGCGTCTCAAAAAGATGGAAGACAAGATCCGCACACGCGTGGTGGGTCAGGATGAGGGCGTCAAGGCCCTGTGCAGTGCAGTGCGCCGCAACCGTGCAGGGCTGGGCGATCCGAACCGGCCGATCGGGACATTTCTGTTCATGGGACCGACCGGCGTGGGCAAGACCGAGCTGTGTAAGGCCCTGGCGGAGTTCATGTTCAATGATCCCAATGCCATGATCCGAATTGACATGAGCGAGTACATGGAATCCCATTCCGTGGCCCGCTTGATAGGGGCCCCTCCCGGGTATGTGGGCTATGAAGAGGGCGGACGCCTGACCGAGGCCGTGCGGCGAAAGCCCTATTCCGTGATCCTGCTTGACGAGGTGGAAAAGGCACACCGTGACGTGTTCAATGTGCTCCTGCAGGTCTTTGATGACGGGCGACTGACCGACGGTCAGGGACGCACTGTGGACTTCAAGAACACGGTGATCATCATGACCAGCAACATTGCCAGCGAAAAAATCCTGGACATGACAGAGCACGCAGGCACGGACCGCGAGGTCGCGATCCAGGTCAAGGAATCTCTCAAGCAGTATTTCAAACCCGAGTTCCTCAACCGGATCGATGAGGTGATTGTGTTTCATCGACTGGACAGGACCCACATGGATCAGATCCTGGACATTCAGTTGGCAGGTCTCAGTGCCCGTCTGGCCGAGCAGAAGATCCGACTGACCTTGACGGACGAGGCCCGCGCCCTGATCCTCAAGGAGGGGTATGATCCCCTGTACGGGGCGCGACCGCTCAAGCGGGCCCTGCAGCAGTTGGTGGAGAATCCCCTGTCTGAAGATCTCCTGGACGGTCTGATCGCAGAAGGGGACCATGTGAAGGTCACGGTGGAGCAGGAGACACTGGTGTTCAAAAAGGCATAATGTCACCACCTGAAACGCATGCCTGCCGTAAAGATGTTGCCGCCGTAATTGGCCCCGTCTTTCTTCTTCATGAAGTCATGCTTGTACTCAAAGAGCAGGGCCGCCTGGTCTGTGATGGGGATGTCCACACCTGCACAGACGTACGGGAAGAAGCCGTCCGCTATGGAGGTATGGCCTTCGTCTTCCGTCCAGAATTCCGTGTAAGGAACGTCGATGGTTTCCAGGTGTGTGTCCTTCCACTGGTCTACGAGCCAGTAGTAGCCAACACCTCCGCCCACATACGGATGGATGCTGTCACTGTCCGGCGGTGCCAGGGGATACAGTCGCAGGCCCAGACGAAAATCGTACGTTCGGAAGGTATCTTCCAGCGTATCCTGGATCATGCCGAATGCGTCGTAAGAGGTATAGGTATCCGTGGCGCTGGTCACAGAGGCCCCGCCAAAGGCAAAGGTGATTTCCAGATTGTCACTCGCAGGTGTGGTGCCTGCCAGTTCGACTTCAAAGCGTGTGCGAGAGGTCTCTTCCAGGGTCAACGGATTATCGAGCGTTTGAAGCCCTGCCTTCACGTCGATACTGAAGTCGGCCAGGCAGGGTGTGGTCATAAAACCTACCAGGAACAGGCCTACCAACAGATGGATAGGGATTGTGCGTGTGCGTACCATTTTGGAACTCCTTCCTGAATTGGAAACCCAGTTCTGTGTTAATCTTTGTTTGTTCCGGCGTCTTGCCTATCTTATAGAGGCAAGACGCACGGAAGGAGTCACGTGGGCACTTGAAATTATTGAAAAAAAGACTGGGGGGAGGGTGTAGGGGGTCAGGGGTCAGGGGTCGGGGCTCACAGTTGACAGTTCACAGTTCACGGTTGGTGGTGCGAACACTGCCGTTGTATCAACCGTGAACTGTGAACCTCAATAACCTTGACGACCTATCGACTGACGTTTCCTATGGACACAACATTGGATATCTCGGAGTCCTGTGCCATGGATTTTCCGTTGATCATCAAAGGGCCCTTGGTGATGTTGCCGATGAGTGTGGCCTTGGTGTGGGTGTCTGCCAGGGTGATATGGCGACCGGGTACGAAGAAGTTGACGTTCACGGCCGTGACCTCACCCCGGTTGATCTGCAGGCCGTTGCCGTGGCGAAAGGCGTGCAGGCCCTGGAGCCACAGTTGGCCGTTGTCCACCTGGGCCAGTGTGCTGGGATCTCCCCAGACCATGGTGTTGATGAGCCGTGCCGTGCCCTGGTAGTCTGTGCCCAGTTTGATGGCAATCTTGTCCTGGGAGGACATGGCCACCAGTTCGGAATTGATCATGTCAATGCGTCCATTGCCCTGTTCGAAAAACACGCCCACCTTGGATCCGTCCGTGCCGTGGCCGTGAACAAAACAATCCTCAGGACCGCGGCCGGCCTGCTGGGTGAAGTGGATGCCGTAGAGCGAACCGTACACGAAGTTCTGGAACAGCAGTTCCTCATTGCAGTGACCCACGACCATGGCATCCAGGTTTTCCTTCTGATAGGTCCAGAGCGCCTGGAAATTGTCCTGCCTTCTTGGGAAGAAGGGGTTATCTCTGTCGAGGCGGAGCCAGTAATGGGGATTGAACTGGGTGTTGCGCACCTCGCCCTGCGTGCTGCCGCCCCCAATGGCCACACCGACCTTCAACGGTGACCCGGACAGGTAATCCACATAGTGCCTGTCACAGGCATACGTCATGAGATCCAGGAATCGAAACGGATTTCGGCAGTTGACATGCACGATGTACAGGTCTGCGCCGCGGCCCTGAATCAGGAAGGGAGTGTCTTTGACTGCCTGCATGGACTGGTCCGGGTAGTTGAATGAGAGACCGCGCAGGCCTGCACGGGCATTGACTGTGATCGTGGGACCCTGGTCAGGTTTGGGGGTCACATGCAGCAGGCTGCCGCTGCCCATGGTGTGGTGCGGCACATCGTGAATCCCGCGCAACTCCACGCCGCTGGGCACAGAGAGCGTGCTGCGCAGGACATAATTTCCGCCCGGCAAAAACACAATGCCGCCGCCGTCCTGGCCTGCCTGATCCATGGCCTTTTGAAGGGCCTGTGTGTCGTCCTGGTCGTCCTGGCCGTTGGCGTTCCACGGCGCATCCGTGACCACGTACAGGACCTCACGTGCCGGACGTGTCGCGCGCGTCTGGTTGCCGTCGTATTCGGGGAAGGCCGCCAGTGTCACCGGCTGATCGATTAGTTTCAGTCTTTCAGAGGGCATGTCACCGGTGATCCGGGGTGGGGTCTGTGCAAAGGTATTGCCCACCAGAGAGGCACCCCGTACATCAGGTCCCAGGGATATCTGTGTGCCGGCATTCTCGATCCGGGACGCGGTCATGGCCAGTGTGCCGCCGGTCAGGGCGATATGGCCGCGTGTGACCCTGCTGTTTTGTGTGATGAAACAGCCTGTGCCCTCGGAATACAGGGCCTGATCTGCTGACACGTCACAGTCATTCAGCAGGATGGCGGCGTTGAATGCAGTGCCCATGCGGAAGCCGTAGTCACGACCTTTAAACGTGCATTTTGTAAAGACCATGCCATAGGGATTGGTCTCCTGCACTTCCACAGCAGTCCGGCAGTTGCGAATGATCAGGCCGTAGAACTGGGCATTGGCTGATCCGCGTGCGCCTTTGGTCATGAGGTAGCCGGTTTTGTATCCGTCGATGAACACGTACGAGACGTATTCCCAGTCGCTGCGCTCCATATGGATAGCCGTGCCATTGTCCAGCAGCCACGAGGTCAGTGAGTTGGAGGCCGGTGTGTTGGCCAGCCCGCTGAGGCACCAGAGGTCCGGAGAGAAATGGACGTTTTCGAGGCGGCCGATGTCCGTCGTGGAATCATACCTGATGCCGACCTTCAGGGGCGTGCCGTATACATTGTGCACATAGTGCAGTTCATTGGCGCCCGGGCCGATGCGTATGCCCTGATAGGGATTCACCAGGGTCAGGTTCTCAAAGGTGGCATTGTTCCCACCCTTCTGCGTGAGGCAGTAGGGGTAGGGGGTGATGTCTTGTTCTGTTTGTTCCGGATACCAGAACGACATGTCCTTGACCCCGGCACAGTAGTCCACTGTCATGAAGGGCGTGCCTTCAGCCTGACCGCGCCCGGCATACACCATCAGGATCGTGCCCCGGATGCCTGGATTTGCCTGGGTGGGGGCAGCCCACTCGCCGCGCAGTGTCACGGACACTGGGACCCTGAGCGTTCCCTTGATCACATACAGGCCTTCCGGCACAAACACAGTGCCGCCGCCGACTGCCTTCATCTGGTCCAGGGCCTGCTGAAAGGCCTCCGTACAATCCAGTTGGCCGTCACCCTTGGCCCCAAAATCCAGGACATTGTACCCGGCGACCACGGTGTCCGGCGTGGCGTATCGGGTCTTGATGATCTTCCACTGGGGTGATACAGGGGCTGCACACACGACACTGCACAACAGCAGGTTCAGGATAATATGTTTCATGGGTGATCCTTCTCCAAAAAAAAAGGGAGGCCAATGAACGGCCCCCCTTGCACAGTTTTCATGATAAGCGGGCTGTTACAGATACTCATTGAGCAGGTTTTCCAGGAGTTCCTGGCGTCCGCTCTGGATTTTGGGTTCGCCGTGCTTGAGTGTGTAGGCCTCGAGTTCTTCAAATCCGACCTGCTTCTTTTCGATCTTGGCACCCAATTCACCGGACCAGCCTTTGTAACGCTCTGTCACGGCCTGTTCAAAGGCCTTGTCCTCAATCATCTTCGCAGCGATCTTGAGGCCGCGTGCAAAGGCGTCCATGCCGCCGATGTGCGCGTGGAACAGGTCGTCCGTATCGATCGACTGCCTGCGAACATGGGCATCGAAGTTCAGACCGCCTGTGGTAAAGCCGCCGTTCCTCAGGATGATGTACATGGCCTGGGCCGTGTCGTACAGGTTGGTGGGGAACTGGTCTGTGTCCCAGCCCAGGAGCAGATCGCCCCGGTTGGCGTCCACTGAACCGAGAATGCCGTTGGCTGCACAGTATTCCAGTTCGTGACAGAAATCGTGACCTGCCAGTGTGGCGTGGTTGGCCTCGATATTCATCTTGAGGTGGTCCACCAGATTGTACTTCTGCAGGAAGGCGTAGCAATTGCCTGAGTCAAAGTCATACTGGTGCTTGGTGGGTTCTTTGGGCTTGGGCTCAATGTAGAGCTGGCCCGTAAAGCCGATTTTCTTTTTGTAGTCCACGGCCATTTGCAGGAGCAGGGCCAGGTGATCCAGTTCGCGGCCCATGTCCGTATTGAGCAGTGTGTCGTAGCCTTCGCGCCCGCCCCAGAATACATAGCCCTCGCCGCCCAGTTCACAGGTGATTTCCATGGCCTTCTTGATCTGGCTGGCAGCATAGGCAAACACGTCCGGGGAGGGGTTGGTGCCTGCACCGGCCATAAAACGGCGGTGCGAGAAGGCGTTGGTCGTGCCCCACAGCAGTTTGATGCCTGTGTCTGCCTGGAGTTTCTTGGCCTTGGCCACGATGGTGTCCAGGCGCTTGTTGGTTTCAGCCAGGGTGTCTGCTTCCGGGGCGATGTCCCTGTCGTGGAAGCACCAGAATCCCACACCCAGCTTGGCAAAAAATTCAAAGGCCGCGTCCATGGTCTGGTCAGCCACGGTCATGGGGTCAGAGCTATGGTTGTATTCACGGATGATGGCACCCGGGCCAAAGGGATCTGCACCCATATTCTTGAGTGTATGCCAGTAGCACACGGAAAAACGCAGGTGTTCGGCCATGGTCTTGCCCAGAATGATTTCATCTGCCCTGTAATGTTTGAATGACAGCGGATTCTTGGAATCAGGGCCTTCGTAGTTGATTTTTTTGACATTTGGGAAATAGTCACCCATGGCTTATCCTTTCGTATCTTCAGTTCTGAATAAAATTTGCGCCATTAGATTAGCTTTGGCTTGCCTGACTTGCAAGTAAAAGCTTTCGGATAAATAGGTATTTACAGTCGAACAAAGCGGGTTGCCCGGGCTTATAGGAAGTATACACTGAATAAAAAAAACATGGAATAAAGGGACTTATGAGCCGGAAAATTGACCTGTTGGATCACGGATTTGTGGAATTGATTGATGCGTTGGGCTCGGATTTGACAGTGGTCAATTCTGCCAGGGTCTCGTTTGGCAAGCGAAAACAAGAACTCGATCAGGGGGACGAACGTCTTATTCAATATCTGGTGCAGCATCAGCACTGGAGCCCGTTTCGGCACGTGCAACTGCAATTTCACTGTAAAGTGCCGGAGTTTGTGGCGCGTCAGTGGTACAAGCATGTGGTGGGTATTGTGTACAGCGAGGCCCCAACCGTAGACCACGCGTGGAATGAGGTGAGCCTTCGCTATACCGATGCCTCGGACATGGATGTGTATGTGCCGGACGGATTCCGCCAGCAATCCCAGGACAACAGGCAGGCGTCCATGGATCAGCAGGTGGCTGACTCAGCAGGACTGCAGAATGAGTATAAAAAGCATTGCGAAAAGGCCCTGGCCCTGTATCGGCGTCTGATCGACCAGGGCGTGGCCAGAGAACAGGCCCGGGGCGTGCTGCCCCTGGCTCTGTACACGGAATTCTACTGGACTGCCTCCCTGCAGGCCGTGGTCAATTTTATCAAACTTCGCAAGCACGAAACTGCCCAGTTTGAAATTAGAGAATACGCCAATGCCCTCGAGAGCCTGACCCAACTGGTTGTGCCAGTGGCGTATGCGTGTCTGCAAAAAAAACCGTAGCACTTTGGACTGCAACTGGCACTTTTCTTATGTACAGGGACAGTGTCGCCGAAAAGCCAAAACCCTGTCCTGCAATCTGTACCACAGAGGCGTTAATTTCGGCATAGACAATTTGACAAGGCGCAGGTCCGAAGATTTTATAATTTAAGTCATCATATTTTTGTCATTTCATGTACCGGACCTCACTGGAATAGACTCAGCATTCTGTATCACTTCATGTGGTAAAGGTCTGTCTATTCCATGCCCCCATTTGCGGTGAAATCCCTGATATTGCGGCAGGCAATGTGCCTGCGCGTCGTCATTTTTCATTCTCAGGCTCTTTTTGAAAAGTCCATCGTCGGCCCGAGAGCGAGCGGTTTTTTGCCTGGCAAGGACGGCGAAGCAGGTCCCCTGGGGATCGATGCAGTCGGACGCAGCCCAGGCAGAAAACAAGCCGCTCGAAGCCAGAGCGACTTTTCAAACAGAGCCAAATTTGGAAAGGGTCCTGCCATGAAATCGAGACCTGTGTTTCTGTCCGTTCTGGCCTGTTTGGGGCTGGCATGGGGTGTCAACGCTCAGGAATTTGCACCCAATGTGCTGATTCCCCAGAGCCGAATCTATGGGTACACGCCCATTCAGCAGGCGGTGGTCAAGATCACGTCTGTGGACTGTACCATCAGTATTGTGGAGGCGACTGCCGCCACGCAACTGGACATTTACCTGCAAAATACCACAGGCAGTCGTCAGGAGGCAGAGTTGATCCTGCCTGTGCCGGACGATGCTGTGGTCAGTCATTTTGCGTACGACGGTACCAGTGATCTGGTCACGGCCCAGGTCCTGCCCAGGGATGAGGCCATACGGATTTACAGTGGTCTGGTCTCGCAGATCCGCGATCCAGCCCTGTGCGAGTTTATTGGTTATCAGTTGATCCGCACCAGCGTGTTCCCTGTGGAGGCCAGGGCCCAGCAGCACATTCGGGTGGTGTTCGAGCATGTGCTCAGTACAGAAGGCAATCGCATTGACTACAGCCTGACACGCACGGAATCGCTCCAGTATCAGGTCCCCTGGACCATCAAGGTTCAGGTTCAGAGCGCCTCACCCATTGCCACGGTCTATTCACCGAGCCACAGGGTGTATGTGAGTCGGCACAGTGACACACATGTGTCCGCCATGACAGATCCGGATGCTGAGTACACGCCCGGGCCGTTCCAGGTGTCTTACCTCCAGTCACAGGACGGTGTCACTGCCTCGCTCCTGGCATATCCAGGTGAACATGTGGACAGCGGCTATTTTTTGCTGCTGGCCGGTCTGGGCACCACCTCGTCTGACCTTCGGGAGACCATCCTGCGCGAAGTCACTGTGGTGATTGATCAGTCCGGCAGTATGGGCGGACGCAAGGTGGAGCAGGCCAAGGACGCGGCCATTCAAGTGATCAGTGCTTTGGAGCCTGATGAAGCATTCAATGTGATTACCTACAACAGTCAGGTGCAGTGGTTTTCGCCTGATCCAGTCATCACCCATCTGGACAACCTTCTGGCTGCAGAGCAGTACATTCGAAATATCAGGGCCACTGGCGGTACGAATTTGTATGACGCTCTCGATCTGGCGCTGTCACAGACGCCGGTCACGGACATGCTGCCCATTGTCCTGTTTCTCACGGACGGTCAGCCCACCTCAGGCATTACTTCGGAATCCGCCATCCGTGACCTGGTGACCTTGTCCAATCCTTATGACCGTCGCGTGTACACCTTTGGCGTGGGGTACGATTTGAATGCCCCTCTGCTCGATGCCCTGGCGTCTTTATCCAGGGCACAGTCCGTGTTTGTCAGACCGGAAGACGATGTAGAGCAGGCCGTGACCGAGGTGTTTGAGGGATTGGCCGGTCCTGTGTTCTCGGATCCCAGGCTGGAAATCAGCAATCCTGACGGATCTCCTGCCATAGGGCGCACGCTGGATGTGCTGCCTGTACTCCTGCCTGACCTGTATGAAGGGGATCGCCTGGTCCTCATGGGCAGATACATCGGCACTGATCCTTTGACCTTCAAGTTCAGCGGCAGCTACCTGGGCCAGGATCAGACCTTCTCGTATACCCTGGGGCTTGACCGGGCAGACCTCAAGAACGGCTATGTACCCAGGCTCTGGGCCAGCCGCAAGATTGCCCAACTCATAGATCAGATCGTACGATTGGGTGCAGATCCTGGTGTGACAGACGACGATCCTCAGATTCAGGAACTCACAGAGACCATCGTGTTCCTGTCTGCCCAGTACGGCATTATCACGGAATACACGGCGTTTCTTGCACGTGAAGGCACCAATCTAAGCGACTATGCCGACCTCCTGGGCCAGGCCAGCAGTAATCTGATTGACTCTGCTGTGGGCGACCGCACCGGTGCAGGCAGTGTGAGCCAGACCGTAAACAATGCGCAGCAGCGGGCCCAGGACGTGCTCAACCGGGACAGCAGTTACCTCAATTCCAGTATGGAGCGCACGCGTATTGTCAATGCCCAGCAGGCCAATGACCTGACCCTCTACTTCAAGGACGGCAAATGGATCGACAGTCGACTGGCCTCTCTTCAAGACATGACGCCGCATGAGACCATTGAACTCGGTTCAGATGCGTTCTTTAATCTTGCCCTGGCCCTGGCCCTGGAAAACCGTCAGGGCGCACTGGCCTTTGCCCAGGACATGCTACTGTATGTGGACGGCAGGGTCGTGCTCATCGAAGTGCCAGAGGATATTGAAGAAACCTATGAACCCCTGGAACCCGGTGCCCTGGACGGTGTGGATCCCGGTCAGGTGTCAGGGGGATCCGGTGGCGGCTTGAGGGGAGGGCGATGAGCGAGTGTGTGTTCTGAGCCCAAGGTCCGAAGTCAGTTGACGTGTTGTCAAAGTTGATGCAACTGATTCACAGCAGCCAACTGTGAACCCTTTAACCGTGAACCGTGAACCAAAGTGTGTTATTCTCCGCGCAACTGCTGAGAGATGATCTGGAATTCGGATCGGAGGCGATCGGATTCCAGGGGGAGCATGTCCGGCAGGTCCATGGACTGAATGGTCTTCAGGTCTTCGAGGCTTTTTTTGACCACATTCAGCATGCTGGACGCGAGGCTGACAGTCTCATACGTATTCAAGGCGATCTCCTGATGTTGTTTCAGTTGGGTCTGGGCCTTGGCCAGTTTAATGAGCTGGTCTTCAAGGTGTTTAGTGTATGAGCGTCCGGCCTTGATGACCATATCCTGGGCCTCCAGGTTCTGCCTGAGACGGGCCAGTGTATTGCGGTCGCCCGAGTTTCTTTTCGCAAGCTCTTGTGTGCGATCCCGAGTCTTCAAGGCCTCTTCAACGATCCGATTGATCTCGGGCAGGTAGATCGTCTTGATCTCGGCCTGAGCACGCTCGTGTGCGTGACACAGGAGGCTGACCAGGGACACATACATTCCGTAGTACTTGCGCGAATTTTCCACGTACGACTCATTCTGTTTGATGAGCTCAGCCACCATATCGGTGAGCTGCTTGACATTGTGGAAGCAGGCAGACAGATCGAAAAAGGTATCCCCTGACACGGCCAGCAGGAGATCGGCGATTTGTTCGTGGCTGACATCCAAGCCCATGCGTGCCATTTCCTGCTTCATGTCCTCAATCATGGCCTGCTGGCGCGTTTTGCAGTCTGCGATCTTTGATTCGAGTTCTCCAATGCGTTTCTCATGCTCCTCACGCGACCACGTCCAGAGACCTGCGACCCGGCCTGTCTTCTGGGGCGCAGCCACCATTTTATCCATGTGCTCACCAATGAGTCTCTGGGTCTCTGCGATCTGCTCGCCCAGTTCTGTGTAGGTCTGGCGATATTCGCTGAGCCTGGCGATCTTGAGATGAGAAAGCGCCTCATCCATGAGCTTGTTGATTCGGGTCTGGTTGGAGGTCTTGTCATTGCGCATCGGGTGCCAGATACTGGCGTCCGGCAGGTCCTTGTGTTTGTGCAGACGATCGATGATCTCGGTCAGATCGTAGCGCACTTCATCCCAGGCCTTCCTGGCAGAGGCATCAAGAGCGGCACCCACACCTGTGTTTGGGTCTGGGGCAGCCATGGCCGGGACCGTGAGTATGGCCGCACATGCTGCGGTTATTAAAAATCTCATTGTCAATCCTCCTGCACTGTCTGTGGATGGCACCATTGGCCACTCGTCCTTTGCAAGTCTACGAACATGCTTTATGTCAATGTCTTGGGCAGACACCCTGATTAAGACAGACGCCTGACCCATGAATTTTATTCTACCTTTTACTGACAACGAAACAACTTGAAAATCCTGATCTGGCCCCTGGGTGTCCGAAGAGCCCCTCAGGAGGAAAAAGGACTGAGAGTAAGAGGGCGGTGCCCTGAATATAAAGGGTATGCCAGGGGGGCCTGACCCTGACGGGGGAATTTAAACTCAACGCTTGCTGTTTACCGGGCTTGCGTTTATGATGATCCAAGCAATTGAGAGAAGCCGCAAGAACCCTTTAAGGAGATGGGACAGTGATTGAGGCACCGATTAGCAGATATACGCGAAATTCATTGATCATTGGTATGGTTTTTCTGGTGGGATTCGGTCTGTATTGTATCTACGACGGGTACTATAACCAGGCCTTTATTGAAAAATACACGGTGAATGGCAAGCCCGATGCCACGTTGCTGTTCAATCAGAAGTCACCGCCGATTTTATTTGTCCTGGCCGCAGGTCTGGCAGGCCGCTGGGTCTGTATTCGCAAACGCAAGGTCGTGGCCGGGGACACGGAACTGGTGATCAATGACAAGGTTCACATCCCGTACGATGCGATCGAGCAGATCGACAAGACCCTGTTCAAGAAAAAGGGGCTGTTTGTGGTCACCTACACACAAGGCGGGCAGCAGTATCATCAAAAGCTCAGTGAGACCAAGTACGACAACATGGAGGCCATACTCAACCACCTGGTGGCTCAGATTTCATAAATGCAGGCAACACCGCATCTCTGTCTTTACGGGGTAAGCGTGTTGGTCTGAGTTCAGCAGGGCTATGGGTCACAGTACCATTTGACATCACGGGATGATCCGCAATCACAGTTTTTCCAAATGACAATGAATCCACGCACAAACAGGCCGGGCAATCCATGGACCAAACGGGACGTGATCAGGTCGGTTCTGCAGAAGAAGCGGCCTGTGTACGTGCCGTGGCACGTACAGTTCACCCAGGAGCCCTGGCAGGCCCTGGTCCGCCATGTCGGGTCTGAAGCGGAGGCCGAGGCGTTTGTGGACAATCATATTTTGGAGCTGGGCGCTGCCATTGGATTCTTTGATGATCTGGGGGACTGCCGATTCCAGGACGTCTTCGGCTGTGTGTGGGACCGGACCATTGACAAGGACATCGGCATGGTGGAGACACCGCAGCTGCAGGGGCCGAGTCTCGATCACTATGTGTTTCCTGATCCCAGGGATCCGCGGTTTTTCCGGGATATCGACGAAAAAATCGCCTTGTATCCGGATCGGTATCGTGTGTTTTACCTGGGATTCTCCCTGTTCGAGCGGGCGTGGACCCTGCGCGGCATGGAAAACCTGTTGATGGATTTTATCGAACATCCGGCATTTGTGCAGGACCTTTTGACACGCATTGGCGAGTACAATATCGCCCAGATTCAAGAGGCGATCAAATATGATATAGATGCCGTGTATTTGGGTGATGACTGGGGACAGCAGCACGGCCTGATCATGGGGGCCAGGCTTTGGAAGGCGTTTATTTATCCGCACCTCAAACGGATGTATGACGCTGTACACCAGGCAGGCAAGACCGTGATGATCCATTCCTGCGGGGATGTGGATGAGCTGTTTGACGATCTGATCGGCATCGGCCTGGACTGTTTCAATCCGTTTCAGCCGGAGGTCATGGATGTGCATGCCCTGCTCAAACAGTATCACGGACGTCTTGTGTTTCATGGCGGGTTGTCCATTCAGAAAACACTGCCCTATGGCACGGTACAGGAGGTGCGCGAGGCTTCACGCAGATTGCTTGCTGCCGGCGCAGCAGGGAGCTACATTTTTTCGCCGTCCCATGCCGTGGAAGGGGACACGCCGCTCGAAAATATCCTGGCCTTCATAGAAGAGGCCAGGGCTGCCAGAGACAAGTCCATGGCAGGCGCGCTGTAAATAACACATCGATCTGAAAGGTAGGATAATGGCTCATTCGATTTTACGTGCAGTTGTGGGTTTTGGCATCCTGTTGAGTGTGGGGGCCGCGTCAAACGCAGGCACGTCAGCATCCAATCCGAAACCGGTCTTGAATGCCACAGGCGTGAGTCCATCCGTGACATTGAGCTGGACTGGGGGAGACTCTGTCCAGGCGGTCAAGGGACACCTTGTGTTTGTGGGGACCCATAAGGCCGCCGTGACAGAGGCCTTTTATCGCAACCATCCCAATGTCGATGTGTATGAGGTGAGTGAGGCGTCTTTGACATTGTCGGATCTGGCAGTGAACACCACCTACTTCTGGCGTGTGGATCAGGTCAATGAGGCCGTGGGATCGGGACTGTGGAAAGGCGATGTCTGGACCTTTACAACAGGCCAAACCCATGCCAATCATGTGTTTACCGATACCTTTGATATGCCTCATGACTTTCTGGCCCAGGGTGTGACAGGGACAGAGTGGGATGGCTTTCTGGGAAAAGGTCAGAGAGAAACTGCAGATCGAATTGAGATTGCAGACGGGCAGATTGCGATTCAATCCACCAACGGACGTTACGACGAGGGGCAGCCCATGGGACCCTTGCTGTACAAGACCGTGGCAGGCGATTTCAAGGCCACAGTCCGGATCAAGGACTATCAAATGGTCTCATTTAATAATGGCGGTATTATCGCCCGCGCAGCCAATCCGGCGGATGCAGGCCCCGGCGAGGATTGGGTCAGCGTGGATTACTTCCCTCTGTATGGGGGGATCTATGCACGCATGTCGGACAATAACCGTCGTACGGAGAATGCCAACAGCGGCCAGGGACGCAGTGCCGACAAATTCCTGCAACTGGAGCGCGTGGGCAGTCTGTTTTTCCTTCGCCACAGTCCTGATGGCGTGGTCTGGCAGGACATGTCCTGTTCGCCGATCCCCCGAAGTGACCTCGTGAATGTACCTTTACAGGTTGGGTTGTTTCAGGCCACCTACTCGGGCAATCAGGCACACATCGTGTTCGATGACTTTGCCCTCGAATGGGGGGATCAGATCAAGACAGCCCGGCTGCATGTGCCGCAGGACAGGGCCGTGGACACACCCTTGAGCGTGACACTGTCCTGGGTGCCCGGTGCAGGCGCCGATTTTCATGAGGTGTATTTCGGCACTTCCCTGGCCGCTGTCCAGTCCGCTGACCCAGGTGCCAACGAGTACCAGGGGCGTCAGCCCATGCAAGAGATTGAGTGTCATGTCACGGACTTGGCGGACGGCACGACCTACTACTGGCGCGTGGATGAGGTGAGTGGCAGCCAGACGCTGGCCGGATCGGTGTGGTCTTTTACGACGTTTGACCGGACGTTGGCAGATTTCGAAGAGGGACCGTTGTCCTGGCAGGCCGGCGCATCAGCGATTGTGTCCCTGTGCGATACGGAGGCCCATTCAGGGGATAAATCATTGAGAGTGGCCTACAAGACCGGGCCAGCCGCAGATCGTGCCCATGTGCAATATATATTTTCCCAGGCCCAGGACTGGATAAGTTCTGTGTATGGATTTCGATATCTGAGCGTGTATTTCAAGGGGGACCCGGGTAATGGTCCCGGTCAACTGGTCATGACCTTTGAGGACGGGGACTGGCTGGCCTCTCAAACCAGCGTGACCTATGACGGAGATGCCGGGTCTCTGCAAAATCCGACGTGGACGCGATGGGACATTGACCTGCAGCGACTGGTGGCTGCCAATCCCGCGTTCCGCCTCAATGCCGTGAAAAAGATGGGGCTGGCCATTGAACAGGCAAAGGGACCGGGCACCCTGTATGTGGATGATATCCGGATCAATCTGCCCAGAGATCCCGGCACAGACACGGCATGGCCCAGATGGATTCACCCGGAGCAATTTGTCAAGGCCGTGCCTTATGACCAGGTGACTGTCACGGATGGGCTCTGGAAGGAACGCATGGAGGTCAACCGCACGGTCAGTCTGCCCCATGTGTGGGGGCGGTGCGAGGACTCCACCACAGGCGATGGCCGTCCGTCCAAGCGTCTGGACAATTTCCGCAAGGCGGCCGGTCTGATGCCGGGCGGATTTACAGGCACGTATTTCAATGATTCCGATGTGTACAAGATCATTCAGGGTACGGCCTATTCCCTGAAAAACCATCCGGATGCCGAACTGGAGGCGTATACGGACACCGTGATCGATGCCATTGCCGGGGCCCAGTGGGACGACGGGTATGTGTACACGTTCTATTCCCTGCCTCACAAGCCGCAGGAACGCTGGACCAATGTGGGCAGCATGCACGAACTGTACTGTGCGGGTCATCTGTTCGAAGCGGCGGTGGCTTACCACGAGGCCACGGGCAAACGCAAGCTCCTGGATGTGGCCCTCAAGTTTGCAGATCTGATTTGTGACACGTTCGGGCCCGGCAAAAAGACCAATCCGCCCGGCCACCAGGAGATTGAACTGGCCCTGATGAAACTGTATGACGTGACAGGCAATCCCAGATACATGGAGACCACCCGGTTTTTCATTGATCAGCGCGGTCGCAGTGACGGGCATGGCCTGTACGGCACGTACAGTCAGGACCACATCCCGTTCATCCAGCAGGAATCCGGCGTGGGCCATTCCGTGCGTGCCGGGTATCTGTACATCGCAGCCATGGACGTGGCCAGGGTGAATCACGATGAGGCCTATGCCAATGCCCTGTTTCGCATATGGGACAATGTGACCAATACCAAGACCTACCTCACAGGCGGCATTGGCCAGCCGGGCGGACCTGAAGGCTTTGCCAATGACTATGAACTGGGCAACAGCTGTTATGCTGAGACGTGCTCAGGCATTGCATTTTCCCTTTGGAACCACCGGCTCCATCAGATGACCGGTGACCCCAAGTACATAGACCTGATGGAACGCACCCTGTTGAACAATATGCTCAGCGCCTTGTCACACGAGGGTGAAAAACACTATTACACAAACCCGTTGACCACCAATGGCCGTTCACGGTGGGAATGGCCAGGGCATGATTGTGCATGCTGCCCATCGAATCTGGTGCGTGTGATTGCCTCTATTGGCGGGCATGTGTACACGCATACTGACGATACCATCCTGGCGAACATGTACATGTCAGGTGAAGGTCATGTGGCATTGCCAGGCAATCCTGTCACACTGACCCAGACCACGCAATACCCCTGGCAGGGAGACATCAAAATCAGGGTAGAGCCCCAGAAAGCAGGGGCATTCAAGATCAAGCTCCGCATTCCGGGTTGGGCCAGAAATGAACCCATGCCGGGCAATCTGTACACATATCTGGATGAGTCTCATGAGCCCATCACACTGGCTGTCAATGGAAAGCCTGTTTCTGTGGACACACAAAGCGGATACGTCACTTTGGATCGAACCTGGAAAACCGGGGATGAAATCCACCTGAACCTGCCCATGCCGGTGCGGCGTGTGATCGCCCATCCCAGGGCCACCGCAGATAAAGGGCTTGTGGCCATTGAACGCGGCCCCATGGTGTATTGTGCGGAATTCAAGGACAATGCCTTTGATGTGGCCCAATTGAAGGTTTCAGACACCCTCCAATTCAAAGCCCGGTTTGAACCGGATTTCCTGGGCGGCGCAGTCACCCTCACCAGCGAGGCAGATCCAGAGTTAAAGTTGATCCCATATTTTCTCTACGCCAATCGAGGCGAGGGCTGGATGCGAGTCTGGATGCCCAGGAAACCTTAGTGGTGCATAAATTTGGCCTTTTTTGGAAAAATATGGAAAAGACTTGAATCCAGAGCACTTAATGGCTATGATCTGCGTTTTAATTTGTCCTTGTCGCACGGGGTTGTAGTGCTTCTTGGGGCCAGCAGTTTCACGGCGTGGCTGGCTCAAGCCTCCGACAGGGGCCTATTCAGACTGCTTCAGGCGGTCTCCGTGACAAGTAAAAACAGACTTGTGGTCTGAATTCAAGCGTGTCTTTATTTCAGATTACCCGATGGTGTAATTGGCAACACATGGGCTTTTGGTGCCCACGTTCCAGGTTCGAGTCCTGGTCGGGTAGTTTGCCTAATTAATTGTAACCATATTTAATTTAGGTTGGTGTGACAACGTGAAGGTTTTTTCAGGTAACAGTAATCCAGCTTTGGCCTCTGCTATTTGTCAATATCTGTCTGCCAAGATGGGTAAGGCCACGGTTGAGCAGTTCCCGGACGGCGAAAAGTTCATACGTGTCGAGGACGATGTGCGAGGCACGGATTGTTTTGTGGTGCAGTCTACGTGTAATCCCGTGGATGAGAATTTGATGGAATTGCTCATTTTTCTGGATTGTCTGCGTCGAGCCAGTGCCAGGCGAATCACGGCGGTGGTACCGTATTTCGGGTATGCCAGACAGGACCGTAAGGATGAAGGGCGTGTGCCGATTACAGCCAAGCTGGTGGCGAATCTCATGACCACGGCTGGTGCGGATCGCGTACTGGGTGTGGACCTGCATGCCCATCAGTTGCAGGGATTCTTTGATATCCCGGTGGATCACCTGACCGGTGAACTGGTGTTGAGCGAATACTTCGGGAATAAGAACATCAAGGATTTGACCGTGGTGTCGCCTGATGTGGGCAATATCAAGACCGCCTCTTTGTATGTCTCCAGTCTGGGAGCGGACCTGGCCATTGTGCACAAGAAACGCCTCAGCGGCGACACGGTCGAGGCCGCAGAACTGATCGGTGATGTCAAGGGCCGCAACATCCTGATGGTAGACGATATTATTGCCACGGCCGGGACCGTGTGCAGCGCGGCCCAAATGGTCAGGGATCGTGGGGCCAAAAGGATTTTTGTGGGCGCCACGCACGGCGTGTTTGCCGGCCAGGCCCTGGAGCGTTTGTCCAAGGCACCCATCGACGAGATTGTGGTGACTGACACGATTCCCCTGTCCGATGAGGCCAAGGCCTTGGGGCGTATCACGGTGTTGAGTTGTGCGGCCATGATTGGCGAGGCCATTCATCGTATCCATAAAAACGAATCAGTGAGTAGTCTGTTTCGTAAGAAAAAGAAGTTTGATTAACGAGTGTTGATATTTTTGTGCGGGTGTGACGTGCCAGGTTGGACGCCAGCCCGCAGGTGAGGCGATTATGGAAAAAAGATTGCTTTTAGAAGCAGAAGTTCGAGGGAAAATTGGCACCAAGGGTGCAGTTCTCTTGAGACAGAATGGACGTCTTCCGGCTGTGGTCTACGGCCACAAGCAGGTCCCTGAGTCCGTTTCATTGAATGCCCATGAGTTTGAGCGTGCGGTGCACCATGGTCATCGTGTCTTGGATCTCAAGATCTCGGGCAAGGTTGAGACATTGATGGTCAAGGATCTTCAGTACGACTTCCTGGGACGTGATATCATTCATGCCGACCTGGTGCGTGTGGATATTTCCGAGACCGTAAAGGTCAGTGTGCCCATTGAACTCAAGGGTACGGCCAAGGGCCTGCACGAAGGCGGTATGATTGAGGAACATGCAGATGTTCTGGAAATCGAATGCGTGGTCACCAACATACCGGAAACCATTGTGGTTTCAGTGAAGGATGTGGGTGTGGGTGATGCCCTGTATGCCGGGGATGTGACACTGCCTGCAGGCGTAACCCTGGTCAGTCCGACGGACACCCTGGTGGTGACTTGCCCGATGAAGGCTGCCGCGGTGAGTG
This sequence comes from Phycisphaerae bacterium, assembly GCA_021736645.1. Lineage (GTDB taxonomy): Bacteria > Planctomycetota > Phycisphaerae > Sedimentisphaerales > Anaerobacaceae > JAIPFM01. The sequence goes on along the minus strand of JAIPFM010000181.1, from coordinate 19,327 downwards.
CTGAGGAGGAAGGTGAAGCCGGCGAAGAAGGGCCTGCGACACCTGAGGTCATTACTGAGCGTAAGTCAGACGAGGACTAGGCGTTCTTTGATATAGGGTAACCGATCGATGGCGGATGTGTATATGGTGGTGGGTCTTGGCAATCCGGGGCTCAAGTACAAACAGACCAGGCACAATATCGGATTTGATGTGATTGACCGGTTGGCCGAACAGTTCCATGTGGATGTGGGACAGAAGAAATTCGGTGCGAAATACGGCACCGTGGATCTTGAAGATAAAAAGTTAATACTGTTGAAACCGTGGCAATACATGAATCTCAGCGGTCAGGCTGTGGCCACAGCCGTGGGCTTCTTCAAGCTGGATCTCAAGCAGGTGCTGGTGGTGATGGACGACATGGCCCTGGAACCCGGCATGGTGCGTTTGCGTGCCAGTGGATCGGCCGGCGGGCACAATGGACTCTCGGATATCATTGCCAGGCTGGGCACGAGTGATGTGGCTCGATGTCGGGTCGGCATCGGTCGGGATCAAAGCGGCTGGGATGTGGATCATGTGCTGGGCCGTCCGTCCAAGGCGGAACGGGAGTTGCTCGACCAGGCCATTGGCCAGGCAAAAGACGCGGTGTTGTGTTGGTTGAGTGAGGGCATTGATTTGGCCATGACTCGATTTAACGCGCCACGCCTGTAGTGTGTCGCGGTACATATATGACGTATTCCTCATGGTTATGAGGTACACAGAAATAGACTGAAATGAAATTCGCCTTTGTTGGCGGGAGGTATTTGGTTTTGGAAACAACAACCACCAAGAAACTGTATGAGGCAATGTTCCTTGTGGATTCTGCCCAGGCGGGGTCCGATTGGGACGGCACCATGGCTGTGATCAACCGTGTGCTTGAAAGGGCTGAAGCAGAGGTCGTGGCCATACGCAAGTGGGCTGACAGAAAGCTGGCCTATGAAATTGATCACAAGACGCGCGGCACGTATGTTCTGTGCTTTTTTAAGGCAGCGCCCTCAAGGATTTCTGCCATGGAAAAGGATGTGCTTTTGTCCGAAAAGATCATGCGTGCCATGATTACGAGCACTGAAGGACGTCCTGAAAATGTCCTGAACAAGGACATCAGTGGCGAAATACCTGCACCCAAGGATCAGGAATACGATAGCTCTCGTGACAGAAATGATCGCAGCGATCGCATTCGTTCCGTACGCAGGGATGAGGCAGAGGACGTGAAAGCGGCTGCCGCGGCAAAAGCGGCCGCTGCCAGGGAGGCCGCCAAAGAGGAAGAGGCTGCGTCTGAGGTAGAGACGCCTGACGAGGCAGAGGGCGTGAATACCGCTGCCGAAGCAGAAGAGACTGTGGTCAAAGAGACTGCGTCCGAGCCTTCAGGAGACCCTGAAACGACAGAGGAAACTCCGGCGTCGTAAATTAATATGCTGGATAGGGTATCCAGGGTGATGCCCTGTTGGGAAATAAGGAGAGTATCATGGCTTCCTACAATAAGGTGATGTTGATTGGGAATCTGACAAGAGATCCACAACTGTCTTATACACCCAGTCAGACGGCAGTGGTGGATTTTGGCCTGGCCACGAATCGTAAGTGGACTGCACAGGACGGATCGCAGCGCGAAGATACGTGTTTTGTCGACTGCCGGGCATTCGGCAAGCAGGCCGAAACGATTAACAAGTATCTGGCGAAAGGACGGTCTGTGTTTGTGGAAGGCCGTTTGACCTTTGACAGTTGGACGGGTCAGGATGGCGTGAAACGCAGTAAACATCGCGTGACCGTGGAAAACTTCCAGTTTCTTGGAGGCGACCGTCAAGGCGGCCAGGCGGGCGGTTCTTATACAGGCGGCCAGGCCCAACAGGGGGGTGGTTCTGCCCCCATGGCTCAGGAAGACTATGCCGGCCCGAGTGTGCCGGAAGATGATATTCCATTTTAGCTGAATCAGTAGACTGTTAGTTTTATTTGCTTCGGTAAAAACTAAATCAAAACGAATAGGTTGACTATGGCAAGAATACAAAAAAATACAAAGAGCAGACGCAAGCCAGGTTTTGCTGGTGCGCGTGAAACTACCCAGTGCCGGTTCTGCAGAGGCTCTGTCGATTATATTGACTATAAAGACATTGACACATTGCAGAAACTCTTGACCAATCGTGCCAAGATCTACTCCAGAAAACGGAGTGGAAATTGCGCAGGGTGTCAGAGAAAAGCCATGCGTGCCATCAAACGTGCACGATTTATGGCTCTGTTGCCCTATACCACATAATGTCGGAATATGATGTCTATGAGTATGGGTTAATCTGGGCTATTTAATGAGTGCGAGGTATGACTATGAAAGTGTTATTGTGTGAAGATGTAAGTAGACTGGGGTGGCTTGGCGATATCGTCGAGGTCAGCCAGGGATATGCGCGTAATTATCTGCTGCCGCAAGGCCTGGCAACGGTTGCCACAGAAGGCAATGTCCGTTCTCTGGCCAAGGAAAAGGCCAAACGTGCAGAACATAGAATTCAAGAGGGCAAGAGACTCCAAAAGGCCGCTGAAAAGGTCGCGGGGGCTGAAGCTGTGTTGGCTGCCAAGGCCAATGAGCAGGGTCACCTGTTTGGATCTGTGACTGAGAAGCATATTGCCGCCAATCTGCGTGAGCAGGGGTATGATGTGGCTGATTCCATTGTTAAGTTGTCTGAGCATATCAAGCAATTGGGCACCCACGAAGTTACCCTCAGATTTTCAGACGAGGTCAAGGTGTCTGTGAGTGTGGTGGTCGTGGCTGAGAGTGAAGACACGCTGGATGATGACAGTGATGGTAAGGCGTAGATTTCACACGCCATGATATCATCTTCAAGTGCTTTGACGTGCCTATCAGATCATCAGGCCGACAGTCTTAGTAATTGACTGTCGGTCTTTTCATGTGTAAAATGCCTGTTTGACAGGTGATAACCTTGGAGTTTTGCGGGCGTCAGGCCGTGTTTTCCGGATAGTCCGGAATGTTGACGCGTGCTGGAATCACCTCGGCAAAACAGGATTACATTTTACCGAAGGAACGAGCCAGATATGCTCAATGGCAACCAAAGTGGCGGCCCTGATACCAGTCGTCCGTTTAATAAACAGTCCCAGCAGGGCAGCTCGGGTGGTTTGGGTGAGGTACGTCACATGCCCGAATCATTGGCTGCTGAGGCTGCTGTGATTGGATCTATGATCATTGATCCGGCCTGCATTGGTGAGGTGGTTGAGCGCATCAAGCGAGAGTCCTTCTACCGTGTGGAACACCAGATCATCTACGAGGTGTTGATAGATCTTTATCAGAACCATCGCAGTGAAGTGATTGACGGCGTGGTCTTGCGGGATGAATTGGAAAAACGCAAGAAAATGGAGGCCGTTGGCGGCGTGGAGTATATCGGCCGCATTGTGGAATCCGTGCCTTCCTCCGCGAATGTGCTGTATTATGCCAATATCGTGGCGGATAAGGCCATCCTCAGAGACCTGATCCAGGCGTCCACTGAAACCCTGGGCCAGGCCTACGATCAGGGCATGGAGGTGTCTGAGATTCTCGACGATGCAGAACGCCGGGTATTTGCCGTGACCGAGAAGAAGGTCAGCAATGCTGCCACGCCGCTCAAGGATCTGGTCACCGGGGTGTATGAGAATATCGAGAAGCGCTCCGGATCACATATCACCGGTGTGCCCACCGGATATTTTGAATTGGACGATATGACCTGCGGACTCCAGCCCGGTGAAATGATCATTGTGGCAGGCCGTCCCAGTATGGGAAAGACCACGTTTGTATTGAATGTGGCAGAGCACCTGGGCATTAATGAGAAGATTCCCACAGCCCTTTTTTCCATGGAAATGGGCAAGGAACTCCTGGCGGAGCGGTTTCTGTGCAGTGTCGGGGCTGTGGATTCACAGATGGTGCGAAAGGGGATGCTCAATACGGAGCACTACCAGAGGCTGGTGGATGCCTGCGGGGTGTTGTCAGAGTCTCCCATCTTTATTGATGACACGTCTGCCTTGAGTCCTTTGGAATTACGTGCCAAGGCCAGACGTCTGAAGAACCAGTACGACATTCAGTGTATCATGGTTGACTACCTGCAATTGATGCATCTGGGATCCGGACGGGTGGAATCACGTCAGCAGGAGATTGGCACGATTTCCCGATACCTCAAGGCCCTGGCCAGGGAACTGAGTCTGCCGGTGGTGGTCCTGAGCCAGCTCAATCGCGGTGTGGAAGGGCGTGAAGGACACAAGCCGCGTATGAGCGACCTGCGTGAAAGTGGTAGTATCGAGCAGGATGCGGACGTGATTATTCTGCTCCACAGGGAAGACTACTATCATCGGGGAGATCTTGAGTGGGAAAAGACCAATATGTCTGAAGTCATTGTGGCCAAGCAGCGTAACGGCCCCACTGGTACGGTGAAACTGACATTCAGTGAAGAGCGCACTCGCTTTGAGAACCTGGCGCATATCCCTGAAGAATCTGTCCCTTTTTAAGAAATGAAAAAGTGACTTTGTCCGAGACTAACACGAGCATTCATAGGACTATGGGATCGCGACCACGATGTGCGTCCAGGGCCTGTTCATACAAGGAGGTACTCTGTATATGATGCCGAATTTGCGTATGCAGTCGTTGAAAGCCAAAAGGATTGGCTTCCACATGACTGTCGGGTGCGTGTGGATGCTCTTGGGCATGACGGGTTGGAATGCACCCGCAGCCAGGGCGCAGGACGCCGCTTCAGAGTCAGAGATTTTTTCCACTCGCACGGACATCGTGCGTTCCATCGAGTTTCAGGGCAATACCCAGTACAAGGACAAGATTCTCGGCCAGCGTATCGGCATCAAGCTCGGCGATCAGATCGATCCCTTCATGGTGGAGGAGTCGCGTCGTACGATTGTAGATCTGTACAAGAAAAAAGGCTATGTGTTTGTGCAGGTCGCGGTGGACCGTGACATGGCCGAAAAGGGTCAACTCTTTTTTACCATCACCGAAGGTGCACGCGTGCGTGTGAAGGCCGTCCAGATTCTCGGCGCCCAGGCGTTTTCCAGCGGCGATCTCAAAAAAATCATCAAGACCAAGACACGCCGCATGTTTGCACTGGCCGCGTTCTACTCGGAGCAGGCTGTCGAGGAAGATACAGAGAAGCTCAGAGAGTTCTACTATGACCGCGGGTACCTCGGGTACAGTGTGGAGACGGCCGTGGATTTTGTGGACGACAATAGCGCCGCGGTGGTGACCTTCACCATTGACGAAGGTCAGCCGTACCGCATCACTGAGGTCGAATTTCTGGGCCAGTCTTTTTTTGATCGAGCCACCCTTGAAAAGGAGCTCACGCTGCTCAAGGGGGACGTCTACAAGAAGTCCAGGGCCATCGTGGACAAACGCGCCCTGACTCAGAAGTATCTTGAGAAAGGCTTTGTGGACATTCAGATCTATCAGGAACCCAAGTTCGCCGAAGACCTGGATGACCACACCGTGGTGCTGTCTTATGAGATCCATGAGGGACGCCAGTTTCGCATTGGCCGTATCGATATCACCGGCAACCAGGGGGTGCAGGACAAGGTGGCTCGCAATGTCCTCAACGAGTATGATGTCACGCCCGGGAGGCTGTACAATGCCAAGATCGCGCCGGACGAAGGCCAGAAAAGCCTCATGGAAAAATATATCCAGCGAAGTACCCTGGCCGAGGAGGTCATTATCCAGCCGGTCAATTCGGACAGCGGTGATCCGGATGTCAAGGACATGCGCGTGGATATCAAAGAAGGCATGACCGGCATGATCATGCCGGGTGTGGGTATCAGCAGCGACAGCGGTGTGATGGGGCAGTTGATCTATCAACAGCAGAATTTCGACATTACAGACTGGCCGGAATCCTGGAAGGAGTTTTTTACCATGAAGGCCTTCCGAGGGGGAGGCCAGAATATGCGTATTGCGCTGGAACCCGGGACAATCGTGAGCCGGTACACCCTGACCTTCAGTAATCCCTATTGGCATGACAAGCCCATCGGGTATGACCTGTCCCTGATGAGTTACTCTCGATGGCTGGAGAGTTACGATGAACGCCGCATGAATGCCACGGTGGGATGGGAACACCGCAAATGGGGGAAGTGGCGCAAGAGTATTGCGCTGCGGACTGAACAAGTCTCTGTGGAAGACCTGGATTATGATGCACCGCAGGAGATTCGCGATGTCACCGGGGACACGATGTTGTATGGCGTGCGTTTGGGGACGGGGCAGACCAAGGTCGATGACATTTATCTGCCCACCGAAGGTCACGTCTTCCGCGTTGGCTACGAACAGGTGACCGGGGACTACACCTTTGGCATCCTCAGCAGCAGCTATGTGCATTATTTCAATCTGTATGAAGACATTCTGGAACGACGCACAGTCCTGGCCACCAAGGTGCAGGGGGGCACGATTCTGGGCAATGCGCCGCCGTTTGAAAAATTCTATGCCGGCGGTCAAGGCACCTATGCGATTCGGGGATTTGACTATCGCGGTGTCAGTACCCGGGGACTGCAGGTCTTTAATCCTGGCATTACAGGCACGCCCACGTACAAGGATCCGATCGGTAGTGACTGGATCTTTACGGCCAACGGGGAGGTGACCATTCCGCTGATCGGCGAGAACTTCTCGGCCCTGACCTTCCTGGACAGTGCGCTGATAGACACAGGAGGGCTTCGCAGTTCCACAGGTGCGGGCATTCAAATCCTGATACCCCAGTGGTTTGGCCCGGTGCCCATGCGTTTTGAGTACGGGATTCCCCTGCAGAGTGATGAAAAAGATGATATACGGCACTTTAATTTTTCTATGGGAAGACTGTTTTAGAGAGTGCCAAGAATCAGATATGGATCGAAGACTGGAAAGGATACTTCATGAAATCAAAGACAATGATGACCATCGGGTGCGGTGTCGGACTGCTGGTGTTGATGTTCAATCTGGGGATCAATGCCCAACAGGCCGGCCCCGTGGATCAGCTGCAGCGTGTGGGTGTGGTCAGCGTGATGAGCGTGATTCAGAACAGTCAGGCCAATGCGAAGCATATTGCGGCCCTGAATGTTGAGCAGGACAAGATGATTCGCGAACAAACCAAAGAGGAAGATGACCTCCAGGCAGAGGCCAAGGTCCTCAATACCATGATCAATGGTACGGATGATTTCTTCAAGCAGAAGCTGAAGGTGTTTAACAAGCAGGCTGCACTTCAGGCCAAGACCGAGTACAACAAGCAGTATCTTCAGGCCAAGGATATGAAGTGGCGGAGCCAGTTGTATAAGAATATTCTGGCGGCCGTGTCCAAGGTGGCGGAGGCCAAGGGCCTGACCATGGTGTTCGAACGTACGGAACCGGCATTCCCCATTCCGTCTGAGGGATTTGCCGTGACTGTCAGCACCCATAAGCTGATTTACAGCAAGGGGTGTGTGGACATGACCGCCGATGTGATTGCTGAAATTGATCAATAGACTTCTATGAAACTGACACTAAAAGACCTAGCAGACAGGATCAATGCCCAGGTGATTGGAGCGGCAGTGGATGAGGCCAGACTTATTCGGGCAGTCTCTGCCATGGATGCAGCCGGTCCCGAACATGTGACCTTCATCACAAGTGAGCGTCATAGGGCGGGCGCTGCCAAGTGTCAGGCCGGGGCCGTGCTTGTGGCCGAGGCTTGTGAGGGATTGTCCTGTCCACAACTGGTGGTGGACTGTGTGGATCGAGCCTTGATTGACTGTCTGACCCTACTGGCGCCTCCCTTGAAACCCGAGGCCAAAGGCATTCATGCCACGGCCATTGTGGCAGACTCCGTTCAATTGGGACAGGATGTGTGTATTGGCCCGGGCGTGATCATTGAAGAAGATGCCGTGATCGGCCAGGGGGTGACCCTGAAGGCAGGCTGCAAGATCGGTCAGGGCGTCAAGATCGGTGATCACACACGTCTGGATTGGAATGTGGTGGTGTATCATGGTTGCAGCATCGGTGCCCATGTGATCATCCAGGCCAATGCCACGATTGGGGCTGTCGGCTTTGGCTATGCCCATTATGGCGGTGTGCACACACTGGTTCCCCACAATGGGGCCGTGATCATCGAGGATTTCGTTGAAATTGGGGCCAGTTCCTGCATTGACAGGGCAAAATTTGCCAATACCATTGTGGGCATCGGTACAAAAATAGACAATTTGGTTCAGATCGGCCATAATGTCGTGATTGGCAAATGTTGTTTACTGGCTTCCCAGGTCGGTGTGGCTGGCAGTACCACCCTGGGGGATGGTGTGGTCATGGCCGGGCAGGTAGGCGTGGCAGACAACATTACGATCGGCAATGGTGTGACCGTGGCGGCTCAGTCCGGTGTGATGAGTCATGTGCCCGCAGGTCAGACCGTGGTGTGGTCTCCGGCACTGGAGCAGAGCCAGGCCATGCGTGTGGTGGGCGAGGTCTTGAGACTGCCAAAAACAGCCAAACGCGTCAGACAAATATGCAAGAGGTTGGACAAGCTTGAAGCTTCAGAAAACGATAAAGGGTGAAGGCCAGGTGGCCGGTAAGGGACTGTTTGGAGGACAGGATGTCCAGGTTATATTTAAGCCGGCTCCGGAAGACACAGGTGTGGTGTTTGTACGCACAGATCTGAGAGATCCTGTGCGCATCAAAGCGATTGTACCGAATATTACCGGTCAGGACCGAAAGACCACATTGGGCAATGGCAAGGTCCACATCAACACTGTGGAGCACTGTCTGGCAGCATTGGCTGCGCTCGAGATAGACAACATTATCATTGAGGTGACCGGTCCTGAATTACCTGCAGCAGATACCAGTGCGGCCGAGTATTTTGCCCTGTTAAAGCAGATCGGCCTGAGAGATCAGACGCCGCAGATTCGCACCTTCGTGATTACCGAACCCCTGTTCGTGGTTCAGGGGGACGCGTCCATTTATGCCCTGCCAGGCGCCAGGGACCGGCTGGAAATCTCGTATGACCTGGATTATCCTCAGGAACCTGCGATTGGCCGCCAGATGTATGCCTGTGAACTCACGCCCGAGGTCTTTGAAGAGAATCTGGCAGCGGCTCGCACCTTTCTCCTCGAGTCCGAGGCCAAGCAGTTGCAGGCCCGGGGCATTGGCAAACACATCAGTGCCCGTGATCTCCTCGTGATCAATGCAGAGGGACCGATCAAGAATCGCTACCGATTCCCCAATGAGTGTGTCAGGCACAAGATGGTGGATCTGATTGGGGATCTGTCTCTGTCTGGCAGACGGATCTACGGCCGCATTTTGGCGCGTAAAAGTGGCCACGCCCTGAATCAGGCCATGGCCAAGAAGATCTTTGATGCGGCCCTGCGCATGGATCGCATTGAGCAGTTCGGTACGGATGCCATTTTGGATATTCGACGCATTCAAAAGATCCTGCCGCATCGATATCCGTTTTTGCTGGTGGATAAGATTATACAGATTGACGGTGATACGCGCATTGTGGGGGTCAAGAATGTCACCTTTAATGAGCTGTTCTTTCAAGGGCATTTTCCCGGGACACCCATCATGCCGGGTGTCTTGATTGTCGAGGCCATGGCTCAGGTCTCCGGCCTCTTGTTTGCCCAGCGATTGGAGCACACGGGTAAACTGGCGGTCCTGCTGAGTATGGATGGTGTGAAATTGAGAAAGGCCGTGGTGCCTGGTGATCAACTGGTCTTGAGTGCCGAGACGATTCGGCTGAGACGCAGAACGGCCCACTGTAAATGCATGGCCCATGTCGACGGCGTGACAGCCGCTGAAGCGGAAATCAAGTTTATGCTGATTGATGATGAGAAAGTATAAAGCGGGGTGTTGTCTTCGCTTTGATGGTTAGTGTGTGCTGTCGATCTGACAGTCATTTAACAGGGTTAAGAATAGAGTACAGAAGATATGGCGAATATTCATCCTAGTGCCGTGGTTGACCCGGATGTTCAACTTGCGGATGACGTGACCGTTGGCCCCTTTTGTGTGATTGAGAAAGGGGTGTCCATTGGGTCAGGGACGATTCTTGCAAACAACGTGGTGGTGGGCAGGAATACAGTCATTGGCAAAAACAATCAGTTTTTCTCCCATACGGCTGTGGGATTGATGCCGCAGATGCTGGGTTGGCCCATGGACGCGAAAACAGGCGGTCTGGTGATTGGTGATGGCAATGCGTTTCGCGAGCAGGCCACCGTGCATTGCAGTATGTATGAGGACGGAGTGACCCGGATTGGCAACCATAATCTGTTTATGGTCAGTACCCATGTGGGACATGATTGTGTGGTTGAAGACCATGTGGTGCTCACCAATCTGGTGGCCCTGGGCGGCCACTGCAGACTCGAAAACGGAGTCTGGATCAGTGGTCTCGTGGGCGTGCATCAGTTTGTGACCATGGGGCAGTGGTGTTATGTGGCAGGGCACTCGAGTGTGGCGCATGATGTGGCTCCCTATGTCATGATCAGCGGGAGTTACCCCACGCGTATTCGAAGTATCAACGTCAGAGGTCTGCGCAGGGGTGGCTTTACCGAGGCACAACAGGATGCCGTGTTAAATGCCTTTAACAGGCTGTATGGCAAGAAGAAAAATGGGGCCTTGCTGGCGACGGCGAGGACCATGGCACAGGAAGAGGGATTGGACGATGTCGTTCAACCGATGCTTGATGCCATTGAGAAAACCAGCCAGCATCGCCATGGACGGTATCTCGAATTGTTCAGAAGGTAGTTGAGCCTTGTAAACCAGCAAAAAAAGAGTCTTGAGGGCTCTGAGGAGTATACCGGATATGGATAGGATTCGCACGGCTGTGGTTGGTGCAGGTAAAATGGGGAGTATTCATGCCAAGGTCTACAGTCAGATGGCAGACTGTGAATTGGTGGGAGTTGTGGATGTCGATCAAAAGCGTGCCAGCAAGATCGCTGAGAAATTTGGCTGCAGCGTGTTTGGTGAGTGTGAGCAGATTCTGGACAAGGTGGATGCCGTGACCATTGCCACACCAACCATCACGCACCTGAAACTGGCCAAGATTTTCCTAAAAAAACGCATTCCGGTCTTGATTGAAAAACCGTTGGCTGCCAGTGTTCGCGAAGGCAAAAAGATCGTGTCCCTGGCCAAGCGGTTTGATACGGTGGTGGCTGTCGGGCATTCCGAACGCTGCAATCCTGTGGCCCAGGCCTTGAAGCGATTCGACATTGAGCCCAAATTCATTGAAGCGCAGCGCGTGAGTCCGTATCCCTTCCGGTCCACGGATGTGGGTGTGGTGCTGGACGTCATGATTCACGACATTGACATCATTCTGTCTCTGGCAGCCAGTAAGATCAAGAGGATCGATGCCGTGGGTGTGGGCGTGATTGAAGGGGGTGAAGATATCTGCAATGCACGCATTGCCTTTGAGAATGGATGCATTGCCAGCCTGACAGCGTCGCGTCTGGCCTTGCGCACGGAACGGCGCTTGCGTGTGTTCTCAAGGCAGGCATTTTTGAGCGTTGACTACTTCAAGAAGACCGGCATCATTATCAAGGCTGACCCCAATACCGATGTGGTCAAGTGGATCAAGGAACGCAGAATGGCTGAGGACTTTGACCTGACCAAGGTCAACTGGCCGGACCTCCTGCATGTGGAACAACTGGAAATCGATGACAAAGAGCCTGTCCGTCTCCAGCAGGAGGCCTTTCTCAGGGCAGTCAGGGATCGTGCTTTTACACCTGAGGTCAGCGCCGAGGAGGGTCTGGCAGCCTTGCGGTGCGCCCAAAAAATCGTGGACCGTTTGAACAAACACAAATGGGACAAGTAGACATCGACTGATTGAGTCCGAAAACAATGGCTCGCAAGCCACCGTGTGAATCCGGGGGGCAATTTTGCAGCGTGTGATAATACGCCTTGCCTTAACGCTGCTCAAGGGCTTCAGGTCTCTGAAATCTCACATTAGAGTGGGGACGCCATGTTTTTATGGCTGCTTTTCCATCAACAGTGCCTGATTCCCTGCCTTTATTTAACCGAACTCATAGTGAGAGAATTTCTTAGAGTAAGGTGAACGGATGAATGATCTTTACAGAGGCATTTGACTGAGATGGTGACCGAGACATTGAAAGAGCTTGACCGGGACGGTCTGATTGAAAAGCTGGATCAGATGACGCAGGAGCTGACAGATTTTGCCTATATTGTGTCCCACGATTTGAAAGCGCCGCTGCGAGGTATCAAGACCATCGCCCATTGGATCGCCACAGATTATGGTGAGCAACTCGGTGATGAGGGGCAAACGCAGATGAATTTGCTGATCGGTCGGGTCGATCGAATGCAATCACTCATTGACGGGGTGCTGCAGTATTCACGTCTTGGGCGTCACAAAGAAGATCTTGTGTGTTTGGATATGAATCGTCTGTTGCCGGACTATGTCGATTTTGTCGGGTGTCCTGATACGATCCAGGTGACGATCCAGGAGAATTTGCCCACACTGATCGGTGAAGCCACACGCGTTCAACAGATTTTTCAGAATCTTCTCAGTAATGCAGTCAAATTCATGGACAAACCCGACGGGCGGATTCAAGTGACCTGTCAGGATGCGGATGAGTTCTGGCAATTCAGTGTCAAGGACAATGGTCCCGGGATTGGCAGCGAGTACTACGACAAGATTTTCAAAATTTTTCAAACCCTGTTGTCACGTGACGAATTTGAGAGTACCGGGGTGGGGCTGACTCTGGTGAAGAAAACCGTCGAAAGATATGGTGGCCAGGTCTGGGTCGAATCCGAAGTGGGCCTGGGCAGTACCTTCCACTTTACCTACCCCAAACACATTCAGCAAGAGTCTCACCAGGCTGAATAGGGTGAGTGGGGCGGCATCTGCAGGGACTCAGGCATGGTCTGACCGGAAGATCCTTCAGGTGTGCTGGGCCTGTCATGCGCTGTCGGTTCCACTGTCTTGTGGGCCTTGTGCAGTTCTTCAAATTCCAGAATCTTAAAGGGTGCCGGAGTCGTGTGCGCGCTCGAGGTCGTCTCGATGTTTGAGCCCTCTGAAGGTGCCTCAGGGAGCGTCACCGCTTCAGGGGTTTGTTCTAGGGTGCTTTCTTCGCTGGCAGACACAGAGGGGGACATGTCCTGTGAGTCCGAGTCCGCGGGCACGTCCTCTTTTCCCATATTGGCAATGAATTGAGCCACTTGATAGTAGTCTTTTGCGCCATTGCAGTTGACTTCATACTCAAAAATGGTTTTGCCATAGCTCGGCGCTTCGGCCAGTTTGATGTTGCGACGGATATAGGTGGGCAGGATTTGAGCGTTTGCCCAGGCACTGCCGCCGCCGCGAGCGTTCTTCAGAAAGTCTTCGATGTCACTCTTGACTTCATTGGGCAGGGAGGCACGCGTGTCAAACATGCACAGGAGAACGCCGGTGACCCTCAAATGGGGGTTGATGCGTTTGTTCACCAATTCCACGGTCTGGAGGAGTTTTCCGAATCCCTGCAAGGCCAGGAAATGGGGCTGTAAGGGGATGAGCACTTCCTGGGCTGCGGCCAGGGCATTGAGTGTGAGCAGACCCAGAGACGGGGCGCAGTCAATCAGACAGTAATCAAATTGATCTTCAATGGTCTCCAGGGCTTCGCGTAAAATAATCTCCCGCCCGACCACACTGACCAGTTCGCTTTCGGCTCCCACCAGATCAATATTGGCAGGCAGGACCCAAAGATTCGGACGCACCAACAGGATGTCCTGATCAATGCGGCTGGATTGGATGAGGACACGATAAGAGCTTTGCTCCAGATTCTGCGGCTCAAGGCCCAGATGGATCGTGAGATGGGATTGAGGGTCCAGGTCCAGGACCAGGACACGAGCGCCCGATGCGGCCAGCGCGGCGGATGTATTGGCGACCGTGGTGGTCTTGCCCACGCCACCCTTTTGATTCAATACGGCAATGGTTCTCATGCTTTGCTACCCTATAGTTTTTTCAAAACGGCATCCAGGACTCCATTGATGAAGCCTGATGATTTTTCGGAGCTGAATTTTTTGCCCAGTTCAATGGCTTCGTTGATGACCACCTTCGGGGGAATGTCGGGGCAGAAACTGAGGTGATACACGGACAGTCGCAGAATGCTCTTGTCCACAGGCGACAAACGTGACATCTGCCATCGAATGATCGCCCCTGAAATCAACTCGTCGCAGTGAGACAGGTTTTCCCAGGTGCCCTTAATCCACTGAAAGGCCATCTTGCGAACATAATCGTCCTGTCCGGATTCCCTGAGGAATCCCAGGGGCAATTGTTCCAGAAGGTCATCACCCTGCACATCCAACTGATACAGCGATTGCATGGCAAGGACTCTGGCAGCGGTGCGTCTGTCTGTTTTGTCTTGCGTCATATGTGTGATTGCCTGTGGTAAAGTCCTGCAAAAGGGGTAAAATCACGTGTGTGAGTGGTGCGGCCTTACAACTGGCCCAGGACGTTGACCATTTCCATGGCAGTCACAGCAGCCCCTGATCCCGTGTTTCCCATCTTGAGACCCGCCCGTTCCGCAGCCTGCTCCAGGGTTTCACAGGTCAGCACGCCGAAAATGGTGGGCACCTCGCCGTCATAATTGATCTGGCCGATCCCTCTGACCACCTGCTGGCAAACCGCCTCGTAATGTGTGGTCTGCCCGCGAATCACGGCGCCGAGACAGATCACGGCGACATAGTCACCACTTTGAGCGAGTTTTTTTGCAACCTGGGCAATTTCGCAGGCGCCAGGTACCCACACAGCGCAGACCTGGTCTTCCGTGGCTCCGTGCCGAAGGAGTGCGTCAATAGCGCCGCCCAGTAGTTTGGATGTGATGAATTCGTTGAAGCGGCTCACCACAATGGCGTACTTACCCTTGCCGGCACTGATCTGCCCCTTAATCTCTTTGATCATGTCATGTGTCTCCAAAACCTTGGACTGCTGCGTCCCTGTTGGCTTTACAAATAGCACTTAAATTTGCCCAATATGGACGGCTCATTATAAGACTATCTTGCACAGCTTTCCAGAAAAACACTTTCACGAACACAGAGTTCTGAAATGTCACGTTCGGTATGTTCATGTAAGTCTATTTCTAAAATGACTTTGTAGTGTTATATTTAGGGGCGTTTCGGAGGGGGCGATTCTCCGGGACACAGGCAGAAAACTCCTAACGCGGTGTCAGCATGTAGTCGATATCGCCAAAGACTGAAAAAAGATACCGTGATATTCGTTTTGTATAGGGGTTTTTATGTTCTCAGAGGGTATGGAATTCGGGTTTTATGACCAAGCTGAGCAGAACGCGAACAGGGCGTTCGAGCTCTATGAAGATGGCGAGATGTCCGAGGCGCTCGAGCAACTGGACACTGCGCTGGAAATCAATCCGGCCAACAGTGCCTGGCATTTTGACAAGGCCCTGGCGCTGGATTCAATCCATCGCTTTGACGACGCCATTGCAGCCTATGAACTGGCCTTGGATTTAAACCCAGAGGATCTGGAAATCCTGAACTCACTGGCCGTGGATTATACACGCACAGGTCAATATGACCGGGCCATCGAGTTTTTTGAACATATCGAGCAGCTCGATCCCACGTTTGAACCGGGCTACTGCAATCGCATTATCGCCTACACAGAAATGGGATTGCATGACAAGGCTGAAGAGATGTTCTATCTGGCCCAGCAAATCGATGCTGATTGTGCCCTGTGTTATTACAATATTGGCAACAGTCTCTATGTACGAGGCCTGTATAGAAAGGCTGTCGGCTGCTGGATCAAGACCGCTGAGCTCGAGCCCACACATCCCCAGATCAATTATCGTGTGGCTCAGGCCTATTGGTATGACGGTGACCACGAACATGCACGCGAGTTTTTTCTTGAGGAAATGAGAAACAATCCGGGCGATCTGGATGTGATCTTCGACTTCGGCCTGTTCCTCCTGGAAAAGGGTGAAATTGAAGCGGCCAAGGAGAAATTTCATCGAATTCTGGAATTCAATCCCGGCCACGCAGGTGCACTTTTCTACGTGGGTGAAGTTGCCCTGAACATGGGTGACTTTGAGCGAGCAGTGGATTTTTATGACAGTGCCCTGCGTTATGACGACACGTTGTCCGGTCCATACTATCGTCTTGCACAATATGCTTTGTCCGAAAGAAAACACCAGAAGGCCAGGGCGTATCTGCTGTCTGAATTGCGTAATACCTGTGATAATGCCGATTTGCTGGTGTCCATTGGCTCCATGTTTCTGAACATGGCTGGGCGACAGGAACACAGCAGTGAGGTCGGTGATTTTGTCGAACAGAACCTTGAAGAAATAACCTGCGAACAGGATCTGGATCATGCCATGCATTGTCTGTTCCAGGCCGTTGACATTGATGAACACCACACTCACGCCTATTATTACCTGGGGCTTGTCAATGCATTCAAGGGCTATTGGGAAGATGCCTGCGACTTTTTCAATCATGCATTGGAGTGTGATCCTGACCACGGACGCACACTCACCGATTATGCCAAGGTGTGCGCCATCCTGGGGCATTATGACATGGCACAGGAGCATCTGCGTCATGCCATGGCTGTGTCGTCCGAACAGCCCGGGCTCCGCGTATTGCGTCTGGAAATCATGCTGCGCCAGACGCTCGGCACACTGGTCCCCTTGACAAAGTGGTTTAAGGGCATGACAAAATGTTTCCCAAAGAAATGAGTCATGCCATTGGGTGATGACCACCCCCCCAATTCGTTCTAAAAACCGGGCACCGTAGACTCGTGCCCGGTTTTTTCTTTGATAGACATGGCATTTTCGCATATATTAACCAAGGTGAACCGTGATGCAGATAACACCCATGATGCAGGGCACCTCAAAAAATCAACAACCGATTTTTTGTGCGTGTGTCCATCTGGTGTTCTGATAAAAAACACAGCCTTTGAAAACGGTTGTAAGTCATTTAAATCTAAACATTTGGCCGAGTGGCGGAATGGCAGACGCTGGGGATTTAAAATCCCCTGCCCAATAGGGCGTGTGGGTTCGAATCCCACCTTGGCTAATTAAATACACCATGAACAGACAACCCATAAAAGCGGTGATTTTTGACTTTGGTGACACGCTCCTGGATTTCACCCAACTCAGGCAGCACCATCATTTCTATCTGGGCGCAAAACTGTCCTATGCCTATCTCAAGGAGCTTGGCCAGCCCACAGGGCCCTTTTTCTGGTACGTCATCAAAAACCTGGCCTACTTGCGTTTCAAGCATATCAGTTCAAGCCTTGTGCATCAGGACTTTGATTCATTAAAGGCATTGCGCGGTCAAGGAGAGAAGCAGGGCATTGCCATGACCGATGCCCAGTGGGAACAGTATGTGTGGCTCTGGTATGAAGAACTGGGCTATGCAGCCGGTATGGAGCCTCATCTGCCCCAGACCATGCAGCGACTTCAGGATCAGGGGCTCAAGCTGGGGCTGATCTCCAACACCTTTTTGCATGCCACGTCCCTGGATAGACATCTGGAGGAACTCGGTGTGCTCAAATTCTTGCAGATGCGACTCTATTCGTACCAATTCCCCTTTAGAAAGCCGGACCCCCGCATCTTCAAGGCGGGTGCAGAGCGTATGGCCGAGGCCTTGCCCAATATCCTGTATGTGGGTGATCTGGTCAAAAACGATATCACGCCCACACTGGCCCTGGGCATGAAAGCCGCACTGAAACGAGGAAAATCCAATGCCGGGCAGGGGGTCCCTGCCGGGGCGTGGGAAGTTCAGGCCCTATCCGAGCTGCCGGAGTTGATTGCCGCCTACAACGCGTCCTGCTGATGCAAGTTCCTTGCAGTTTGAGCTGAGGGCTGACCGCCGATGGCCTGGCAATTCATTTAAGAGACAATTGCCCCACGGGCATGGGCTTTTACATACGTCTTGATCGCCTCAGTCTCCGCGGCCATGATGTTGCAGCGTGCAGCCTTGTTCTCAATGTCCTCAAGTACCTTTGGTCTGATCGGGCGTGCGCCGGTCGCCTTGGCAACGGCCTTTTCAAATTTGGCAGGATGGGCTGTGGCCAGGCAGACCATGGGCACACCCTCAGTCCTGTGTTCCAGAGCGGCATGCACACCCACGGCTGTGTGCGGATCGAGTGTGTAATCATGGGCCTGCTTAAAACAACGGATTGTCTTGAGCGTGGCTTCTTCAGAGACTGTGGTCGATAAAAAGTCCTGCTGGATGTGATCGAGTTGATCCCTCAGATCGAGTTGTCCGGTTTTGAGGAAATCGACCATCAGGGTCTTGGTTCGCAGTGCATCCCCGTTCATCAAGTAGTAAAGGTAGCGTTCGAAGTTCGAGGCCGCCTGTATGTCCATAGAGGGACTTGAGGTTTGGACCACCTCACTGAGCGAATAATCGCCCTGATTCACAAAGCGAGACAGGATGTCATTGGAGTTTGTGGCAAGCACCAGATGTCGAATTGTCCCGCCCGGCAGCAGCCTTTTGGCAATATACCCGGCAAAGATGTCGCCAAAGTTGCCTGTGGGGATCGAATAGTCTATGGGGCCGGCATATCCCTGACTGCATAGTTCCGCAGCCGCTTTCACGTAATAGACGACCTGGGCCAGCACACGGGCCCAGTTAATGGAATTGATGGCGCCAAGGTGGTATGCCTCCTTAAAGGGGATATCATTAAAGATTTCTTTGACGATGGCCTGGCCGTCGTCAAACGATCCCTGAATGGCCAGATTGAAAACATTGGCGTCCAGGACCGTGGTCATTTGTTTTTCCTGAACCTCGCTGACACGTTTGTATGGGTGCAGAATGAAGATATTGATGCGTGCCTTGCCGCGTACCCCATAGATGGCGGCGCTGCCGGTATCCCCGGACGTGGCACCGAGGATGTTCATGACTGCGTCGTTCTTGTCCAGCAGGTACTCGAAGAGATTGCCAAGAAACTGCAGCGCCACATCCTTGAATGCCAGGGTGGGGCCATGAAACAGTTCGAGGATGTGAACATTGCCAAAATGAATCAGCGGTGTCACTTGGTCTGTGTCGAACCCGGCATAGGATTGGCGAATGAGATTTTGAAGATCCGGGACCGGGATGTCATCGATAAAACGTGACATCACCTGGAAGGCCAGTTCCGGGTAGGACAGGGACTGCCAGGCGGCGAATGTCTCGCTGTCTATGCCCGGGATCTCGCACGGTAAGAGTAAGCCGCCATCCACGCCCAGGCCCATCATCACGGCATCCGTGAATGACAGGGGATCTATACCGCCTCTTGTACTTATATATTGCATGGCTCTCTTTGAAAAAAGGTTCACGGTTCACGGTTCACGGTTCACGGTTCACGGTTCACGGTTCACGGTTCACGGTTCACGGTTCACGGTTCACGGTTCACGGTTCACGGTTCACGGTTCACGGTTCACGGTTCACGGTTCACGGTTCACG
>JAIPFM010000180.1 GCA_021736645.1 Phycisphaerae bacterium | reverse complement strand
AAGGTCAGGCAGTTCCGCTCGGTTCTCTACGCTGCGGCGGACGGGCGTAAGTGCCCGCACTTCTGCAGGCGTGTACGACACGGACGAACCGGCTCGCGACCAGCTCGGCCTTGCGCTGCTGCCGGAGCCGCCGCCGCTGCTCCGGCCGGTCCCCGATGGGGAGTAGTGGGACGGGGTCGAGTACGACTCGTAGCCGCGGTAGCTGGTGTGGCCGCGGTAGCGGCCACCGCATGCAGGGCAGGCCGCTGCAGCGCTCGCTGAGCGATGGCCCCGTACTGGTGCTGTGCATCTAGCCATTTCTTTTACCTCTTAATTTGGATGATTAGTTCTAACATTGATTATCTCGCAATATTGCGCGCCATCATAATTACTAAATCAACCTTTTCACGCATTTTCATGTTAGGATGTGCGTTCTTGAGTCAAAAAGAAAGATGTCTTGCGCGATATCCAAATTATTGAAAATGACAATAAACGCAATATTGATCGATATCCAGGGAAATCCGATGATATCGTGCCATATTGCGCGATATCCAGTTATTGGTTTTGAGCACTTGACGCAAAATCAAAGACGAATACCTCGCTGCTAGGCTAAGAAAAGGGATTGGCTGTGCAATATCCAGATATTGATTCTGGCTAAAGCGCACATTTAGCATCGGAGGATACCCAGAAAACAGCCCTGATTTCAGCACTCCCTCCATCTCCACAAGAGTCCTTCGGCTCGTGGTCATGAGGTTGCCAAAATACCTTCCTCCTGCAATAGAGAGTTGGCCGAGTAGAAACCATGGCGCCAATTGGCCTTCCTGGACCGCTCAACGCACTGCCACGTGCATCAGCTCAACTAAATTGGCCATGAGGCCGACCATTAATCAGAAAACATACATTCAGAAGTGAGATAAAATGAAGTACAGAAAACCTGCCGCGCCCCTGAAATGGCATGGAGGCAAATCATATCTGGCGGACTGGATTATCAATCTAATGCCCAGACACCTGCATTATGTAGAACCATTTGCAGGCGGGCTGGCAGTCCTGCTGGCAAAAAATCCCTTTGATCCGCGCCATCAATGGGGCGACAAATCATTTGAAAGGGGTTGCAGTGAGGTTGTCAACGACTTGAATCAGGAACTGATGAACTTTTGGACAGTATTGCAGAGGGATGAATCATTCAGACAATTCCAGCGGATTGTTGAGGCCATACCTTTTTCACAGTCGCAGTGGAAAAAAGCTGCCATGCGCATGGCACCTCAGCATGAATTAGACGTACAGGCAGCAGTCGCTTTCTTTGTCAGATGCAGACAGTCTCGTGCAGGAGGATTCAAGACGTTCGCCCCATTAACACGGAACCGGACTCGGCGGTGCATGAGTGAGCAGGCGTCCGCCTGGCTGAATAGCGTTTCAGGTCTGGCACATGTGCACGAAAGACTCAAACGTGTGATAGTCTTATGTGATGATGCGCTGAAAATCATTAAACAGCAGGACAGTGAGCAGACGCTCTTCTATCTTGATCCACCCTATGTTCACAACACGCGCACAGCAACTAATGCCTACAAGTATGAAATGGACAATTCTGCCCATGCTGAATTACTGGCAACAATTCAACAGTGTCGAGGTCGAATCATACTATCCGGTTATCCCAATGAACTCTATAACCAGACTCTTCGTAATTGGAATCAACATGCCCGGAAAATCGATAACAAAGTAAGCTGTGGGCGCTCCAAACGAATCATGACGGAACTGTTGTGGTCTAATTTTTAAACTGAGGTCAATGTATTTTGTCGGACATTGAAAACGGGTGATGCGAAACAGTTCCCTGGAAATGTTGCATGTAGAAGAAAACAATGTGTTCCAATGGATGAATTTGCCGTCTTCGGCCATCGTCGTCGGGGTGCACTGACAGGCCGACAGGCCCATGACCCCGATGATGATGGTCGAAGACGACTAAGTGCTTCTTTATACTGCCGGATCGGTTCTGAGTCCGAGGGGGACATCAGCCTGTAAATCCACCAATTAACCTTGATCCAAAACAGTCAAAAAGTCGCTTTTGCGGTAGTCACCCGGACTTGCTGCACCAGTTCGCAAGTCTCTACCGAAAAAGCACTCATCGTTTGAGCAAAAGATTATTTTGCCAAATACCCTAATTCAACTAATGTCGGTCCAAGCTCGATCAGGTATCCCTGGGCCTTACGCAGGTCATCTTTCTGTTCATCTGATATAAAGCCCATTCGCCTAGGCCATGGCCAAGGACCTCTGTCCTTATTCGCCGGATTTGTTCCAAGCGTAAGTAAATGCTGCAATCCCTGT
This sequence comes from Phycisphaerae bacterium, assembly GCA_021736645.1. Taxonomy (GTDB): domain Bacteria; phylum Planctomycetota; class Phycisphaerae; order Sedimentisphaerales; family Anaerobacaceae; genus JAIPFM01. Next base: position 52,199 of record JAIPFM010000180.1, on the reverse strand, counting down.
GCCGAAGGATTCAAAGCTCCCGATCCTGTGATGCCCCTGTAAGACATACCAGAGCGTTCATATCCTTGCTTCATACGACCATTGGGCTGCCAATAACTTTTCTTTATAAATGGAGACAACAGAAGTTGAACGTCTTTGCTTTCGCACATGGCAATAAGCTGCTGCCGAGCCGTCTTTGTCTCCAGCTTGTTGAGTTCCAAGTCGGCCATCGCTTTGTTGAGAGCACGCAAGGCTTTCAGCTCTCTTAATTGACTATCAAGATTATCCTGCCTTATCTTCAAGTCCTCATCAGCCAGTTGCCGTGCCCTGTCCAAAAGAAAGGCCTGGTCCTGCATGACTATTTCATGGCCCTGTCGTTTCCGGGCCAACGAAAGTTCTTCTTGTGCCTTCAGTACGTCTGCTTCCAACTTACCCTTTTCCCGCGCAACATACCTGTAGACCTCAAACATAACCTGTTGAACCTCTGGTTCTACCTCTTTCTGAGCTAATAGCCTGATTTTGGCCAAAAGCTCTTCCCAACTGGCACGTCTTTCATCCAACTTCTGATTTAATGTCATCCCCTGCGCAGTGTCCAAATGCTCCGAAGGTTGCCATCTGAGAAGCCGATTCAGGGCAGATATCTGGCGATCGAATGCCTCCTGACGGGCCTTCACCCAGTGGTATAGCAGCGTAACCTGATCTCGGATTTCCTGATTGGGTAAATAGCCCACTTCCGGCTCATCCCGTCCTACCAGGACTTGACGTTGCAGTGAAGACAATAATAGCTGTTTCTCATTGATATCGTTGAGCGTAACAGCAGGTTCTTCTTTAAGACGAAGATAGGTGGCATATCCCAGTGAATTGGAATCTTGAGCCAAAAGCTTGCCCTGATCGCTTTTCAATAGAGCTTCCATTTGTGCAAAATGAGCAGTCGCCTTTTGCTCCAGAGTTTCCAGCACCTCTTGCGTCACCAAGACACGATCGGCAAGCTCCTTACGGATCTGCCGTATGGCAATTACGGCAGAATCATCTTGCAGGCCAGTATACTGAGTTTGAGCCGCCAATCCTTTGAGTTGGTCTTGTGTTTGAGAACTTGCCCCGGCAAATACTAAACAGGGAAAACACAATGCAAAGGCACAGGCCATGATCATGACTTTTTCATTGACATATTTCATATCGTACATCTTAGTACATCTCCTTTCGGGGTAACCCCCTGGAATAGCAGAATTATATGGCCGATTGCTGTAACTGGTCAAGTATACTCCGCTGCAATTGTAGTACTTGTTGTTTATCCAAAATCCAAATCAATGCCTGGTCCAGGGCCTCAACATACGATTCAGAAATCGAGCCGACAGAAACACTACTGGCAACCTTCCAAATAGTGTCTCTTTGCCTGACAAGGGAGTCTTGGGGAAAACGAGTATTCAGCAACTGAGTCAATTGGGTTAAGAATTCAGGTGATTGCAGTACACGACGGGCTGTCTTTCGACTCATGGTCAGATGAGCCTGTTCCAATGGCACCTCGAATAGGGACAAAAACGCAGAGTCGACGGCATCAATTTCCTGCTCCAGTTCATCAAGCTTACCCTCCATTAAGCTTATTTTGGACTGTATTTCATTTTTCAGAGCCTTTTTTCGGGCTTCTTCCATACGTTCCTGGGCCAGGACCTTTTCCAGTTCCAATTGTGCCACTTTCGCCTCGGCGGGAGGGGCTTCCAACTTAAAAAGCATAAATGCCACTGCGGCCATACAGAAAATCAGAACGGCAATCAGCTTCGTGTTGGAGCCCGCGGTCCGAGGACTATCAGACTGGCCCAAAAAATAGTCATTGTAACCTATTGGAATCATTTCAATCTCCTTAACATATGTCCTGCATGGTTTAACTGTCGTGGTCACTATCTGAGTCTTCATCGTCTTCTGAGGCCTCCAATAATATGTCCCGAGTCATCCTCGGGACGTCCATCAAATTGATTTTACCTGCGTCTTTTCCTGACTGATCAGCAGGGTCGGCTGGGAAGTACTGATCTTCGACGGGTCGCTCCTTGAAATTGGGCACATCCGCAATTGGACAGATGACTTTTGAGAAATGAACAGGTCCACCAAAAACGCCCACCAGCGGGGAGACAAAGTAGCCATAGAATCGCTCACGGTTCGCCAGTGGTAAACGCAGCAGTTGTGAAGCCGTCACCACATTTTTCTCAACAACATGCTCTGTGATAGAGGGCTTGGCTTCATATCTGCCATTTGCATGATTGCGAGTATATTGCAGCAACTCTGCCTTACCCAGCACCAGTTCTGCCCACCTTGCAGTCTCGGGACAATCCTGGCGCAAAAAGGCCTTATTCGTACAGGTCGCGGCAATGGCTTTGGCTTCGTGTTCTCCATAGACGCTCATCAACCCAGGAAGCGTATGCAAGACAATAAGTGCCCACAATCCCTTGGACCTCCCTTTTGTCAAGATCCTAAGCATACTTTCGTGCAATCCACCCTCTTGAAACTCATCGTAGAAGAGCATAATCTGACGAGTATCAGAGTCGTCCAGTGATAAGACGACATCTCCAAGCATGCTTATGAACAACTGATTAACAGCTTCCATTGGGCTGCGAAGTCGCTCTTCATTGCCCAATATCAAGATTGACTCCTGGCTGATCCATTCCCTCATACTCAATTTTTTATCTGGATTCGCTCTAAGTGTATTCGCCCAGAGATTGGCGATCTCTCTAAACTTGGAGATGTTGGATGAGATCGTTGACCGGATATTGCCTATGGTGCGGTCATCGCCGCTTAAATACTCCGTTACCAGATTGCTGGTCTCAGGAACTGACAGTAAAAATTCCTTGGTCACCTCAAGATTAGAGAAGATCTGTAACGCTTCAGAAAATGTCCAGTTTTTTGGGCGTGTCTTGAGCAACACCTTTAGTATACCTCCAAAAAGGTCGCGGGCCGCGTCCGCAAAAAAAGGATTCTCATTCCTGCTGCCTTTGATCAAAATTCGGGACACCTCCGAAGCTGCTGCAAAAGAATCAACATCCCCAGCCATATCATATGCATATGCGTCAGCGTGACAGGGATTGAATGTGACAATGGGACCCGTTACGCCCATGCCAACAAGTAGGGGCAACATATTTTTTTTTGCGTCATAAATAATGGCGCGACGGTCACTACCTGGCTGAATCGTGGGAAGGGTGGACTCCATGAGCAAACGCGTTAAAACAGTCTTGGCGCTTTGGATTGCTCCGATAATCATGAAATGTCCTTCTCTGATGGACTCGGGAAAAGGCAGGCCTGCCCAGTTGATGAGCTTCTCATCGCTTTTAATTATACGCATGAGACGTATGTAGGCCTGTTGCATGGTCAGCGAATAGCTGCCCCGTAACAGTCTCATGGAAAAGTCCGGCTTCTGTGAGAAAAACAAACCATAAGGGAAAGCCACCAATATACCACCCGCGCACCAACCAGGAATAGGATTATGAATTAAAGACAGGCTAAGCGCGCCACCGGTCCAAATGCCCAGTGTAAGACTCAGGTGCGTGGGCATGAGATTAATGAATAGGTGTTTCATCTCAACACAGATTTTTGCATCCTTGGCCCTGGCCAGGGATTGGTCAAAACGTGCATAGAGCCACAGCGTGGCCATGAAGGCGATCATCAATCTGCATGACCTTGCATGAATGTATTTGTGGTTGAGGCTCTGCCAATGCATCCCCGCATATGTCCCCAGAAAATACAGCAGCATCAGACATATGATCAGAATTGGACAGAGCTGTTGATCAATGATACAGATTACTTTTTTCACCATAGTTCGTTCCTTTCATTTTCTTGTGTCCGGGTTTCAATTGACTTATGACAGAAATAGTTTTTACGCACTTGCAGATTGTCATTACGGCAAACTCGATAGGCCACATGGCCGAAGGCAGTGGAAGGTTTGCCCTCTCGCAGATCGGCAGAGCCGACAAGAAGGACTCGTCCCTCGTTTTTCTTAATTGCTCCCAGGAGTTCATTCATCTGATCAAAGTTGAGATGGTGAGCATCATTAATAACCAGGATCTTGTCCTTGGTATTCAATCGCTTTAGCTTAAAGCCGTGATTGAAAAGGGCCTGCCGGACGAGTTCCCTGATTGCAAATTTAACCCGATAAGAGGGTGATGGATGACGCATACCCTCGAAGGCCCTGAAGCAATGGCTTCGAATACCGGTTTCATCCTGCAAACGAGTGGCACCACGGCGGAACAGGGAGAAACCCCAGACATCAATCTGAGCCTTCTCCCAGATCTCGTTACACGCTTTTAGAATCAAGTGCTCTTTATCAGAGTTGTTGATGTTGAGTACCTGGATAGCACCATGGTTGCTGGCAATGGCCCGAACGGTCTCTGCATCGTGGCTGTTGAGAAAATGTCTGACCTGCCTTTTTATAATGGACGGATTGATCTTGGCGGTCTTTTTCTTCTGCGCAGCCCGCTTGAATTGAGTTGCATGAAAATCAACTGTTGCCTGTAAAGCGGTTCTCGGTTGACTGTACTTTCGAATGACCTGACTGGCATACAAAGAACTAATATCCCAAATTGAGCACCGCCTTTGGATGGCATCAACATGCCTTTTCAGTTTTTGCTTCTTTGCGTCCTTAATCGCAGCCTTGTGTTCATGACGTTTCTTGGCATTGTTCTTGGCATGCTCTCTGGAATGAGATTTAGTTTGGTGATCACGCTTGGCAGTCTTGGGGAATTCGATCGGAACGAACGGATAATCCATATCGGGATCTACCCGGATCGCCTCTGGTCGATCAGCCCGTCTCTTGGAAAGAGATTCCTTTTTAAGATCCCTTTCTTGGGCTTTATTCTCGGCGCAGTTGAGTTCCGGTTGTTGTGTCGGGGTGTTTTCGGGAGCACGACTGGTCACATTGTTGATATCCAAGTCAAAGCCTCTGGCTTGCTCCTGCCACTTTTGAAAGAGTTCGGCCCTTGGCGGGACCAGAGTCTTGGCTTTTCTGGTGTCGAGAGTTGCAAAGGCTGCCGCACTGGCACTTTCGAGTCCCAGTTCGTCCAACTTTGCCACGATTTCTTTTCGCCGCGTGGAGAAAAGATCGCACAGCTCTTTGGGAATTCCCTCGATTTCGAACCAAGTCCCGACGGTTTTGCACTTGAAGCCCAGTCTCTGCTCGAAGAGTTCTGCCAGCTTTGAACGGTACAGGGCTCCAATACGCATTTTGTGGTCGTATAGAGGCTTGCTGATCAAGGCCCTCGTTCCATCATCCTGAACACCTACACCGATCACAAGAGCATGTGTGTGTGGTTGGGGGTCTCCCGCTCGCGAGCAACAGTGCTCATACAAGGCGCCCACCATTTTCGCGGGAACATGCTCACGGCCACCTTTCCCTTTGCGTGAAAAAAGGATAGTACGTTCTACTTCACTTAACGCGTACTTTACGGAATCTTCCTGACACTTTCTGATTCCCTCTCTGAGTTCGGGAAAAAGGGCGAAAGCAACAGAGGCAGATTTGGGCATGGAAAAACACAGATCCCATCCACATTGGCGGTTGTCTTTCCCGGCATTTTGGACCAGTGGTTTGCCCTGGTAAAATCCCCTAAATAAATCATCGAGATCACGACCTGAAACAATCCCCTTTAGGCCCAGGGCTTTTGCTCCGGCTCCGAACCATCGCCCCTCCGGCTCGCCCCCGGAGAGATAATAATCCGGACCGGAAAGTCTGGAGAAATACTTTTGGTGCCCTGCGGAAAGTGGAGCAATCGAAAGCATCCGTTCACTCTCCCAGCAGCATGGTCTTAAAGACCCAGGCCTGGGCTTCCTCGAAAGAGATTTTACCAGTCTGAACTAAAATCCCGACCATGGCGGTTGCCAGGTCCTCGCGGAGCAAGTGTATCATCTCTTTGATTTCAGCCTGCCCCTGTAAATTCCGGTCGTCTACAGCCCGCGTCACAAAATCTTCGACTATCTTTTTGGCACATATGTGCCTGCTTTTCTCGTTGGATTGGACGGATAATTCATCCAGTTTTCTGGCAATAATAGGGGAAATCTTAAACGAAATTGTCTCCATGTTGGGCATACTCCCTAATCAGTTCCGTTCCAGTTGGCGTTACATCTTTTTTCTTTGGTATACTTTTGAGAAACCTGGTAAACCACGCTGATACCATGACTTAGAAGCAGTGAGACTCTTAGAGCACCGATAGGTGCATTAGGTGTGTATCCCCCGAAAAAAATACTGTTGATTTGAGGCAGGCTGATTTTATGCTCGATTTCTGTCCTGAGCGAGGGCCAGCCGGGGCTACTGAATCGAGTGGCCATACAAATGGTTGAACACACGTGACAGGGTTGGATGCGCATGAGTCCCATCAGAGCTTGGGCCGAAAAATGATAATGGCGACGGGAAAGGGGGCAGACGATTTTCCACCCTCAAATCTCAGCCTGCCAATGGGGAAGCGGACTTCGCCTTTGGTGGCGAATCGGTGCCACCATTGTGTTTCCACACGAGCGGGTACAAGGCACACGACAAGGGCCTGATTATCCCGCGCTTCCTCATATGATTTTTTCATCCAGCTCGTAATCTCCCTCCCGTAGGGGGGATTTACAAATGCACGCTCATCCTGCCAGGATTGTTCTAATCCATCTTGCTCAGGCGTATAGAATTTTTTGCACTTGGCGTTCTTTTTGGTGGCACACGGATCGAGCGTGAATTTGAATTCGAGGTTGAGGTAGTCGAACCACTCTTGGGGTGTGGCCCAGTTTGGGCTTTTACTTGAGAACATTACGTCGGTATTCATGTTTTCCCCGGTATCATTTGGCTTTTGTTGATTTCGATATCGCCATGTTTAATTTTGATTTGACGGGTCCCGGCATGGCCGATCTCCTTATGAAACATTGCCCTCCGTTGAAGGGGATTTACCATCTGTTGAGATGCCCAATTCGATACTGACTCGTTGAGCTGCACGATCAATTTCCCGTTGTCTGGAGACCGGCGTGCCATTGATGCGGTCTGCTCCCCTTGAGATGATTGTGAGTTGATCGGAGAAGCGTTTGATCGCCTCCAGACTGGTATACGATGCCCCACCGATCTTGGCCGTCTCCAAAACAACACCCTTAATGCCCTTGGCCGCCCATCGATATATGGCGCTCAAATGGATTTTTTTTCCATTTGGTCTTTTGGGGAGGTAGCCAGGTACATCAGCAAGTGGTATCATGTTTTCGTTAATTAGGTCTATCATATTCTTGTACGCAAAAAGGACAATTGCATTGAACAACTGCCTAGTATTATCGCAGTATGCTTGCGCACAGAAAACTGAACCAATTGCACATTCTTGGGGCAAAATAAGTGCAACAATAAAAAAATAGCGCACAGAAAGTGAACTATGAAAAGAAGGAAACCTATAGACCTATCAATCCTTCTTCAACTAAAGGAGGATCTATCGCTCAAACGAGCTGACTTTGTCGAGATAATCGAAAACATCACAAATAAAAATGGCATAAGCAAAAGAACCATAGATTTCACTTTTTCTAAAGGTCTGGCAACAGACGATACTCAGTGGATGCTCTTGGACGCATGCAAATATAGAAATGAAGAATTGATTAAAAATGGACGTGTGAATCCTGGCCAGATACAAATACCGCAAACACTTAGGCCAAAAACAAATAGTCCTGGCAACTCATTAAACATCTCAAAAAGGAAACAACAGAAGGAGACGGACGACAATCACATTGTAATGACCCGCTTTGAGCCTTTCAGCGAACTTGAGTATAGCATTCGAAATTCCAAACAACCTCAAATTCTATATTCACTGAGCATTGATGGGTGCGCATTACTATCTTTGATGAATGGCATCACAAAAGAAACCCTACCATTAATTGAAAAAATCATCGTACACGGCTGGAATGAGCCAATACGTTTCATCGAAAATTTCCTCCAACATCTTCCCGTAAATGCACCTCCATACTCTCAAGACCATGTAATTAGAGAGATCTCTTATGGATTAGGCATTAGTAACAATATACCGATCGACTTTAACAAACTTAAACGCAAACCCAAAATCTACGCGTTGATGTATGGTGATGGGCCAATTTATTATGGATTAGGTGGAGAACGCAGAAGCGTTGGTGCGTTTGCATCTGAAAAGGATACTGATTATCGCGAAATCGGTACACCTATGTGCAAGTTGCTGCCTTCCCCGAAAGCCCAATACCAAGAATATAAAAACCTACTAACAAAAGGTAAGTGTACATTTCAATATAGTAGCCAGATTTATTCAGATCGTTTTAACAAGATATAATTGTGTTGCTTTTGTGCTGAACCTAGCTTTTGCCCTTATACCTAACAGGCCTTCAATTAAGAACCTCATCCTAAATCCATTCAATATCTCATGTTTCTGGGAATCGGGTTGCCTTTTCCTTCAAAAGCCGCACGTAAAGAAAAAAGCCACCCCAAACCCAAGTTGCGGAAAGGAATAATAAACGCAAAGCGTCTGCCTAATGAGACAGGCCTCACCGCCCCTAAAAGGGGCGGCTCACTGCTAAATGTTTGTATAGAAAATGTGAATCTTACAATCACACTCCAGAGTGAACACATCACCGCCCAGCTCCATATCGCGAGCGATGCCTTCATAGTCAATGTGATACCGAATAAATTCTGGCAGATTCTTGAGTGAATCTGAATAACAGTCATCAATGAACTGCTCAGCATAATCTGTAAGACTCTCATACTCTCCGCAGTAACCATCTTCCATATATCGCAAAGCCTCTTCTATGTTCGAGGTTCCACCAACATAAGATAATAGAGAAGCAAACACAGGGCCATGCTCGACGATGTGATAAGCCGCTGCTGCAATCTGGTCTATACCGGTGTATTCGGATAGTTCCAAATCCCCAAAATGTTCATAGTCGTGTACAGCATAATCCTCCGCAACGGGTTCCTTAGACTCGGCAAGCATGTCCACAATCTGTTCGCGGATCGCATCGGCTGATTGATTTGCATCAATCCAACACCCATGTAAACGACCAGCATTATAATCCGCCAAAGAAGCTACATAGATCCTTGGTGTCTCGTTGATTTCGTTTGGTTTTAAGCTACAATGTGTCATATTCCCTCCATCCTAAATGCCAATTTTCCCGGAATTGGGTTGGCTTTTTTCTTTCGTAAGAACCTGGAGAAAAAAGCCAACCCGATTTCGGGAAAGGAAAATCAACGCGAAGCGTTTCTGCCAAGTGTGCCGGGCCTCAAGGGGCGTATACAAGGTGTGTGACAGGTTTAACGAAGTGTCCTGGCACACACCTTGTAGCCCCTTGAGGTTTGGCTCACTTGACCTTCTTTACAGTGGAAGGAAAAACGACTGGAGGTTGGCACAATGCATAGAGCCAATCGGAATGACATGCCACCGGGAATGTCGGGACGTGTTTAAGACAAAAAATGTCTGCCCAAAACTCCCTAATTATGCCCGGTAATTATCCGACCTGGGCCATAATCTGAGCCGCCTTCTCATAATCAAGCTCTGCATAAACCTCGGTCACGGTTGGGGAACTGTGCCCAAGGATGACGCGGGCGGCGTCGAGTCCAAATTCCTTACGCAGAAATGTGGCTGCATTGTGCCTCAGTCTATTGGGTGCCCATCTATAGCGTTTTTGCCAGACCTTGACCTGCTCTTTATCCAGCCCTTTAGGGGGTGGAAAAGCCTTGTCTGTACCTCTATGGATCGATTTCTCATAAGAAGCAGTTGTATAACGGTCGCCTGGTTGCTTCATTGGTTTCCGTTTTCGCCTATACGGAGTATATCTCTTGGTGGTTGCATTGGCCTTACGCTGGTCGTACATTTCCTGCTTAACCTTCTGTGGACTGAAAAGAAAATCATCCAATCCAACGTTTAGAAATGGAATAAGAACCCTTTGGGCGCGTGGGCCAAGAAAGATGAGACGTTCTTTGCCGTGGTGTTCCGTTTTGTGGGTAAATGGGCGATATGTCCAAATATTCTCTGAACGGTCAATGTCGCTCGGCCTCATTATCGTTACCTCGGCAGGTCTCATACCGGTGTAGAGCTGCAATCGAATCATGGCGGCAACAAAGCGATTGACGTGTTTGAGTGTCGTCTCGATCAAATCCGTAGGAACGGGTTTGACCGGCTTGCTCTCAGGAGCGGAAGTGCGTCCTTTCTTAAGACCCGTGACGGCCAGCAATGCCTGGTGTATTTGTGGGGGGATTAATTCATTTCCTACTGCCCACTTGAAGAACTGCTTTACCCGTGGTATTTTTTTATTGATTACCCGCCGAGTAAAACCCTCCTTTACAAGCTGATCTCGATAGGCTTTGAGGCAAAGAGGACCGAAGTCCTTTGCCGGGTACTTGCCATAGGTTTTCAATATTGGTGTAAGAGCGGCCTTTATATTACCCACTTCTCTGGTAGGTTTACCGTTCTTTTGGTAGTACTTCTGAACATGGTCCCAATAGGGCAAAAAAATCTCATTGATCGTGATGTCAATGGGCATTCTGGCCCGAGATCCAGTCGGCCCGGTAGGTGGAAGCCTCCTATGGCTGGCCAGCCACTCTTGAATGACCAACTTATATCGGTCTCGGCTTTCCTCCGTGTTATGAGGGCCGAGATAAATATCGCGTCCATTCAGAGTTACAATGGCCTGACCGGAGGCTTTGTGAAGGCGATAGGATGGTAAACGATTGTTGAGTCTGGGCATTTTACGGCTCCTTTTCTCTTGCCAAAACGGTATATACCGTTTTGGAAGACTCAAGGGCCGCACTACCCGACGCAGGTAGGTTACCGTAAGTTACGGTATCGGCGTATGTTAAAAAAACTCCTCGAGTAGGACTCGAACCTACAACCTAGCGGTTAACAGCCGCTCGCTCTACCGATTGAGCTATCGAGGAATCTTGATGCATCAAAACCCACAGTGTGGATGATGAATAAGACGGGTATTAAATCAAAGAATTGTTTTGAATTCAACAACTTTCATTAAAAATCGTTGCTTTTTGCCGATATGAAAATTGAAGTAGGGCTAGACATAGCCTACCGGAAACAGTATTTTGTGTAGCTTCTCCAGGTTTAACAGGATTCACAGATAAGAAATTAGCGATCGCATGGGCAAAGACTTACTAAATGTTGGTGGATTCACAATCGTCAAAAGGTTGGGAAATGGTGCCAGAAGCACGATTTACTCAGCTATTGACGATCAGGACAATGCACTGGTGGCGCTGAAACGTGTTATCCTGGAAAAGCCGGAAGACACCCGATTTCTCGAACAGACCGAAATGGAATTCAAGGTCGCCTCACAGATCGACCACCCTTACGTTCGTAAGTGCTACAAAATAAAGAAGCTAAGGCATCTTTTCAAAACCAAAGAGCTTCTCATGTCCATGGAACTCTTTGAGGGAAAAACGCTTGAAGAGTGCCCCACCTTGAGCCTTGGTGATGTCTTGCTTATCTTTAGAATGGTCGCGTCGGGCCTGAATGCCATGCACCAACATGGCTACGTTCACTGTGATATGAAGCCCAACAACATCCTGATCAACAAGGCTGGATCTATCAAAATCATCGATTTTGGCCAGAGCTGCAAGATAGGAACCACAAAACAGCGTATTCAGGGGACGCCAGACTACATCGCGCCCGAACAGGTCAGACGCAAACCCCTGGGTCCGAAAACTGATATTTTTAATCTGGGTGCCACGATGTACTGGGCCCTGACCGGAAAAAACGTCCCAACACTCATCCCTCTCAAAAAAAATGGGGTGGGCTTGGTTGAGAGTAAGCCCAAAGAATGCCCTTCCCCGCACACCCTCAAACGACAGATACCCATCGTCATTTCAAATATTGTCATGAAATGTGTCAAGGAAGATCCCGCTGAACGCCCAGCAAACATGATGGAAGTTATTTCCTGCCTTGATTCTACGATCCATGAGATCTTTGGAGACAGAATCAAAGCCAGCAAAAACGGCTCCTCAGATGCTTGAACTACTGAATCAGGGTATTAAAGCCAACCTGGAAGACAGGTTCCGGAAGAAGAATCTCATCCTTTTGCCAACATCCGGAGACCTTATCATCAGCGGAGATCTGCACGGACACCAGCGCAATTTCGAGAGAATAGCCACCTACTCAGACCTCGAACACCATCCGGATCGACATGTCATTTTCCAGGAAATCATCCATGGCGGCCCCAAAACAGAGGAGGGCGGATGCCTTTCCTACAGAATCTTACTCAATGTCATCCGGTATAAAATACAATTCCCGGACCAGGTGCACATGATCATCGGCAATCACGACACCGCCTTTTTCACCCATACTGAGGTGATGAAGGACGGTCGCGAAATGAACCGTGCCATGGAAATGGCCCTGACCGAAGAGTTTCCGAAAGATCATGCCGAGATATCCCAGGGCCTTCAGGACTTTTTATTTTCACAGCCTCTGGCCATAAAAACCGGCAACGGTCTCTGGATGTCCCATTCTCTACCTGCCGACCGCTGGATGGACGATTTTAGCCCGCACATCTTTGTAAGACCTATGTTAATAAGCGATTGCGTCAAACCCGGCAGTGTATATCTCCTGACCTGGGGGCGAAACATGAGCCAGTCCTGGCTCGACAAACTCGCGGATATGCTCAAGACACGGTTGTTTATCCTCGGGCACCAACCTCAGCCTGAAGGTTGGAACCGGGCTGGGGACAACCTGTTGCTCATCGCATCAGACCACAATCACGGGTGCCTGGTCCATGCCAGCCTGGAGAGCGAAATCTCCATGGAAGACCTGATCAATTCAATTGTACCTCTGAGTTCCATTGCGTAGAGATATCCAGTAGACTACGCTGCCTGAACGTTTGAAAATTAGGGATGCCCTTTACTTATGCTTGGATGCTTTTTAGTCTCATTTGGAATTCTCTTGGCCCAATGGCTGAGTCTGTTCAATACCTGTCGAAACTATAAGTATGCCCTGTCCAAGCTCAAATTGGCCCAATGCAGCCGCTCGGCCGTATCGTATCGCCCCCACACGGCATTAATCGTGCCTTGCAAAGGCCTTGATAACGACTTCGATCAAAACATCCTATCCTTATATAAGCTGGACTACGACAACTACGAACTCTTTTTTGTGACTGAAAGCACTCAGGATCCGGCCTACCAAAGACTTCAAACCCTCAAGCGGGATCAGGCAAGTCAGTCTCAGGCAAGGAATATCCACATTTTGACGGCAGGCCAATCCACCACCTGCTCTCAGAAGCTCCACAACCTCCTGCATGCCTACTCGCACATCCCCGACCAGGCCGAAGTCCTGGCCTTTGCGGACTCTGATATCTGTGTCAGAAGCGATTGGCTCTGCCAATTGGTCTGGCCACTGAGAAAAGCCCGGATCGGTGCCACCAGTGGCTATAGATGGTTTGTCCCCATAGATCGGCACTGGGCCTCGCTTGCCCTGTCGGCCGTGAATGCAAAGGTCGCTCAAATGCTTGGCAACACCCGTTTCATGCAGGCATGGGGCGGATCCATGGCCATCCGTCGAGATGTATTTGACCATATCGGTCTCAAAGAGATCTGGTCCAGGGCGCTGAGCGACGACTATACCCTGACCTATGCCGTTAAAAAATACCGGTACAAAATGCTCTTTGTACCCTCCTGCCTGGTGGCCTCTCATCTGAGCACAACCTGGAAGGATTTATTCGAATTCTGCAGACGCCAACTGATCATCACTCGGGTCAGCGCAGCCGGCACATGGTGGTTTGGGCTTGCCTGTTCGCTCATGTCGATCCTGGGACCCTGGGGTGCTTTGGGATTGACCCTGGCTTCCATCGCAAATCACTCTCATGGGTATCAATGGGGAGTCTCCTTTCCATGGTGGCCGATCTGGCTGTTTTTCACGGTCTCATTTTTTTTCTCTCAGACCGTACAGGCCTGGGTTCGACAGGCCATGATCCAAAAATTGCTGCCTGAAAACACGGAGGCCATGAAACATGCCAGGCTTGCGGACATTCGGTTCTTTTGGGTGTGGTCCTTTGTCCTGACAGGGACCATCCTGGCTTCGGCCTTTGGACACACCATTTGCTGGCGAGGTATTCGCTATCGTTTATTGGGACCCACAGAGGTCACCATCCTGACGCAAAGGCCAAAATAATTCGGAGGTTGCCTTGACAGAATCTCAGTTTATTGCTTTAATAGACACAACATGCAGACTAGAAATCGCAACAACACAGGGAATTGGTGGTGGCCCCTCGGATAAATTCCAGCGGGCAAGCGAATCTTTTCTACAAAAACAATCGAGTTGAACTCACAACGCGGCCTTCTGGAAACCAGGAGGTCGCGTTTTTTTGTTTGTATTGAGAGCTGAAGAACACTAAAAGAACTGCAAAGGCATCAACATGAATGACTACAAGCAGATTATCAGGAACGCCAACCCCGGACAGATCATCCCGATCGTCAAACAGATTGAAATAAACGATCCCATGGACTTTTTCGCACGCATCAGCGATTACGGCCGCCTCGAAAACAGCTGCCTGTTTGAATCCAGGGAGTATCTGGCAGGGGATTCAGCCTTGAGCTTTGGCACCACCAAACCTTCGCTGTATCTCACAGGCCAGGGCAACGACTTCACCATCAAGGCCTTGAGCCCCACAGGCAAACGCATGCTGGCCTATCTGGTCGCTGACAACCACAGATTCTCATTCTGCGAGACACTGAACATCACAGAGGACGCCATCACAGGCCGGATCAAGCGAACTGATGGGATTGTGGATGAACACACACGTCTCAACAGTACCAACCAGATGGACGTGCTCAGGGCCGTGGCCTTTTCCTTCAAACTCGCATCCAAACCCTTCCGGGTGACCTGTGGCCTGGTCGGGGCCCTGGCCTATGATTTTATCGATCAATTTGAAGCACTGCCGCAAAACGAGCAGGACATCCTGGGCAATCCGGACTATGAGCTCTATTTTGCGGACAATATCTTTCTGGTGGATCATGCCAATGGGCAGGGTTATGTGGTGGTCAACTGTATCGTCACAGACGACAACCACGATCAGGCCATAGAAGAAGCTCAGGCCTGTTTTGATTACTACTCAAATATGTCCAGGTTTGATGCACCCAAACCGGGAGTGTATGCAGGTCCCCTGCCGGACGCCGCCACAGATACGGACCAGAAGACGTTTGAGGCCATGGTAAACAGCGCAAAACAACACATCATTGACGGTGATATCTTCCAGGTCGTGCTCAGCCGCACCAAAATGGAGCCCTGCCCGGATGAACCCTTGAATGTGTACAAACGACTCAGGGAACTCAATCCATCGCCCTACATGTTCTACATCAAGACACCGAGCACGGCCCTGCTCGGCTCGAGCCCTGAACTGAATCTGCGTGTCAGCGGCACAGAGAACCGCGTGGTCGAAATCCGGCCCATAGCAGGCACCAAGCCCAGAGGCAAGATCGGTCATGAAATCGATTTGGATACAGATTTCAGATACGAAGCGGAACTCAAAATCGACCGCAAAGAACTGGCAGAACACATGATGCTGGTGGATCTTGCCAGAAACGACATTGCCCGAGTCTCCAGACCGGGCAGCCGCGTGGTCACCGAATTATTGACTGTAGAAAAATATGAATCCGTGCAGCATCTGGTCAGTAATGTCAAGGGCATCCTGGATGACAAGCTTGACGCCTTGAGTGCCTACCTGGCCACCATGAACATGGGCACGCTGAGCGGGGCGCCCAAGATTGAGGCCATGAAGATCATCCGCCAACTGGAAAAGACAAAACGCGGCTACTATGGCGGCGCAGTCATGTATCTCACAGTAGACGGACAGTTTGACAGTTGCATCACGATCCGAAGCCTCCAGGTCAAGGACCACACCGCCTACATCCGTGTGGGTGCCGGCATTGTCCATGACAGTGTCCCCAAAACGGAATTCGAAGAAACCGATCACAAATCCGGATCATGCATGCGGGCCATCCACGGACAATAAGCCAGAAAGGTCACCACCATGGAAACTCAAAGAAGAGTCCTGTTTATTGATAATTTCGATTCATTCACCTACAACCTGGTGGATGACTTCTGCAAACGTCAGTGCGATGCCAAGGTCTATCGCGCAGACACTGCCCTGGACACACTCATCGCCATTGCAGACGAGTATGATCCGGACCTGTTGGTCATCTCACCGGGTCCGGGCACACCCAAGACTGCAGGTGTCACGCTGTCGGCCATTGACTATTTCAAGGACAAGCTGCCTGTATTCGGCGTGTGCCTGGGGCATCAGAGTATCGTGGAGTATTTTGGCGGCACCGTGGGGCATGCACCGGAACCCATGCACGGTAAACCGTCCCGTCTGAACCACCAGGGGCAAAGCGTGTTTCAAGGCATTGAAAATCCTCTGCAGGCCGGACGCTACCACAGCCTGGTGGCCACAAGCGTGCCGGATTGCCTCACAGTCACAGCCGAATTTGAAGGCATTGTCATGGGCGTCCAGCACAAAACCCTGCCCATTCACGGCGTCCAGTTTCACCCGGAGAGCATCCTGACGCCGGCCGGCGGAAAGATCATTGAAAACATATTGGTCATTGCCGAACAGGCCAGACAGGCAGTCCCAAGGTAAATTCAGGTCAAAACAAGGAGAGTGCCATGCACAAGACGTTTGCAGACTATCTAAATCTCTTGATCGCAGGTCAGGACCTGACGCAGGCTCAGGCTGGCGACCTGCTGGATGCGGTGTTTTCAGGCGACATCCCTGAAGCCCAGATCGCCGCCTTTTTAACGGCCATGCGCATCAAGATCCCCACGCCCGAAGAAATTGCAGGCCTGGCCGGGTCACTGCGCAGTCACGCAGTCAAGGTCACGCCAAGAAGTGACAGCTGCATAGACACGTGCGGTACAGGCGGAGGATCTGTCAAGACCTGTAATGTGTCGACCGCTGCAGCGATCGTGGCAGCCGGTGCAGGCGCGCACGTGGCCAAACACGGCAATCGAGGCATTACCAGCGGATGCGGGTCTGCCGATGTGCTGGAAGCCCTGGGTGTCAAGATCGATGCATCTCCCGATGTGATTGCCCAGTGCATTGATCAGGCAGGGGTAGGATTCATGTTTGCACCCATGTTCCATCCGGCCATGAAATACGTGCAGCCCATCCGAAAGGCCCTGGGATTTAGAACCGTGTTTAACATCCTGGGCCCCCTGGCCAATCCCGCCGGAGTCCAGGCGCAAATCCTGGGTGTCGCCGATGAATCCTTGATGGAAACCATGATCACAGCACTCCAGCTGCTGGGATCCACCACGGCCATGGTGGTACACAGCAATGGCCTGGATGAAATAAGTACACTCGGCCCCACCCGAATTATGACTTTGAAGAACAACCAAGTCTGTGAACACATAATATCACCCAAGAAACTCGGCATTGCCCCGGCGACCAAGGACGCGATCAGTGCCTCAGATGCAGCCAGTAATGCCGATGTACTGCGTGCCATCTTTGAAGGCCGCGACAAGGGCCCGAAGTATGACATCATCACACTCAATGCGTCAGCCGGTATCATGATTGCCGGCCTGGCTGACACCTTTGAACAGGGATTGACTCTGGCGCAGGCCTCGGTGGATGAAGGCAAGGCCCTGCAGGCCTTGAATCAACTGGTTACACTATCTAATCAATAAAACAGGAATCCAGTCATGATCGTAAAAGTCAAGGTATGCGGTATTACCAATGTAGAAGACGCCCGCGCCGCCGTGGACATGGGCGCAGACATCCTGGGTTTCAACTTCTACGAGAAGAGTCCCCGCTATGTCACGATCGAGCAGGCCGCCAATCTGGTCTACAAGATACCTGCCATTGTGTCTCTGGCCGGCGTCTTTGTGAATGCAGAGCCCGGCACTATTCGAGAGGCAGCCAGGGAATGTGACCTGGACTGGATTCAACTCCACGGCGATGAGTCACCGGAATTCTGCGAACAATTCAAGACAGACGGGCCCAACATCATGAAGGCGGTACGCATTAAAACGCGAGAAGACATTGAGCGTGCCTCCCAATACGCCACAGATGCAATCCTGCTGGATGCATTCCAACAAGAACGCTATGGCGGTACAGGCCAGACCTTTGACTGGGGCCTGCTGACCTACAGTGGTCAGCGTATCTTCCTGGCGGGCGGCATTACACCGGAGAATGCCAGGGAAGCGGCGGAACAAGGCATGTATGCCCTGGACATCTGCAGCGGCATTGAAAGTGAACCTGGCAAGAAGTGTCACAAAAAGATGCGGGCCTTTTTTGATGCAATTCAACATGTGCGAAGATGATAAAACAAGGGCTGAGGGAAGAAATCCCGCCAGGTCCACCTGGAGATGGCCAGACCAGATCCCTGGGGGACCTGAAGGCTGAAAACCTAAAACCAAAAACTAGAAACTAGAAACTAAAAACTGGTGAAACATGAAACATAGAGGACGATATGGTGACTTTGGCGGGTTTTACGTACCCGAGGTATTGATTCCTGTGCTTGAGGCATTGGAGGCGGCCTTTGACCGCTATAAAGACGACGCACAGTTCACGGCCGAACTGGCGCTGCTGTCACGCGACTATGCTGGCCGGCCCACACCGTTGTATCGAAGCCCGGCCCTGAGTGACATTGTGGGCTGCCACGTGTATCTCAAACGTGAAGACCTCATGCACGGCGGTGCTCACAAGCTCAACAATGGCCTGGGCCAGGGCCTGCTGGCCAAATACATGGGCAAGAAAAAACTCATCGCAGAAACGGGCGCAGGCCAGCACGGACTGGCCACAGCCACGATCGGCGCCATGATGGGCATGGAAGTCAAGATCTTCATGGGCACCACGGACATTGAACGCCAGATGCCCAATGTCCAGAAAATGAAGCTCATGGGCGCCGAAGTGATCCCTGTTGAGGGGGCCAGCGGCACACTCAAGGACGCCATCAACGACGCCCTGCGATACTGGACAGCCCATGTAGACGACACGTTTTATCTGTTCGGTACAGCAGCCGGGCCCCATCCCTACCCCGCGATTGTCAAGCATTTCCAGGAGGTGATCAGCCTGGAAGCCAGACAGCAGTGCCTTGACCAGTGCGGAAAACTGCCCACCCTGGTGACCGCCTGTGTGGGGGGGGGCAGCAATGCGATTGGTACCTTTGCCCACTTCATCCAGGATGAAGGCGTGCGACTGGTCGGTGTGGAAGCCGCGGGCTATGGCCTGGACACTGGCAAACATGCCGCCACCCTGCAGAGGGGCAGCGTGGGTGTGCTGCACGGGGCCCGCTCCTATGTGCTTCAGGACAAGGACGGACAGATCATTGAATCTCACTCCATCAGCGCTGGCCTGGACTATCCGGGCATTGGACCGGAACACAGCCACCTCAAGGAGACCGGCAGGGCGGACTATGTGGGGGCCACGGATGACGAGGTCCTGGATACGTTCCTGCTGCTGACGCGCAAAGAAGGGATCTTCCCGGCCTTTGAAAGTGCGCATGCCGTGGCCTGGATTCTGACACAGGCCGGCCAATTCAAACCGGACGACGTGGTCATCATCAACCTGAGTGGACGGGGAGACAAGGACGTGGATTCCTTCATTCAGTATCGCCCGGACAGCGTCCTTTGAGGGCCGAGGGATGAGACCAGAAACCAACAACCAGAAACCAGAAACCAGAAACCAGAAACCAAATCATGAAAACATACAAAGATATATTTGCCCATAAAGGCAAAACAGCCCTGATCCCCTTTTTCGTCCTGGGCGACCCTGACATGGACACATCTTATGACATCATCAAGACGGCCATTGACTCCGGCGCAGACATCCTCGAACTGGGCATCCCCTTCAGCGACCCCATTGCAGATGGTCCCACCATCCAGAAAGCGGATATCCGCGCATTGAATCAGGGTATGAACTGTCACAAGGCCTTTGAGCTGATCCAGCGCATCAAGGCCTACAAAGACATCCCCATTGGCCTGCTCATGTATTACAACCTGATCTGGCACTATGGTGTGGACGCCTTTTACCAGGACGCTGCCAAGGTCGGCGTCAACAGTGTACTCATCGCAGACCTGAGCATTGACGATGCCGATGAGATCCTGCCCATCACCAAACAGGTGGGCATGGACACGGTCTTTATGGTCACACCCATCACCTCTCTCCAGCGAAAACAGCAGGTTGCAGACAAGACCACAGGATTCATCTACACGGTCTCCCTGCTGGGCGTGACCGGCACCCGAGATCAGGTCTCCGGTTCTGTGGCAGGCCTGGTGCAGGAAATCAAGGCCATCACAGACCTGCCCGTGTGCGTCGGATTCGGCGTCAGTTCTTCAGAACATGCCAGAGCCATTGCCCTGGCCGGTGCAGACGGCGTCATAATCGGCTCCAAACTCGTCGGCCTGATCGAGACCCACCTGGACAACAAACCGGACATGCTGAAAGCCATCGGACAGTTCATTCAGGAGGTTCGAGAGGCCCTTGATCAGTGACACCGATGGCTGAAAGCTGAGCGATGACAGCGTTTTATGAACTTTTTTTCCAAGGGTCAGTAGATAGGGATGTGGCAAACGCCGATATACGCTACGGAACCATTATATATTGATATTCAGACAGGAGAAACGGATCATGTCTCATAAAATAGCCCTATACGCACTGCTGACTGCCATCTTGATCAACCAAACCGCCTGGACGCAGGCTCGGCCAGGTGCCGCACCCGGACTCAGGAGCGATCGTCGCACGGAAACCCTGCGCGACCGGGCCGCCTCTCCGGGCGAAGCAAGGGTGAATGCCCAGCGCCAAATCGCTGAACTGAATACCCAGATCATGCGCCTGAAGGCCGAGCAAAAGGCCTTGATCACGGAGCTCAAGGATCTCCAGGATCTTGCGACCCAGGAAAAGGCCGAGAAGACCCTTGAAAAAGTCACACAGTTGATCAAGGCCAAGGAATCTGACTATGACAGCCGGATTAATGCACTCCAGCAGCGGGTTCAGCGAATGGCCACTGCCATGAACACCATGGCCAAACGCAATCAAGCGGAAAACCGAGTCAATACCCAGGCTCCGTCATTCACAGCCAAGAGCTTCACAGGCCAAGACATCAACTTTAGTGATTACAAAGGCAAGATCGTGGTTCTGGAATGGCTCAATCCTGAATGCCAGTACACAAAATTCGCTTATCAAAAGAATAAACTCCCGGCACTGGCCAAACAATACAGCTATCAAAAAGACGTGGTCTGGCTTGGCGTATGCAGCACCCCTCCCACCAATCCCACAGCCATCCTGAATTTTGTCACACAATCAAGCATAGAGCACCCCGTGATCAATGATGCCTCAGGCCAAATTGCCAGGCTCTACTATGCCAAAGCCACCCCTCAAATCATCATCGTGGACAAGGATGGAAAAATCGCTTACACGGGCGCCTTTGACAACAGCCTGCCCAAGCCCAAAGATGGCAAGGTCATCGGGTACGCGGCCAACGCCCTCACCGAACTCCTCGAAGGCAAGCCAGTCACACTGCCAGTGACCCCGCCGATCGGCACGCCCATCAAGACAGACCGGATCAGATAAAAAAAAGATCACGGATCACAGTTGGCTAGAAGCCCTCTTTTTCTAGCCACTAATACTACGGTGGGCATTTGGCGCAGGTTGACCTGAACAGGTTGGTACTGAGATATCGGTCACCGCGGTCACAGATAATGGTCACCACCACACCGCGGTCCATGGTCTGTGCCACCCTCACCGCCCCGGCCACTGCAGCGCCGCTTGAAATGCCGGCAAAAATCCCCTCCTGCTCAGCCAGTCTACGCGTCATCTGGAAGGCCTCATCATCGAGAACAACCAGCACATCATCCAGCCTCTCGCGGTCATAAATGGGCGGCACAATGGACTCCGTCATGTTCTTGAGTCCCTGGATCGTATGACCTTTGATGGGTTCGACGCCCACCACGCGTATGGCAGGTGACTGCGTCTTGAGAAACCGTGACACCCCCATCAGTGTCCCTGTCGTACCCATACCCGCAACGAATACACCCAGCTGCCCCTGGGTCTGTTCATAAATCTCCGGGCCGGTGGTTTCATAGTGGGCGAGCCAGTTGTGGGGATTGGCAAATTGATTTGGCATATAATACTGGTCCGGCGATGCCGCCAGGATCTCATGGGCCCGGCGAATGGCCCCGTCCGTGCCCTCTTGATACGGCGTGATCTCCACCTCCGCGCCATAGGCCTCCAGCACATGTCGACGTTCCGTACTCACACAACCAGGCAGTGTCAACTTCACACGAAATCCTTCAGACGCCCCGATCATGGCCAGGGCAATGCCGGTATTGCCGCTCGTGGGCTCCAGAATGGTCTTGTCTCGGGTCAATGCGCCGGACTCCACAGCGTTGCGAATCATACACCAGGCCGGACGATCCTTGATCGAGCCCCCGGGATTATTCCCCTCCAGTTTGGCAAACACCTTCACCTTGGGATTCGGATTCACCTGTTTCAACTCCACCAGAGGCGTGTGCCCGATCGCCTTGACAATACTCATACTGATACGCTCCTGAAAGGACCCTGTTTCGCATGTCAGGAGAGCATTCTAAGACAAAAGGAGGACGCAGGCAAGGGCGAAGGATGAAGCCTGGATGTCCCTATTCCCTATTTCCTTACCCCTGTCCCCGACCCGCGACCTCTGGCCCCTGACCCCATAAATCTTTTCTTTTCTTCAAATCCATGATTGACCTTTCGCGATGGAACACCATAATGATGCCGTTTTGCACTGTCGACCCTGGCTGTGGTGCCAGGGCCTCGGGCCTGTGACCAAACCGTGTTACCTTTGGCACACTCGCAGAGACCGACCAAGACAGTGTGGCAAGAGTAGAAACCTGGGAGATCTTCCCGCACTTTTTTTATGCTTTGAGGTAAGGACCATGATCCATCCGCACACAGAGCTCCGACGCATTGATCCGGTTCTCGGTTATGGCGTATTTGCCACAGACTTCATCCCCAAGGGCACGATCACCTTTGCCAAGGACCCCTTCGATGTTGAAGTGACGCCCGAGCAATTTGATGCCATGAGCGAGCTGCTCAAGAATCAGACAGAGCGATACTCCTACATGGACGAACGTGGCATACGCATTGTGAGCTGGGACCTGGCCAAATATGTGAATCATCGGTGCAACTGCAACACACTCAGCACAGGGTATGGCTTTGAAATTGCCATCCAGGACATCCAACCGGGAGACGAAATCACCGATGACTACGGCCTGTTCAACGTCACGGAACCCATGACACTGACCTGCGCCTGCCCGAATTGCCGTGGTCAGATCAGACCGGACGACCTGGACACCTGTTACCCTGAATGGGACCGGAAGGTCCAGGATGCCCTGCCCCTGATGCTCCATGTCACCCAACCCCTGTGGTCACTCCTTGATCCGGATACGATTGAGCAGGTCACCGGCTATTTGGCGGACCGGCGACAGTACAAATCCGTGACCACGCTCAAGGCCAATGCCGGCCCGCAGATCATTGAACTCAGGGACGTGATGACCCATCAAACACCGCACTATCAGGACAAGCCCCTTAGAACGGCTCGTCGAGAACACTGAGCCTTGGCCTCCGTCTTATGCGAACCCTGCTGATCTTTCCACCCCCGGCCAGCCCCACCTATGTCCCTCTGGGCCTGGCGTCGGTGACGGCCTATAGTCGGGCTCAGGCCCCTGCCGACCTGACCGTGCTGGACCTCAACATTGCCACCTGGTTGTTGTTTGCCCAGAGCACGCCGCAAGGTTCAGACCTGACCACCTTTGTGCACAACCCGGACGGGGCGTTTTTCGATCCCCTGGTCTACACCCGATTTCAGACAATCTGGGCCACGATCAATCAGCAGGTCACTCGCCTGCATCAACAGGCCCTCCACTACCTGGAGACTGGCGAATGGACTGCCCCCCTGGAAAGGGTCCTCGGCAGGTCACTCGAACAGATCCGGCACACCTCACCTGACCTCCTGGGTTTTTCTGTGATGTTCCTGGACCAGATGGCATTTGCCCTGGCCATGACCCGCCGCATCCACGAAACAACGTCAGGCAGAAAACGTCCCTATTGTGTGCTCGGCGGCGCAGCCCTGTGTGCGGTCCATGTCACAGACCTCATGCAGCATGCCTGGTTTGTGGATGCGGTGCTGCCGGGCGAAGGAGAACAGGCCCTGGCGCAACTGTGTCAGGGCATCTCACCCAGTGGAGTCTCCGGCCTCATCACGCGGTCCTTTTCACACGGGACCAGACAGGTCACCCCTGCCCGGCACATAGAATTGACGTCACTGCCGGTGCCCGACTTTACAGATCTTCGACTCACCGACTATGCCAATCCCGAACCGGTTTTACCTGTGGTCCTGTCACGGCACTGTGCCTGGGCCAGGTGTCGATTCTGTGCACACAATCATTCCTTTGCCAGCCACAGACAGAAATCCGTGGATCAGTTCGTGGACGAACTTGAAGTCCTGATGACACGTCACAGCTGTCGTCATTTTTATCTGGCCGATCAATATGTCCCCACCGACACACTGATCACCCTGTCAAAAACCCTGCTGGCACGCGGGCTCAACATCAAATTTCAAATCATGGCCCGCCCCACCCCGGACCTCACAGGCGACACCCTGGCCCTGGCCGCCTCTGCCGGGTGCTGCTGGATCAGTTGGGGTGTGGAAACAGGCTCTCAGCGTCTGCTGAATCTGGTACGCAAAGGCACCAGACGTGACCACATAGAGCGCATCCTGCACGACAGTCACACAGTCGGCATCACCAACCTGCTCATGATGATCTTCGGCCTGCCCACCAGCACACCCCGTGACCTGGACCAGACACTGGACATGCTCGGTCAGGTCTACCCCGATGCAGATGCCATTACGGCCAGTTCATTTGTCCTGTTCGAAGACACCCCCTTTGCCAAGGCACCGGACCTCTACGACCTCGTCGTGGAGGGCAAGCAGATCCTGCTCTCCATCAACAGTCTGCCCATCCACACCACACGGCTCACCCACCAGACCCTGACACTGGATGGCCTGATCACAGCCCCGATCGGCCCCATGGAAATCGCCCAATGGATCCAGCGCCGCAGATGGTACGGCTCAGTCCCCTTTACAGAACACCTTCCCTGCGAACACCTGTTGCTCTACAGCGCCCAAAGACAGGCCCAGGGCTCCGACAAGCCTGTCAAGCCCATCAAACCGGCACCCCAAAAAGCGGCATAGGCCTCTCACCCATGGGTAAGAGCTGATGGCTTTTAGAGTCTTGGCAAACATCACATTGAAGTGCCCCACCCTGCATACAAAACATGCGAAATGGCTTTTTTTGTGTTTTTTTGAGGAACAGCACAAAGTTTAAACTAAAATGGACTGCTGATCCGTTGTACCAGTAAGAAATGGCCGTTTCTTTAGAATGGGACAAGCTGATTTGATGATCGATGACAAAAGACTCGTTTGGCAGTTTAATCGCGGCAGCAAAGAGGCTTTGCAACGGCTCTATGAAAAGTACAAAGATGACCTGCTCGGATTGGCAATCACTCTGCTGAGAGACAGGAGCCTGGCCGAGGATGTGGTACACGATGTCTTCGTGGCATTCGCTCGAACGGCTGGAGTCTTTACCCTCACTGGCACCTTGAAGGGCTATCTGTCAACCTGCGTGGCCAACTGCGCACGCGACAGAAACCGCTTGAGGTCAGCCCGACATGTGGGACTCGACGCTGCTGAAGCGTTGATGACTGATTCGAAAGATCCAGTGGCACAGTCAGTCGGCTCCGAAGAAGCTCAGCGCCTGCAGGATGTGCTGGGGTATCTCCCTTATGAGCAGCAGGAGATCATCGTGTTGCATCTGCATCAGGAGATGCGATTTCGCGACATCGCCGAGGCACTCGGCGTCTCGATCAATACCGTCCAGAGTCGGTACCGATACGGCCTGGAAAAGCTTCGTTCGATTTTGAATAGTACGGTGACAAAATGAACTCTGTAGAGAATACCGAAAATTTTGTAAGACGCGGCAA
Source organism: Phycisphaerae bacterium (assembly GCA_021736645.1). GTDB lineage: Bacteria > Planctomycetota > Phycisphaerae > Sedimentisphaerales > Anaerobacaceae > JAIPFM01. Next base: position 26,273 of record JAIPFM010000180.1, on the reverse strand, counting down.
AGCGAAGATAACCACGGATCCCCGGATGGACAGGCATGTGCTGGATGACGCGTTTGCAGCCATGGACAAAAGCTCGACCCTTAAACGATCGAGGTCAAACTGGACATGGCACAGAAGCAGCACCATCAGACTGGCCGTGGCTGCCATGATCATCGTGGCCATCGGTCTGCTGGCAATTCAGTGGGACCCGCAGAAAGAGGTTCCGTCCGAAATGGGGCCTGTGGCGAAATCACCGGCTGACAGTCTGAGCGTGATGTCACTCAACATGGCATATCGTCGCGGTGGTATTGAGGCCATGGACGCTCTGGCCGAAACTGCCTTTGATCTGCCGAAATCCAGATCCGCAAAAGTCTCGCTTCGCGAACTGCTTACAGAATCCAACGGTGTTTAACCAAAAAAAGGACAAAACCATGAAAACCACAAAACAAGGACATTTAATCAAGACCACCTGTATTCTCCTCCTGTGCCTCACCTCGGTGTCGATGGCCAAGTCTTACCCCCCTGACAACGCGGCCGTTCTTTACTACAAGGCCTTCCTGATGTTCAGGGAGCCGAGTCAGGAAGTCAAGGACATGATGCGTGACTTGAGAGAAGGTAAGATCGAACCCAACGATCAGATCAAAGAGTACCTGGATGAAAACAAGTACGTTATCGAATTTGTCGAGACCGCCGCCAACATACGCGAGTGCGACTGGGGCCACGATCTGTCCAGGGGACTTGGCGTGCTCATGCCTGAGCTTCTCAAGGTGAGGTTAACGGCCTTCATGTTGTGTGCCAAGGCCCAGATACTCGCTGAAGATGGGGAGTATAAAGCAGCGTTGAACCAGTGTCTGACCATTCACAAGATGGCCCGACATGTGAGTGACAGCCTCCTGATATCCTATCTGGTCAGCGCGTCCTTGAATGACCTTGCAAACAACCGAATTCGAGACTTGCTCTCCAGCATGCCGCAGAATCTGGACACACTCACCTGGCTCAAGGGCCAGATGGTCAGCATCGCCGTCAATGCACCATCCCTCAAGAAGGCCCTGGCCGTAGAGAAGACGATTTCAGAGAGTGAAATACGCGAGGAAAAGATCGACAGCCTTCTGGAGGCTATGGGAGATGATTTCGTCAAGGACGAGATCACGGCCGATGCCTTGAAGAAGGTCAAGGCGGGAGACGCCGGTTTTTTCAAAGACAACAGGGCCTATTATGCCAATATCATGGATGATGTCATCGCGGCCGTTGAGTTGCCGTATCCAGAGGCCCACAAAAGGCTCAAGACACTGCAGGAGCGTACTGAGAAGGAAGCTAAAACGAATTCCGCGGCAATCATGGCAGCCCTGCTGAGCCCCGCTTCCAGTCGCGTGTGCACCATTGGCGTGAAGAGTGACACCTTTTTCAATGCCATCAGAGCAGCCATCGACATCACCATGGTCAAGGCCAGGACAGGACGCCTGCCGAACACGCTGCCTGATGATTTGCCCCGGGATCTGTTCAGCGGAAAGGATTTTCTGTACGAAAAGAGTCCGGACGGTTTTGTGCTTCGGTGCCAGGCCAAGGATCTGGACAAGGACGAAATCTACCAATACGAATTCCGTGCCCCCAAGTAACCCTATATAAGACTTCCTGGAGAAAAGGCCGGCTCCTGCTGTCAACGGGCAGAAGCCGGCCTCTTCATGCGCCTCTGCGCGTCCAAGCCGTACCTACCCTATCCTCGACAGATTTATCCTGGAAGGGAGTCACTGCCACAGAGCCATGAAACATGACGATTTAGATGGAGCTTGCATGCTTTATATCCAAAGGATACCATAAGCGACTGACATAACAGATGCCTGGATATGATTGCTCTGTGCACCCGATGCAATGCATTCGCTGAGGACAAGTCATGATAAAACAATACGTTTATCCATTGGTGACACTGCTGATTTTCTGGCTGGTCGGGTCTGCAACCGGGGCCGCAAGTATTAGAGAGTCAAGAGAGACGATCACCACCTATCCGTTTTCCGATCCTGACCCGGTGGCCATCCTGGCCAGGTCTGATGCGTGGGAGGCCAATGCACGCCTGTACCCCACCCATTTTTTTGACGGATTCACCGACACCGCAGTACAGCAGGACTGGACCGTGGTACGTATGGAAAATCCCTATATCAAATTGGCCGTGCTGCCAGAGGTGGGCGGCAAGATATGGGGTGCCACTGAAAAATCCACGGGCCAGGAATTCATCTATTGGAACGACGTGCTGAAGTTTCGCCAGATTGCCCTGCGCGGACCCTGGACCTCGGGCGGTGTGGAGTTCAATTTCGGCCTGGTGGGCCATGCACCCAGTTGCGCCACCCCGGTCGATTATCTGGTGCGCAAGAATGCGAATGGCAGTGTCAGTTGCATTGTGGGCACCATGGACCTGCCGTCACGCACGCGTTGGACCGTCACCATCACGCTGCCCAGGGACAAGGCCCTGATCGAAACAAACGCCTTCTGGGTCAATCCGACCCCCCTGAACCAGTCTTATTACGTGTGGATGAACGGTGCAGTCCAGGCGGCAAACGACCTACAGAACGTGCTTCCAGGCATGTCCTATATTGGCCACAATTTTGCCGTGCCACAAAAGCCCTGGCCTGTGGATGCCAAGGCCCGGGACCTTTCCTGGTACCGCCACAACGCATTTGGTTCCCACAAGAGCTACTTCACAGTGGGCCAGTACGAGGATTTCTATGGCGGCTACTGGCATGACAGCAGTTTTGGATTCGGGCACTGGGCGCGATACGATGACGTGCCCGGACACAAGCTGTGGCTCTGGTCGCTCGCGCGTCAGGGCGGCATCTGGGAGGGCCTGCTCACCGACGGTCACGGCCAGTATGTAGAACCCCAGGCAGGCAGGTACTTCAATCAAAATGACCACGCCTTTTTTGCACCGAACCGCGCTGACACGTGGCAGGAAATCTGGTTTCCCTATAAAGAGATAGGTCCCCTGGTCAAGGCCTCGCCCCAGGGTGTCCTGCATGTGACCAGGGCAGAGACCACCGTCGAGATAGGCGTGTGTGCCCTGGAGAAACTCAACGACGACCTGGTCGTGACACTGGATCACCAGGAAATCTTCCGCAGCAGGCTGAAGCTGGCGCCCATGGCGGTCTACAAAAAAGAGATCCCGCTGACTTCGAAAGAAGGCTTCATTGAAGTCAAGGTCGGCAGCACGCTCTGCTATTCAAGTGACCCGACCACCAACCGCCTGCATCGGCCCATAGATTTCCACGAATTCAGTGAGGACACAACCGAAGGATTGTTTCAAAGTGCCGAACGCCTGGAGACGTCACGCAGGTATCTCAGCGCACTGACCACCTACCTCTCCTGCCTGGAGCGTGAACCCGGACACCTGCGTGCGCTCTGTCGTGTGGCCGAGCTTTACTGCCGCAGGGGAGAGTATGAAAAGGGCCTGAACTATGCACAAACGGCATTACGTCAGTCCATGTACAACCCGGCCGCCAACTATATATACGGGGTGCTTGCGCGGAGACTGGGGCACCTGGTCGATGCCAAGGAGACTCTCGGTTGGGCAGCACGTGCCATGCAGTATCGCAGTACGGCCTATGGCCAAATGGCAGAGATATATCTGATCGAGGCGAATCCTCCACTGGCCATCGACTATGCACACAAGGCCCTGGATTATAACCGGTACAATATCAATGCGTATCAGGTCCTGGCTGCCGCGTTTCGAACGGGCGGCCAGCCCAGGGAGGCAGAGAAGGTCGTGGGTCAACTCCTGGAACTGGACCCGCTCAATCACTTCGCTCGCTTCGAACAGTATCTCCAGAAGCCGAACGCAAGTCGTCTGACCCATTTTCAATCCATGATCCGCAACGAGTTTCCTGCAGAGACCTACATGGAACTGGCCGTGTATTATGTGAGTATCGGCCTGATGGACGATGCCGTGCGAGTGCTCCAGTACGTCCAAGACTATCCCACGGCCTGTTACTGGCTCGCCTATCTACTGCGTGACAAGGCGCCGGACCGGAGTCACCTCGTTCTGGAAAAGGCAGCCGGACTCTCTGCCAACCAGGTGTTCCCGTTTCGTGAAGAGACCATTCCGGTATTGACCTGGGCCATTGAACACAGACCCGCAGACTGGAAGGCAAGATATTACCTGGCCCTGATCTACTGGTCCAGAGGACGCACGGAACTGGCCAGAGATCTATTGAATGGCTGCGGCAACCCGGATTTTGTCCCCCTCTACCTGACGCGTGCCCATATTCAAAAGCACGTGGACAAGGACAAGGCCCTGTTGGATTTCCAGGCAGCCATCAAGGTGGACCGCCAAAGCTGGCGTGCACGTCATGCCCTGGCACAGTATTACGATGAACTGGGTCTGGCCAAAGAGTCACTGGCCCTGGCACAACAGGCAGCGACGGATTTCCCGAAACATACAGTTATCCGGATTGATCTGATCCGGGCCCTGATCAAAAATGCCCTATGGCAACAGGCACTGGAACTCCTGAAAACGACATCCACCCTGCCCTTTGAGGGCGCCAGCGAAGTGCATGGCCTGTTTGTCGAGTGTCAGGTTCAACTGGGGTTGCAGAAAATGAAGGCTGCTGAATTTGCCGCTGCAGTAGAGTACCTGGAGGGCTCCAAGCAGTATCCGGAAAGACTGGGCACGGGCCGACCGTATGATCCGGATGTCAGGATGCAAGACTTTCTGCAGGCCCTATGTTATGACAAACTGAATCTGACGGACAAGGCACAGGCCGCCAGAAAGGCCGTGTACGACTATACGCTCGAACACTGGGATAATCCAGGCGTCAATCACTATTATGGGGGCCTGGTCCTCAAGCAGTTTGGCGAGCATGAAAAGGCGGAAACGCTAAACGTCAGGGGCAAGCCCTCGCCACAGATCATCGACGTGATCCGGACACTGGAGCATTGACATCTGATCCAAAGCAGGTTAATCCTTTCTATGGGTCAAAGATACATTCGGATTAAAAGGAAATCACATGGAAAGGCTGATGCAAGCCCCAAGAGGGTTTATCCAACTCATAATAACCCTCGCCCTGGCCACGATCTGCCACGCGGGACTTAGAGTCCCTGCCTATACGGCCTACCTGGACCCGGACGTCCGGGGTGCACGTATGTCTGAGGCCGCAGGCATCACGCGATGGACAGACCCCACGCTCAAGGTATGGTGGTTCGGCCAGATCCGCACTAAGGGCTCTTTGGACTGTGCGGTGGAACTTACCTTGCCTCAGGGCACCACGTCCCGGCTACGACTGACTGTGGCAGGCCAATCAAGCGAGGTCTCTGTCACGGGGACCGGCACGCAGCCTGTGACAGCAGAATTCGGCTCCTTTAAAATCGAACAGGCCGAGTATCAGAAATTCACGCTGGAATCCCTGGATCAAGCAGGCCAGCCCTTTGGAGACGTCAAGACACTCATCCTTAATGGTAAGGCCACTGAAAATGCGCACTTTAATCTCAAAGAACGTCGCAATGCCGCGTCCGTGCACCTGGCATATCCTGTACCTGCAAACACCAAGGTGGCGGCGTTTTACTGTGAGATGACGGCCCTGGAAGATCCGATCTGGTCCTACTACATGGCCTGCGGGTGGCACCGCGGGTACTTCGGCATGCAGGTCAACAGCCCCACAGAACGACGCATCATCTTCAGCGTGTGGGACAGCGGCAATGAAGCGGTCGACCGTGACAAGGTCAATGCGGACAACCGCGTCACCCTGGTGGGCAAGGGCGAGGATGTGTTCTCAGGCAGCTTTGGCAATGAGGGCACAGGCGGACACAGTCATCTGAAGTTTCCCTGGAAGACTGGTGAGACACAGCGTTTCATGGTCACGGCCGAGCCCACGGACGCCACACACACAATTTATTCGGGCTTCTATTTTCATCCAGACAAGAAAGTCTGGATCCTGATCTCCAGTTGGCGAGCGCCCAAAGAAGGCGGCTATATGCGGGGCCTGTACAGCTTCAGCGAAAACTTCTCCGGTGCAAACGGCCACACCCTGCGAAAGGCCCTGTATGGCAGCCAGTGGATTCGCACGGACCAGGGCCAGTGGATCGAACTGACCACAGCCACATTCAGCCACGACGCCACAGGCAAGGCAGACCGCCTGGACCGTTTCATGGGCGTTCAAGACGGGCAGTTCTTCCTGTCACACGGCGGCTTTGTGCCAGGCTTTACCCAATACGGCACGGCCTTTACACGTCCAGCCACTGGACAGGCCCCTGACCTCGTACTGCCTGAGATCCAAATGGAAGGTCAGGGCCGGTTACCTGTGCCGCCTGAAGGCTTCCAATGGGAACGTATCGACGCCCTGTCCGACGAATTTCAAGGTACTTCACTCGACACGGCAAAATGGTCCCCCCTGCACCCCTACTGGAAGGGACGCACGCCCAGCCAGTTTGCTGCTGAGAATGTCACTGTCGACCGGGGTCTTCTCCTGCTCAGATCCACCACGGATGTCACGGACCTGTCTGACGTGGCAGATCCTAATAAAGATCCCTGGGTCAGCTCCGCCTGTGTCTCGTCCCTAAACCCCATGGCCTCCTATGGCTACTACGAGACCCGGTTCAAGGCCTCGGCCCTGTGCATGACCTCGTCATTCTGGTTTCAGGGCAGGTACAGCGAAATCGACGTGGTCGAGCAGGTCGGTCGCTCCCAAAAGCTTCCTGCGCATAATCAACAGATGCTCATGAACACACATTATTTTAAACAGGGCTGGAGCCAGGATCAGGCCACACCCAAACAATGGACCATGCCCTCCGGCAGTGCTGATGCATATCACACCTACGGCATGTGGTGGAAAGACAATAAAACAGTCTGCTTCTATCACAATGGCGAAAGGGTCGCCGAGGTGAATCTGTCCGTTGAGTTTAACGAGCCCATGTATCTGTTCTTTGATACAGAGGTCTTCAAGTGGGACGGCATGCCGTCCTTGGAAGCACTCAAAGACCCTCAGAAAAATACCATGCGTGTGGACTGGGTCCGCGCGTGGCGTCTAAACGCGATTCACTAAAGGAGTCACACCATGATCACCCTGCCACAAAAATGGATCATCACCCTCGTTATCATGGGCCTGGCTATCTCGGCCTCAGCCCTGGACCTGCAATCCCCGAACGGCACCATTACCCTGTCCTTTGACGTCAAGGACATAGAGGCAGAACGAGGTGTGCCTCTGTATAATGTGACCCTTGAGGGGCAGCCGCTCCTGATCGACTCCAGACTGGGATTTGATCTGGCTGACAATAAATCCCTGACCAGCGGCATGCTCATCGGTGCAGTCCGACGATCCTCTAAAAACACCTCATGGCAACCGGTCTACGGTGAACAGACTCTGTACCAGAATCATTACAATGAAATGACCGTCAGCCTGCAGCAGATCAGAGACCCCTTCCACCTCCTGGAGATCACCTTCCGCTGCTACAACACGAGCGTGGCCTTTGCCACCACAATCACTGCCACCCAGCGAAACACGTCTGTCCGGATCGAGAAAGAACGCACTGAATTCGCCTTTCTGGGTGACCACACGGCCTGGGTGACTCGTTCGGCCCAGGGACAGTACAAGGCCGTCCCCATCAGCGACATGGGCAGGGACGTGGAACGCCCCCTGCCCCTGCGCGTTCACGACACCCTCTACGTGGCCATTGCCGAGGCGGGTCTGGTCGATTACGCACGCATGAAGCTCCGCCTGTCACCTGAGCGTCCATTAACAGTCGTCAGCCAACTCAGCAGCGATGTGGAAGCAACCCTACCGCTGACTACACCTTGGCGCGTGATCATGATTGCACAGAGCCCCGGTGAACTGCTGGAGAACAACGGCATCCTGCTCACCCTGAATCAACCCTGTGCCATTGAAGACACTGAGTGGATCAAGCCGGGCAAGGTCATCCGCGAAGTCACGCTCACCACCCAGGGCGGCAAGACCTGTGTGGACTTTGCCAAGGCACACAACCTGCAATACGTGGAATTCGACGCGGGCTGGTATGGCCTGGAATACGACAACGCGTCAGACGCCACCACCATCACACTCGATCCCAAGCGGTCTAAAGGCCCCCTGGATCTGCACGAGGTCATTCGCTACGCCAAAACGCAGGGCATCGGCATCCTCCTGTATGTCAACCAACGGGCCTTGACAAAACAACTGGATGACATCCTGCCATTATTTGAAAAATGGGGTGTGGCTGGTGTAAAGTATGGTTTTGTCAATGTGGGCTCTCAAGAGGCCACCACCTGGCTGCACCAGGCCATACGCAAGGCAGCGCAACATCATCTCATGGTGGACGTCCACGACGAATACCGCCCCACTGGCTACTCGCGCACATACCCCAACTTCATGACCCAGGAAGGCATCGCCGGCGACGAGACCAGCCCGTCCAATGAAACCACGCTCACGATCCTGTTTACACGCATGCTGGCCGGCGCAGGGGACAACACCATCTGCTACTACGACAGCCGCGTGGCAAAGAATGCCTCCCACGCCTATCAACTGGCCAAGGCCGTATGCCTTTACAGCCCCTGGCAGTTCCTCTACTGGTACGATCGCCCTGCCGGTTCCCCAGGCACTGAAGGTGCAGGCGGCGAAAGAGCAGGCATCGGCAACGAACCGGAACTGGCCTTCTTTGATGCCGTGCCCACCGTGTGGGATGAGACCAAAGTCATCCACGGCCAGATCGGCCAGTACGCAGTCATCGCCCGAAGATCCGGCCAAGACTGGTTCATCGGCTGCATGAACAGCGGCCAGGAAAGAACACTGGACATCCCACTGGACTTCCTGCAACCCGAAAAGTCCTACACAGCCCACATCTACAGTGACGATCCCACGATACCCACAAAGACACACGTGCGTATCGACCAGAAAGACGTCACGTCAATGACTATACTCCAAGCTGCTATGACAGCCCAGGGAGGCCAGGCCATCCACTTGGTGCCGAAGCAGTGACACAGAGCAAGGTTGAAGGCTGAAGGTTTTTAGACTGAAGGGATACGCATCCGACCCAGCCCTGAAAACTCCGCCGCCCTGCTCACGCACTGTCCGCCTGCATCTCTTGCATATAAATCTCTTCAAGGTCTGCGTGTTTGAAGTTGGCCCGTTCACGCATGGCTACCAGGCGCCCCTGTTTCATGATGCCCACTCGGTCGGCGATCATCTTGGCGCGGAAGATGTCATGCGTGGTCATGAGTATGGCCTTGCCCTGCTCCCTGAGCTTGTCAAGTTGATCCAGAAATTCCTTGGCACTCTTGGGGTCCAGGCCGCTGGTGGGTTCGTCCATAATAATGGCAGGCGGGTCCTTGATCAGGGCAATCGCAATACCCAACTTCTGACGCATGCCCTTGGAAAAGTGCTTCAACCGCATGGTCAAGGCCTTTTCCGGTAAGCCCACGGACCGCATGGCATCGTCCAGGATCTGATTGGTCAATTTCTTCTTGCCGCCCAGTTCGGCAAAAAAACGAAGATTCTGCCGGGCCGTGAACATGCCGTAGAGCTGCACATTCTCAGACACGTACGACACATACTTCTTGGCCTCCAGCGGAAACTTGGTACAGTCGTGGCCATTGATCGAAGCCTGTCCCTCAGTCGGCTGGATAAAGTCCAGCAGGATATTGACGGTCGTGGTTTTGCCCGCCCCATTGGCACCCAGCAGGCAAAAGATCTCGCCCGGCTGGATGGTGTAGCTCACATGATCCAAAGCCAGCACACCATCTTCGTATCGTTTGGTCAGTTCTTTGATCTCTATCATTTTTTTCTCCAAAAGCTGTAAATTGCCCTCAGCTAAAAACGGCTGAAGGCTGATCGCTGAAAGCTGACAGCTAGTCACCTCACGTCATATTGATTAAAGCGTACCAAAGCTATTCCAAAATACAGAAGCGTATAAAGCGCCAATAGCAAGATATCCAGCCAACTTTTTTGCAGCGACTCTGTCAACGTGGGATAGGCGTAGGTCATATCCGGCAGTTTCATATTGTCAGAATTAAAGCCTTCTGCATAGAGAAAGCGGGTTAATCCTTTGTATTGACGCAGGATGACCTGGTCATAGATCTCATGGGTCACCTGATCCTGGAATCGCTGGGCATTGCGATTGAAATTATCCGGTGCATCGATGCCTGTACCGCAGACCGTGGCAAGAATGCAGGTGAAGCTCGTGGCCGGAGATAATCTCGCCAAGGCCAGAGCGATGCGATTTTGCACATTTTTATTGTTAGAATAATCCTGTTCAAGTTGGCTTATCTGCGCGGCCATCCGTTTTTGATGGGTCTCCAAAATGGGAACCACTCTTTGATCGTACAAGAGTACGGCCTTTTTCCCCTCTTCCGTCCCAGGAGGTGAGCGACGCATATCCTCCTCAGGCGCACCACACTCTGAAAAACAGGCTTCCATGAGAGTTTCACGGGCCTTGACATAGGCCTTTTCATGATCTTCAACAGCCAGTTTCTTTTTCATACGAAGCGTCGTGCTGCTGTCAATGGGATATAAAGCCTTGGCCATCATGGGACTCAGTCGCGGGATACCCAGAATCATCACGGTCCACACCATGAACGCGATCACCATGGAATTGATGGACTGATGAGTACAGGCCGACACACAGACGCCCAAACAGACCATACAAAACACAAATAAGAGGGTCACGATGAAAATCACCAGAATGGCAAGCCCCACAGCAGGGTCGCCCAGCGAAACGAATGAGGACTGATCCACCACCACCAACCCCACGACTATGGCAACCACCAGTGGCACCAGGAGTGCGGCGTAACGCCCGATCACCTTGCAGGACAACAACACAGCCCTGGGCAGAGGATAGGCATTCAGTAAGGATAACGTCCCCCGTTCCTTTTCTGTGGATATGCAGCCAAAGGTAAAGGTCAACGCAGCCAGCGACACCACGAAAGTCATGCTATACGTATAGTCCACTCGTCCCAAAAGCAGGGTATGGGGACTATCCGTGACAGGCTCTTTTGTCGACCGGAACAGGCCGGAGCGAGAGGTGACCACCTGGTCGGGCAGGATAAAATCCACACCTGAACAGAAAATACTCAACGGCGAGGGGGGGCGAAATCCGCGGGCCCCCACATTGTGCGCTATGCGATCAGCATACCGACTACGATAATCCTGATGCTCCCTGAGAAAATCCTCCCAGCGACCCTCAAACTCCTGACAGTTGACATAGAGCCCCAATGGAATAATCAAGACACAAAGGAAGACGAGGACCATCGCACTGGTGTTTAGCAGTGTATCCTTGATCTCCCTAATAATCAACGTATGCCACATAGGATTCCCTCCATCATCTCACATCGTATTTGACAAAACGGATGAACGCTAGACTATAAAAAAGCAGTGTATACACCACCAACAGCAGTACATCAAAGACCCTGGTGCCCATGACCTGCTGTGCATTCGCACGAGCATACGCCATGTCCGGAAAGGTGGGAACCTGCCTGGCGTCAAATCCCTTCTCCCAACCGTAGCCATTACTTCCGATAATGATATTGTCGTAGAGCAATTGGCTTATCTGATGTTGATACCGCTTGGCATTGTTCATGAAGTTCTTTGGCTCGTCCACGCCCGTCCCAGCCAGGCTGGTTATCGAGTAGCTGTAGCAGCATAGCGGTGACATTCGGGAGAGAATCATGGCGAGGGTATGCTTTGCCTGAAGCTGATTACGATACTGTTCTTCTATTTTTTCAAGTTCCAGGGGAGTGCGATTCCGATACTCGCGCCACAACGCGTCTACTTGAGGCGCATACCTGGTTGGTACATTTCCCGAACGTAGAACCATTTCAATCGATGCTCGATCCTCATTGTCTTCCTTGCTCAAAAGAGAGTCAGTCAGTCTCTCTCTTCGATTGTGGAACTCCGTCATGAGATCCTTAGTCAACATGGCCTTTCGACTGCTAATGACACGCCTGGTTTCGCAAGGGTGGATAATCTCAGCCATCATGGGAGTGATCTTGGGAATCCCCAATACCAGAATAACCCAAGCCGAAAACAACAAGGTAATGGACTGCAATGATCCCCTGGCAAAGGTGGAAAGGCATACTCCCAGACTCGTCATACACAGGATTAATAGCAGGGAGATCGCAAGCATCATGCCAATGGACGCCGCCACCTGAGAATCGACTAGAGTGACCTGCGGGGAAGCTTCCAGCACCAGCAAAGCCATGCACACGGCACACAAATAAGATACCAGCAGAACCATTGTTTTACTGACCCACTTACTCAATAGCAGTTGCCCCCGAGGCACAGCCTGTGCGATCAAAAGACGCAGGGTGCCCCTTTCTCGTTCACCGGAAACCGTGTTAAAGGTAAATATCAATGCCATGAGTGAAACCACATAGATCATGCAAAAGTGAAAATCCATCTGGCCCAACAGCGCACCCAGCGTGCCATCGGTATTGGATTCCTTCATCGTCTGAAATACGCCGGAGAATTTGGTGACCACCCTATCTGGTAAATAAGGATCGAGGCCCAGGGCAAAAATGCTCAGAACCGAGGGTGGCCGAAATCCGTGTCCTTCCACGTCCTTACCCCCCCATTCCGGTGTGCCGTGGCGTTCTCTCCAAATTCGGCTTTCCTGTTGATACCCCGCCAAGCGCTGCTCATAGTCCACTCGGCTGACATACATGCTCAAGGGGATCAGAACCATGAATAGCAGGCTAGCCACAACAAAGCGAAGGTCCAGCACGGTCTCTGTGATTTCTTTTCGAATCAGTGTAATGAGCATCGTCTACTTCCAGTGGTTTAGTTTGTTTTTATTCATTATTCGTGTTGGCTGCCAGGAACCAACAACCCGTTTATCGTACGTCATATCGGTTGAATCCCACGAAGGCCAACACAAAGAACAGCACATCGAACAGGCCCAGCAGAAGGATGTCCGGCCAGACCTTGTTAAGGGTTTCCGTCAATGTGGGGTAACGGTATTGCATGTCCGGGAGGATGGCGTTTTTCCAATCCCAGCCCTCAGTATATTTTGCGGACCAGCCTCCAGCTATGTATTTTCCACCAGGGCCGTCACCTCTAACTCCTATGGTTATCGCCACGTTATCATAAATGGCTTCTTTGATGACATCTTGATACCTTTGAGCGTTTTTGAGGAAATTGTCCGGCTCGGCGAGGCCCGTCCTGGTGATACCCGACACCACATACGTGAAACAACTCACCGGCGACAATCGGGACAGGATCTTGGCGATCAGCATCTGTCTGTTTTTTCGGTTTCTATAGTCCTGTTCAATGCCATAAACGGCCTCTTGGGTCAGTAATTGATACTTTCGTTCGAGAGGAGGGAAGATTTCTTCACGATACTTGGTTTTTGCCTTTTTCAAGTTTTCTCTGTCTTGTTCGGTTTCGATCCCGACAACTTCCCCGACTTCATTCGTGCGTAATCCGCATCCATCGAAGAATCGTTTATGCTGCTGTCCTATTTCTTGCATGAATTCATCATGGACATCATCCTCAGTGATCCTCACAGTGATATCCACCACGGACCGAGCCTCGACAGGGTCAATTATTTTGGCAACCAGGGGACTGATTTTGGGGATCACCACAGTAAAAAGCATCCAGACCAGAAAGACCAGGACTATGGAAGCCATGGCTTGCCGCGTCCACGTCGAGATGCACACGCCCAAACACATCATACCCAGGATAAACAACAGACTCACTCCCAGAATGATCAAGAGTGCGGGCCAGACCTCCGGTGATTGCAAAGACACGACTGGGGAGGCTGCAAGAATGATCAGGGCCAGCAGAACCGAGAGACTCCAGGGGATTGTCAGGGCGACCATTCTACCCAAGATCTTGGCCAGCAGAATTTGACCTCTCGGTATGGCGTGCGCGATCAGGAGCCGCAATGTACCGCTCTCTCTTTCGCCGGACACGGCATTAAAACTGAAGACAAGAGCGGCCAGGGACACGACAAACGTCATGTTGAAGAGGAAGTCCGCCTTGCCCAACAACACAGAGAGAGGATTACTGGTCAGGACACTGCCTTGAGTACTCCAACGCTCCCACCGTGACGTAATGATCTTGCTTGGCAGAAAAGGGTCCAGGCCCGAGGCCAGGATACTCAATACGGAGGGGGGCCTGAATCCCTCGGCCTTTATTTGCATATCAACGTCCTCGGCGTGTTGATCGCGAAATGCCTGATGCTCTTTGTGGTAGTCGTCCAACCGTCGTTCGTAGTCTTTGCAGTTGACGGCCATGCCAAGCGGAATGAAGACCACAAAGAGCAGCGTGGTCACTGCAAAACGCAGGTCCAACACAGTCTCAGTGATTTCTTTTTGTATAAGTGTTAAGAGCATTATTAGGCTTCCTATGTGTTATTCAAACCAGCAACCAACAACTAAAAACCAATAACCAGTTTCACCGCACGTCGTACCGGTTGAATCCTGCAATCGCCAAGGTCAGGCACGCACCAGAGAACAAGATCAGCAGGAGTATATCCGGCCACACGGTTTGAACCACTGGAGCCAGAGAGACTCGGGTATAGGTCATATCCGGAAGGGTCGGTGGATCAAAGGGATTATATGCCTTGGGGCGATATTGCCCGCTGTTAAATTGATTATATGCCTGGTCATAGTATATGTCCTTGACCTGCTCCTGAAATCTCTGGGCGTTTTGACTCAGGTTGTCCATCTCCGTGACACCAGTGCCCGCAAGTTCCGCCAGAATGAAGGCGTAGCTACTCACGGGTGAGAGCCGAGAGAGATTGAGGCCCAGGGCGACTTGTTTCTTTCTTCGATTTCGATGGTCTTGCTCCAAACGCCCGAGGCTTTGAGCCGTATGTCGCTTAAGTTCTTCAGCGAGTGGAAGCATCACAGCATGTAATTTGTCATATCTCTCTCTGTTAGCTTTATTCCATTCATCGTTTAGCTTTTTATTGGCTGCTAAATAATCTTCCTCGGAATATTCGCTGCTGGAGGGATTCCGGTACTTTTTGGCTATTTGTATGAATTTTGGATTCCACTCTTTGTCCATCTGATCCGAATATTTCTTCTCGATGTCTTTGCTTCGCTGATTGAACTCTTCACGAATATCCTCCGCTGCCATTCTCTTGGCAAAGCTGAAGGCATTCTCGGATTCCACGGGGTAGAGAATCTCGGCGATTATGGGGCTGACCTTGGGGATGCCCAGCACAAGCACGACCCAGATAAAGAACAGCCATATCATGGAACTCATGGCGCGGGCCGTAAACGTCGAGATGCAGAGCCCCAGGCTGACCATGCACAGGATAAACAACAGCGTCACACCGAGGATGACCAAAAAGGCGGGCCAGACATCGTGTGACCCGATGGACACATTGGGTGACATCTCCAGGATGAGCAGAGCGATCAGCATGGAGACCAAAAACGGCACCACCACCAAAACGTATTTGCCCACAACCTTGGCCAGGATGATCTTGCCCCTGGGAACGGTGTGGGCGATCATCAGACGCAACGTACCTCGCTCCTTTTCACCGCAAACCGCACTGAAGCTCACGATCAACGCAGCCAGCGACAAGATGAACGTCACGTTGAACGCAAAATCCATTTGGCCGAACAGCAGGGTTTGTGCACTGTCCAGGCGAGGATGACGCTCTGTACGAAAGAGTCCCGTCGGAGATGTGAAGACCCTATCCGGCAGAAACGGATCAAGGCCTGAGGCAAAAAGGCTCATGACTGAAGGAGGCCTAAAGCCCTGAGCCTCCTCTTTACCCCATGCCGGTGCGACTGGCACACTGTATCGCTGGCGATACATCTGGTGCTCCTGTTGCGTGGCAGCCAACCGCTGTTCATAGTCCTGCAGGTTGACCAGCATGCCCAGCGGAATGAGCACCACACACAGCAGCGCAGTGGCCATAAATCGCAGGTCCAGGATGGTCTCAGTGATTTCTTTTCGAATCAAAACTCTTAGCATGACGACACTCCAGCACTCAATAAATCCCTAATCCTTATCTTGTTCCAATTGGGAAACCACATCTTTTAGGCTCTGCCTATAAAAATAGTTGTCATCGCGACGAAGGAAGCGATCTTCCATAGTTATCCTTGTGACATTTGCAACAGTTGATTCGAAATTTAGTTTATCGTTTAGTCTGTGACGAACGATTCTTAAACAATTGAAGATTGCCGCGCTACGCTCGCAATGACTTTTTTTATCGTCTGCTCAGTTTTACGCCGAATATCACAATACCCAGAATCAACACAACCAGTCCGCCGACCAGTATCAATGTCACCATGAGGTTGGTTTCGGCATTGATCCTGACCTTGATGCGCTTTTCAATGGCCTCTATCACGTCACTGCCGGATTGGCCGTGGGTTTCTATTCGAGCCTCGTATTCGCCTACACCCACGTCCGGGCCGGGTTGCAGATGGATTTGGATTTTGTGTTTTTCATTGGGTGCCAGTGCCTCAATGGTCTTGGGTGTCACCTGGGCAGTCCAGCCCAGGGGGGGAGAGATGTCCGGGATAATATTGAATAACGTGAGTGTGCCGTCGTTGTGCAGATCCGCTTCCAGGTCAACTGGCTGCTGCGGCTTGATCTCCATATAGAGATTATTGATGAGGATCTCCAGGCGACCTGTGCCCTTGGGCGTCAGGGTCAGGTCCACGCGGGCGGCCTCAATTTTCTCCAGTTCGTGTACAGGGATCGGGTCGGGTGCGTATTGACGTTTGAGCCTATTGACGACCTCCAGTTGAGTCGTGGTGGCCACCCAGACCTGAAAATCAATCTTTTGATCGATTTTGCCCACATCCAGCTTTTGAGGGATGGACACGCGAAGGCTCAGGGCATGCTTGCTCACCTCTTCTGAAAAACGCACACTGGTAATACGCGCCCCGCCCTCCACAAACGAACTATTGATCTGGGGCGGCATATTGGTGACTGCCGTGGAAAAACTGTGATCCGAGGTGACCAGCATCTCCAGGGTCAGGTCATAACCAATGTCACTACCCAGGGCGCCCTCCAGGGAGAATTGAGAGGCCGCCAGGGTCGGCAGGGTCTGGAGCGATTCCTTTTCCAGATAGATGGTTTCAATGTCATCCTTGGCCAGGAATTGCTTGCGGATACCCACCTGGTCCACATCGGTAAGCAGGACAAAGGTCAACTTCTGCTGCTTGCCAAAGGGTAGCAGTGGAATGATCTGCTCATAGGGCTTGCCGATGCTGGAGCCCTGGTCCACAATGGACACAATGATGTTCTCAATATTCAACAGGGCACGAATCGACTCCGGATTTTGCCATTGATGGGCAAGCATGCGGTTGGGATCGGTCGCAACCAGGGCTGACTCTGCCTGATTCAGGTTGGAGGTGTTCTTGAGCACCAGGTCGAGCATGCGTCTGCCATTGGGATCATAATACTTCTTGGCCTCCAGAATCGTGATATGCGTAGCATTGTCCAGAAAGCCCAATTGCGTCTCTTCGAGTGTGATGCGGGCCTGCTCCAGTTGCTGCTGGGCCTGGGTGTAGTGGGACAGGGCCGAATCCAGTTCCTTTTTGGAAATGATACTCTGGTCAAACAGTCGCTGAGAATCCTCATACTCATTTTCATACCGCTCATGCGCCTCAATGGCCAGATCCAACGCGACCTGGGCCTTGCGAAGACTCAGTTCATTGAGCAACTCAGACCTGGTCCGCGGCGAATCGGTCTGGGCAGAGAGTAACGAGCCAAGACACAAGCACACCACCAGAACAATGTCCCGCATCCATCTGCCTTCTGTCCTCTGACTTCTGTCCTCTGACTTCATCTAAATATCCTTATAGCTTCTCTGAGGTCCTCTTGTCGTTTAATCAGGAATTCCTGCTGATTGAAGAGTCTGTCCTGAGCAAAGAAAAAGCGTTCACGGAAGGTCTCCAGCGCGTCGTCGTCTATCCGTCCCACGTCACGCAATTGCTCTTGAATAGCAAATCGTTCCTTTTCTATGGCCACATTCTCCTGGGCCAGTTGCACCTGAAACTGCTGTTCTGCCAGGAGGCGATATGCACTGCGTACCTGGAGCTCAATAATGTCTCTACTCTCAGCCAGGGCAGCACGCAGGCGCAGCAGGTATGATTTGTTCTGGATGCGACGGCCCTGACGTGCCCTGCCTTCAAACACGGGAATCCTCGCCTGAAGACCTGCGTGCCAGCCTTCGCCCGGTCCGGCCACAGTCGTCTCTTGCGAAAAGTAGCCCAACCCGTCCATATCACGGCGTGATTCAGCCAGACCACCCTGGCCCACGGCATCCAGCCCCCAGGTATCATTTTGATTATTCAAGGCCAGGCCCATGCGTGAGTTGGCATTCTGGTATCCGGCGGTCATACGAAGGTCAGGGAAATACTCGTATTTCAACTGATCCAGCACACGAGACTGTTCAGTGACCAGGAGTTCGGCCAGACAGACCTGCGTGCTCTGGGCCAGGGCCAGGGAGATCATGAGGTCCATGTCAAAGGTCTCCAGCCCGAACGGATCGGATTCGCCTTGAAAAGTCACCTGATCGGCTCCCACCGGCAGACCGATCAGGTGCATTAAGTCCATCTTGCGATTGAACAGTTCCCGTTGCAAGGCATTGATCTGGGTCTGCTCATTCAGTACATTGAGCCGGGCAGTCAGCACCTCGATCTTGACACTCAAATTACCGGCATCCAGGCGTTTCTGCTTGCGTTCGTACTGCTGCTGGAATTGAGAGAGCAGGGTCTGGCGTGTGTTTATCTGGGCCTGTTTGAGCAACACCACATAAAACGCCCTTCGCACATTGGAAAAGGTCAGGGCCACAGTATCTTCATACGCAAACAACGCATCCCTCTGCTCTTGACGTAGTGACACGTCTATGGGATGGTCCTTGCCGTATTCCAGGAGGCGTTGCTGCACCACCGCCCCCATGGTAGCCAGAGAGGTGCCTTCATCTGAAGTCTGATTGAGTTCCCGTTCCAGTTGGGTCACAATATTAACACTGGGCAGGAAACGAGATCCAACAATCAGTTGACTGCCGCCCAGGGCCAGAATACCTTCACGCACCTGCTTGATCCGGCTGTTGCGCACAAAGGCCTGTTGTAGACATTGGGATAGCAGGAGTGTTTTGGGTGTCAGTGCCTCAGGCTGTGGCTTTTGCGTCACCTCCCTTTGGCCCAGGGCCTTGAGAAAGACCGGGGAATTCGGGTCAACCCAATCTCCTCGACTCTCCTGAGCCAAGCGAGACTCGATCTGGGCCTGAGGCCCAGCCGTGTCGTTGGCCAGTCCTGTCACGCCCCCCCCTGCTATCAGGGCCCATCCCAAGACCAGCCCAACTCTCAATCGTTGCATATGCTTCCCTTCAAATGCCCAGGTACTCTATTCTGGGTTTTGAAATGCAATTGCCATGCCAGCACAACTTTCTCCGCGTCATTAGATATGACACCCCTTTTAGCACCTGCGCAACCCTTTTTTCAAATGAGCCTGATAATAAAGGCTGGCAGGTGTGTCACATGGAGGCCTGTCTGTGTCACGTGTGACACAGAAGGACCATCGATATTTTGCACGCAGATTTTTTTCTAGTGCATAAAACCAAAAGTCCATAATGGTAACATATTCTTGTGGGGCAATTCGGTGTCGTCTCGTACTACGAAGTCGGCTTTCTTAGGATGCTTGGTTTTACCACCTACCTCAATGAGCATGTCTTGGACAATGAAGTCGCCTTTTGATTCGTCTTTGGATGCAAATATGTCGATCTTAGCGCTGCGCATTGCCGTGACAAGAAAAGCTTCTCTGACATTTCCAATGTCTCCATGCAATACATGATACATACTGGAATCAGCCAATAAGATCTTTGCGCCTTTGCCTGATACTTTATGATCCCGTTTGTACCGAACAATATTTATCAGCCCAATGTGTTCAAGGACATTCAATAATTCATATAGTTTCTCTTTGCCAATACCCCAATCAGAAGACAGGGAAGCCATGTTAAGTGTTGGAATCGGAGAAGATGCCAGATATCCAATGACGGCATTCATAAGTCTTAGGTAGCGTTCCTGTACATTTGGCAGAAGAAATGGTGTATCTGAAAAGATCGTTTTCTCAATAATATTCTGAAGTTTCTCTTCGTAGTCACCTTCCAGGAATATGGGCCGTGTTCCAGCTTCAATGTACTGCCGAAAGAGGTTCAGAATATTGGTTGTTTGAAATATTGATGTGGCACGACTTGTATCTTCCAGTGGATTGAAGGTTTCAAAAAGTGTTTCTTCTTTTAGAAAGATGTACTCACGAAACGATAATAGAGGCAGCTGTATCCGTGGAAAACGGCGAGACAGGTCAGCAATGCCTTTTCTTAACTGAAGGCTGCTGCTGTCACTGACCCATATCTTTTTGGTGGGATAACTATCATAGATTGCTTTTATTTCGCGAGACCAGTCAATCGAAAAGTGTACTTCATCAATGGCCAATCCGTCATAACCTTTTTGGAAAGCTTTCTGTGCAATGTCAAATAGTCTGATCCCACTGGCCATGGGGTGGTCCACCGAGAGGTACAAAATATTGTTGTCTCGTGAGCATTCCAGGAGCCATGTTGTTTTTCCAGTGCCTCGGGGACCGATGAGCAACGCGGCACGTTTTTCACTAAGTGGGTATTGAGAGAATATAGGACGTAAATTTCTTGGCGTATGAAGTAACAGACGTTGATGTATTTGTTCCAATTGCAATATGGTATCTGAAATATTCATGATTCGACCTTAATTTTGGAATTCACACACCTAATACCGTCCTGACACAGAACGTTTCTTAAGAAATATCGTCCTGTAACAGAACGATATTAACATAAAATCGTTCTGAGTCAAGACGTAAAGCGAAGTTACTCATTGAAATAATTGCCATGGCGAAATGAAGCATTTCGCTAAAACAGTTCAAAATTCACGGTTTCCGGCTGATAAAACGGGATTATTTAGATTAACTGTGAACCGTGAACCAACACGTTTTCTTCACAGTGCTAAAGTGTGACTTAATTTACAACCCATACTGCTTAAGCTTGCGATACAGGGTTTTTCGGCCAATGCCCAGGTGTTGAGCGGCCTTTTCCTTGTTGCCGTGGGTCAGTTCCAGGGCGGCCAGGATGGCCTGCTGTTCGGACTGAGCCATGGCCTGACCTGCGATCTGGGCCAGAGACGATTGTCCCGGAACCGGCTCAGGAGAGGCTTGATCGGGCGCGTTTACGATCGTGAACGGTAGATCCTCAAGATCGATGACCTGTCCCTCCTGAACGGCCATGGCACTGTACACGGCATTTTGGAGTTCCCTGACATTGCCTGGCCAATCATAGGCCTGGATGGCCTGCCAAGCCACGTCAGTCAATGTGATGTGAGGCTTGCCTAAGGCTGTACCAAAGGTCTGGACAAAGTGGTGTACGAGCAGGGAGATGTCCTCTTTACGTTCGCGCAACGGGCATACTTCAAGACTCAACACATTGAGTCGCCAGTACAGATCGCCTCGGAATGTGCCTGCGTGGACCATGGAGGGCAGATCCTGATTGGTGGCTGCCATCACGCGTACATCCACAGGCACCACCTGATTACTGCCCACACGCGTAAACTCCCGTTGCTCCAGTACGCGCAACAGCTTGACCTGGGCCTCGCCGGGCAAATCCCCCACTTCATCCAAAAACAGTGTGCCCGTGTCAGCCGCTTCAAATTTGCCCTGGCGTCTTGCCTTGGCATCTGTAAAGGAACCTGCCTCATGCCCAAAGAATTCACTCTCAATCAGGCTTGGCGGAATGGCCCCGCAGTTGACCACCACAAACGGCCCTTTTTTGCGTACACTCGCCTGATGTATCGCATGGACAACCAATTCCTTGCCAGTACCGCTCTCGCCTGACACCAGGACAGTCCCGTCGGTCCTGGCGTATTTGTGCATCAAGGCGAACAAGGATTGTATCTTGCCTGAGCCCCCTACAATACTGTCAAAGGCATAGGTCTGATCCAGTTGATCTTCCAGTTGTCGGACCCGTCGACTCAAGGTCGTCATCTCAATGGCCCGGCCAATCACAGCCAACAACTCGTCATTATCAAAGGGCTTTTGCAGATAATCAAAGGCCCCCTGACGCATGGCCTCCACTGCAGACCTGACCTTGCCGTGTGCAGTCATGATGATGACCTTACTGTCACAGGCCTTGAGGGCCCGCAGTTGTGACATGGTTTCAAGGCCATCCATACCGGACATCATCAGGTCAAGAAGCACCACACTCGGTTGAAACACGGGATACACCCCCAGTGCAGCGTGGCCGCTCTGCACGACCTTTACGTCATAGCCTTCCTTGGTCAACAACGCATTGAGAATCACACCAATTCTGGCTTCATCATCCACCACGAGTACACGTTCTGAAACAGGCATAGATTAGATCTCCTCTTCTGTGGGTAATGTCACTTTGACAATCGTGCCCCCGGACGGCGCCTCTTCTACCCAGATCCGGCCGTGATGGTGCCTGACAATCGTTTGGCAAATGGCCAGGCCCAACCCCGTGCCACTGGCCTTGGTCGTATAAAACGGTTTGAAGATCTGCTCCCTGTGTTGCGGTGCAATGCCGTAGCCCTGGTCTTCCACTTCGAGCAGTACTGTACCGGACGCGGTACCCTGCCCCGCACGCACACCGAGCTGCCCGCCATCAGGCATGGCCTCCATGGCATTGACCACGAGATTCAGCAGCAACTGACGCAATTCACCCGGATCACAATACAGGCTGGGCAGGTCCTTCTCAATATCGATATCAATACGCACGCCCTGCTTTCTGGCCTGGGCCTCCACAAAATGCAGGTAGGTCTGAATTTCATGGGATACATCCAGGGCCTTGGGCTCCGTACCCGTGGGACGAGCCAGGGTCAAAAGATTCTCCACAATATCATTGAGACGATCCACCTCATCAAGCACCCCCTGGGCCAGGGCCTGCTCCTGGCTGTCAGCATCGAATTCGCTGCCCAAATACTGTACTGTACTGCGAATCGTGGTCATGGGATTACGTAGTTCATGGGCTATGCCCGCGGCAAACTGTCCCATGGTCGCCAACTGCTCGGCACGAAACATGCGTTCATTCTGGTGAAGGCGTTCCTTAAACAACAACGCGTTTTCAAAGGCCAGACCCGCCTGCCTCAACAGGACCTGCAATCGAATCAAGGTCTCTGACACGAGTGTTTCCTGCCTGAGCTTGAGAAAGACCAGCCCCACCAATCGATCCATGGCTTCCAAGGGAAACGCCATAGTGATCCCCTGATCTACAAACGGCTGAATCTCATGTGTCAAATATCGTGTCACATCAGGCAGTTTCGCAAAGAAAAGGGGTTGTCGGTTGGATCTGAACCACAGAACCAAACGGCCTTTGATCGACAATCTCGTCAACGCACCCGGTTCAGTGGTCATGCCCACGGGATTCATCCACTGCGCAGAAGTCATCTCATTCACCAGATACACCACGGCCGTGTCGATCTCTGTGATCTGACGCAATTTGCTCACCAGGTTGCTGGTAAGCTGCTCCGGGTCCACAATCAATAGCAGAGACTCGTCAAATTCCGTAAGCATCCTTGTGTCAGACAAGACATCCTGACTCTGCTGTGCTTTTGACCATGGCCATCTCATTGATCAAGGCTCTCCATGACAATTTGTTCTCTTCTAACACAATGCCTCATTATTAATCACAGTTTCTTATCCTTCGCAAGTTTTTTGTACTCCCTATTGCAGAGCCGGTTCAGAGGACTTCCAGAATCTCTTGATAGTCCCATGCAAGTGGGCAAGCAGGGTTGAACGAAGAAGTCTCCTCGCTCCCCATGGGACCTACGGCTTCGTGAGTCCGGGCCAGCGCAGCACACGTAAGGTCCGACAGGACCGCCCCGCTGTCAAGCGGGGTCAGCGTGGGACGGACACTCGCATTGGCACACCCATCCGAATCCAGCGACAGCACTCCATGTGTCTCCATGGTGAAAAAGACAGTTGTTGGTTATTGGTTATAAGTTGCTGAACGCAGTGAAGTCCCTAGGGGATTAGTTCTTTGTGTTCATTGTGTCTTGAGTGAACGAAGTGAGCGGGCGTGAGGGAAGACCATTTTATGAAAAGAATAGACCTACCCTTGCTGACTTTCCTGAATGACTCGATCAAGAAGTGTGGTCAGTCCAAGCGATTGAGCCTGATCCCTGAGATAGACGAAATCCAGCGCGTCTCCCTGAATGGCCAGGACGCCTATGATGTCTCGCCATTGACGCTCCGAGACTTCACCCCCCTCAAAGTACCATCGCAGTTTCAAGAGAATGACATCCTCTGGTGACACGAAAGAGACAGAGGGGGAATCAATTCCAGACAAAACAAGACTCTTTCGACGTAACAAAAGTCCCCGATCAAACGCCGTATCCTTCTCTACAAAGACATCGATTTTAAAGGCGGTATCGAAATGGATAAGATTGAAACTCGTTCTGAGATGGTTTGCTTGCATGACCGCCTCTTGACTGACATAGAAACGACTCTCAACACGTTTCACAAAGGGAATGATCTTATCAATAAATGGAGTAACCGTAATGTCTGCATCTTGAGTAAAACGCACCATACCATAGGTGGAACTGGCCAGAGACCCGCCAATGGCATACTGAATCCCAAGTTGGTCAAGAACCTCGATCAGTTGACTCAGGACGGCAAGGTCCTGCGGATTATGATCTGGAGATGTTACCATAGACTTCTTTGTACAGGGTGGCTCCCAGATGTTGTTGGGCCCATTTCTCCCAGACTTCCTGATCAGTGGCTTCAGGGCAACGCTGTCTGATCCCGGCCATAGCTAGAAGCCGCCCTGTGCTATACGCATCAAAGACCTCCTGCACCTTGTCAGCACAGGTCTTTTTGCGAATGAGCTTTAACAGCACCTGGTTAGCCTCTGTTTGCGTATCCAATGATCTCATGGTTGAATTATAGCGAAAAGGCTCCAATGTTCAATTTAATTCAACCAGCACCCCCATTTCACACCTTCACGATATCCATCTGTATCGACCTGTGGCAAGACCGTTGAACCGTGAACCATGAACCGTTGAACCGTGAACCGTGAACCAACACCCTTGCTCCACAGAGCAAAAGTGTTGCCATTCTAATTCCTGCTGTGTGGACAGGTTAAGGAATATCTGCTAGAGTGCCCTTTTTAAATACTTTCTCAGTATACTATATAAAATAGAATCACCTTTTAAGGATGTTTTTGATATGACGACACCCAATCATGAGTCGGCTGATGGCTCGGAAATCCAGAGTCTGGATTTTGTCCGCACGATTGTGTCTGAGGACTGTAAGAGCGGCAAGTGGGACCAGCGAGTCCACACTCGGTTTCCGCCGGAGCCGAACGGGTATCTGCACATTGGCCATGCCAAGAGTATCTGCCTGAACTTCGGTATTGCAGCGGAGTTCGGCGGCAAGTGCAACCTTCGCTTCGATGACACCAATCCGAGCAAGGAGGATCAGGAGTACGTGGACTCCATTGAAGAAGACGTGCGATGGCTGGGCTGGGATTGGGAGGATCGACTGTTGTTTGCCTCCGACTATTTCCAGCAGATGGTCGACTGGGCCGTGGTCCTGATCAAAAAAGGCAAGGCCTATGTGTGTGACCTGACTGCCGAAGAAACCCGCGAGTACCGAGGCACACTCAAGGAGCCGGGCAGGAACAGCCCGTTTCGTGATCGAACCGTGGAAGAGAACCTGGATCTGTTTTGCCGCATGAAGGCCGGCGAGTTCCCGGATGGCACCCGGACACTCAAGGCCAAAATCGACATGGCCAGCCCGAACATCAATCTGCGTGACCCAGTGATGTACCGCATTGTGCATGCATCACACCACCGCCAGGGGGACGGCTGGTGTGTCTACCCCATGTACGACTGGGCCCATGGCCTGGAGGACTCAATTGAAGGCATTACCCATTCGATCTGCACACTGGAATTCGAAAATCACCGCCCCCTGTACGACTGGTTCATTAATGAGCTGGGCATCCACCATCCGCAGCAGATCGAATTTGCCCGATTGAACCTCACCTACACGGTCATGAGCAAACGCAAGCTCCTGACCCTGGTCAAGGAAAAGCACGTGAGCGCGTGGGACGACCCGCGCATGCCCACGATCTCAGGCCTGCGACGCAGGGGTTATTCGCCGGCTGCGATCCGGAGCTTCTGCAAGACCATTGGCGTGAACAAGTTCAACAGCACCGTGGATTTTGCCCTGCTGGAGTACTGCCTGAGGCAGGATCTGAACAAGACGTCCCCTCGCGTGATGGCTGTGCTTGATCCACTCAAGGTGGTGATTACCAATTATCCGGAAGACCAGGTCGACCAATTGGATGCCGTGAACAATCCGGAAGACGCCTCAGCAGGCACGCGC
>JAIPFM010000179.1 GCA_021736645.1 Phycisphaerae bacterium | reverse complement strand
CACCTTCTGAAACACGCCTCAAGGATGTGAAGGTCGAGACTTCAGTGCGGCAGTGGGAGATCACATGTCGCGTGTCTCTGGATCACGTCAAAGCAGGTGAGGCCTATTCTCTGGCGGCCAGGATTGCGGACCAGGGACGTGTGGTGAAGACATTCAACAGTGCGGCATTCAAAACGTCGGACAGCCCGGACCACCGGATGTCGTTCAGCAGTGCATGGCAGCCAGAGAAGCTCTGGGACATGCACACGCCTCAAAACACGTACGATCTCGAGGTCTCATTGCTTGATGCCGAGGGCAGGGTCATGGATGTCATGCCTGCGGTACGTTTCGGATTTCGGGAGTTCTGGATCGACGGCCGGGATTTCTTTCTCAATGGCACACGTGTGTTTCTCTCGGCCGTGCCCCTGGACAATGCCCAGGTGGGCGCTGCGCTGGCCACGTACGAGGCGACTCGTGAGAGTCTCAGGCGTCTCAAAAGCATTGGTATCAACTTCGTGTACACGCACAACTACGGGTGCCAGCCCGGGTCCCACCTGAGCTTCTCAGATATTCTGCGTGCGGCAGATGATCTGGGCATGCTGGTGGCCTTTTCCATGCCGCACTTCAGCCATTACGACTGGGAGGCCCCTGAGGCTGACGTTAACAACGGGTATGCACACCATGCGGCCTTCTATGCGCAGACCGCTCAGAACCACCCATCTGTGATCATGTATGCCACCAGCCACAATGCCTGCGGGTACAGCGAAGACATGAATCCGGACATGATGGACGGTATCCACGACAAGCGGGATCGATGGGCCCTGAACAATCTGGCCAAGGCCGTGCGCGCAGAGTCCATCATTCGGCACCTGGATTCGAGCCGGATAGTCTACCACCATGCCGGGGGGAATGTGGGTGCCATGCACACCAGCAATTTTTATCCGAACTTTGTGCCGCCCCAGGAACTGTCCGACTGGTTCGAGCACTGGGCGACTGAGGGCGTCAAGCCCGTGTTCCTGTGCGAGTACGGCGCACCGTTCACCTGGGACTGGGCCATGTACCGGGGCTGGTACAGGGGCAAGCGGGAATTCGGCAGCGCCGTGGTGCCGTGGGAATTCTGTCTGGCAGAGTGGAACGCCCAGTTCTTCGGGGATCGCGCCTTTGACATCAGCGATGCGGAAAAACGGAATCTGCGGTGGGAGGCCCAGCAGTTCAGAGCAGGGCGGCTCTGGCATCGTTGGGACTATCCCTTCTCTTTGGGTGCCACGGAATTCCTGGAACGCGAGCCCGTTTTTGACACCTACTACACAGAGAACTGGCGTGCATTCCGCACCTGGGGCCTCTCCGGCAACTCGCCCTGGGAACACGGTGTCCTGCACAGACTGCGTCCTGGTATGAACCGGAACCGCAGGCAGGCCATTGAGGTGGATTGGGACCATCTGCAGCGTCCGGGATTCAGTCCGGACTATCAGGCTGACCGCTATGAACGCATGGATATGGCGTACGAACCCTCTGACTGGATTGCCACAGCAGGGGCCCGGGCCCTGATCAGAAACAATCGTGCTCTGCTGGCCTACCTCGGCGGCAGACCCGACCGTTTTACCAGCAAGGACCACCTGTTCTCGCCCGGTGACATCCTTGAGAAGCAGATCATTGTGATCAACAACTCGCGAGTGACAGTCACGGCCGATTGTTCCTGGTCTCTGGACCTGACCCAGCCCATGACCGGCCAGAACCGGGTGACAGTCCAGACCGGCCAGCTGGCCCGCCTGCCTATAGGTGTCACGCTGCCTGATCGTGTCAAACCCGGCGAGTACAGACTGAGCATGAAGACCGCATTTGACACGGGCGAGACACAGGAGGACGAGTTTCTGATCCATGTGATGGCGACTCCTGAGCGACCTCGAGTCACGGGCAGGGTCGCGCTGTTTGACCCGACCGGCCGTACTGCCTCGCAGCTCCGCGATCTGGGTGTGGCTTTTGCGGCTGTGGATGCCGACACTGACATGGATGCCTATGATGTCCTGATTGTCGGCCAGGACGCACTCACGGTCGACGGGCCTGCACCGGATATGGGTCGCGTGCGTGACGGCCTGAAGGTGCTCCTATTCGAGCAGACCTCCGACGTGCTGGAGAAGCGATTTGGCTTTCGGGTGACAGAATACGGCCTGCGCCAGGTCTTTGCCAGGGTTCCGGACCACCCGGCACTGGCAGGGCTTCGTCCTGACCATCTGAGAGACTGGTCCGGTGAGGCCACACTTCTGCCCCCGCAATTGACCTACGAATTGAATTCCAAGTTCAACGGTGTACCCGCTGTAGAGTGGTGCGGCATTCCAGTACCGCGCGCCTGGCGCTGCGGGTGTCAGGGTAATGTGGCGTCCGTGCTCATTGAAAAGCCCGCAAAGGGAGACTGTCTGCCCATTGTGGACGGCGGCTTCAGCCTGCAGTACAGCGCGCTTCTGGAAATTCGTGAGGGCAGGGGCCTGGTCCTGTTCTGCCAGATGGACGTGACAGCACGCACACGTACCGATCCAGCGGTCCGAACATTGACCACGAACCTCCTCATCTATGTCGACGCATGGAAGCCCTCCATACCGCGCAAGGCCGTGTATGTGGGTGAATCCGCTGGAAAGGCACATCTGCAGTCAGCAGGGGTGCGTGTGGGGTTCTATGACGGACAGGCCCTGAGCCCGGATCAGGTCCTGATCGTGGGGCCGGGATCTGCGGGGGCCATGCCGAGTCCGTCTGACGTGCGTGCTTTTCTGGAGGCGGGCGGTCATGTGCTGGCCATGGGCCTCTCGCAGGAAGATGTGGATCGGACGCTGCCCTTCAAGGTTTCCATGAATCCTGCTGAACACATCAGCACGACCTTTGATCCACCGGGCATACACTCGCTGTTGGCGGGCATTGGCCCTGCAGATGTGCACAATCGTGATCCACGCGTGATACCGCTGGTGGCTGGTGGTGCAGCGTACCTCGGCAATGGCGTGCTGGCCGTGGGTCCGGGCGATCGCGTGGTGCTGTGCCAACTGGTTCCGTGGCGGTTTCAAGTCAAAGACAATGCAGGACTGAAAAGGACATTTCGACGCACGAGCTTTGTCTTTTCGCGGCTCCTTGGCAACCTGGGCGTGCACAGCCAAACACCGCTGGTCTCGCGATGGTCCACGCCACCTGAAGACAACGAATCCAACCGGTGCCTTCAGGGATTCTACCTGGACGAGCCTGAAGCCTGGGATGATCCATACCGCTTTTTCAGGTGGTAAAGGCTGCAAGAAAAACCTGGACCGCATTGAGAGAAATGGCATAAGAATAGAAAATCTCAATATTTACCGGACTTCGGGTAGAAAAAAGGGATGAAGGTGCTATAATAATTCTGTGCTTTGGGTGCTAATGCCTGAAATTCGTTTGTCCCTATAAACGGAGAAGAGTGTGCCAATTCTGGACGATCACTCCATAAGCCATTGTCTATCTGGCTACATGGGATTGCCCTGGGGAATGACTGTGTTGTGACTCCCAGGGATTGAAAAACTTGCCTCATGCGATAGACATGCAATATGACCGTAATGACTTGTATCCATAAATTCATTAGGAGGAAAACCATGTTAAGAAAACTAATCTGTCTTTGCTTATTTTTATGCCTTGTCACACCTGGCATGACCCGGGCTGATCTGGTGGCCCACTGGAGCCTGGACGACGGCAGCGGCGATGTGGCTGTTGACAACACGGGTAATGGCCACGATGGCGCCCTGATTGACGGTCCTGAGTGGACTGAGGGACTCTACGGCGGAGCACTGCGATTTGGCGGTTCGCCAGCCAAGGTGGATGTGCCGTACAGCCCTGATCTGAATCCTGAGGAGTTCACGGCGAGTGTTTGGGCCAATGTGGATCCAAGCGGGAGTGATTATCGTTCCCCGATTACGTCACGTGATGATGCCCCCCAGCGCGGTTATATTATCTATGTGGAACCATCAAATACCTGGAGTTTCTGGACCGGTCCTGGGTGGGATAACCTGGCAGGTCCTGCTGTGGTGATGGGCGAATGGACCCATGTGGCTGCGACCTATGTCAATGAAGCAAAGAAACTCTATGTGAATGGGGAACTGGTGGCCGAAGGCACGGCTGCCATGGAACTGAATACACAACGACCTTTACGCATTGGTGCCGGACAAACGGATGGACCGGGCAACTATTTTTTTGTGGGGCTTATTGACGATGTGGCGGTCTTTAACCATGCGTTAACACAGGAAGAGATACAGGAAGTTATGCAGGGCATAGGTGCCAAGGAACTGGCATCAAAGCCCAATCCCGAGGATGCGCTTGATGATGTGGTGCGCGACAGCGTATTGTCCTGGACCCCGGGCGAGTATGCAGGCACGCACAATGTGTATGTGGGTGCAAGTTTGGATGAGGTCGACAGTGCGACTGAGCCGACTGCCTCAGGCCTGAATGTCAGTTCGTTTGAACCAGGCCGTCTCGATTTTGGAACCACCTATTTCTGGCGTGTGGACGAAGTCAATGGCACACCGGACAGGACCGTGTTCAAGGGCAGCGTCTGGAGCTTTACAGTGGAGCCCTATTCGGTCATGATTCCTGTGGACGTGGACAAGGTCACGGCGTCAAGTTCGGCGGCTGACAATCCGCCGAGTCTGACGGTGAACGGTTCCGGTCTTGACGGTAATACACATTCAACAGAAAGCGGTGACATATGGCTCAGTGCCATGCCTGATTTGAATCCCTGGCTGAGGGTCGAGTTCGATGATGTGCAGAAGCTCGATAAGATGCTGATCTGGAACGCCAACAGCGCTTCCGAGGCCTTTGTGGGCTGGGGTATCAAGGACGTCAACATCGAAACCTCGGTCGATGGTGTGGATTGGACAAGCCTTGCTGCAGAACCGATTCAGGTCAGCCAGGCTCCGGGTCTTCCCACCTACAGTGAGCCTCAGGTGATTGATCTCGATCTGGTGCAGGCCAAATATGTGAGGATCAATATCCTGAATAACTGGGGCGGCGTGGTCGTACAGTACGGCGTGTCCGAGGTCCAGTTCTATGGCCTGCCTGTGCGTGCACGCATGCCTGTGCCGGTCTCCGGGTCCGTGGATGTCCTGCCCAGTTCGACGGCGTCCTGGCGAGCAGGCCGCGAAGCCGGTCAACACACGATCTATGTCAGTACCGATGCGAATGCTGTGGCCGACGGCTCTGTTCCGTCTGTGTCTTCCAGCACAAACAGCGTCAGTCTCAGCTCGCTTGATCTTGAGCTGGGTCAGACCTATTACTGGCGTGTGGATGAAGTCAACGAGGCCGAGGCTCCGTCCGCGTGGGCAGGTCCTGTGTGGCGTCTGAGTACAGTCGAAGCCGTGACTGTGGATGATTTCGAGAGCTACAGCAACTTCAGTCCGGACCGTCCGTTCCAGGCCTGGATCGATGGTGTGGGGTATTCGGCAGACGAGTTCTACCCGGTGGCCAATCCTGGCAACGGGACCGGCTCCGCAGTGGGGCATGACATCTGGAGTTCAACCAGTCCTTACTATAACGGCGAGATCATGGAAGGGAGTACCACCATTGCCGGCAGCAGTCAGTCCCTGCCGTTCTATTACAATAATGCCGGTGGTACAGCGTCTCATATTGATCGCACGTTTGCTGGTCCGCAGGACTGGACGTCAGGGGCTGCATCAGCCCTGGTTGTCTGGGTGCATGGCCAGTTGAGCAATCCTGGTGCTGACACCTTGTATGTGAAGATCAACAACACCAAGGTCACGTACGAGGGTGACATAACCGTGCCCATCTGGAAGCCATGGACTGTGGATCTGACTGGGTTAGGCATCAATCTCAGCGCTGTCACTACGCTGAGTATCGGCGTGGAGGGCAGTGGGTCAGGTCTGGTTTACCTGGACGACATCTCGCTGTATCGAATCGCTCCCCCTGTGGCGGAACTTCCGGCAGGCAGTGATCCGAGTCTGGTGGGCTATTGGGCACTCGATGAAACCGAGGGTCTGATTGCAGCGGACAGCAGCGGTTACGGCAACGACGGTACGCTGGTGGGCATGACCGGCACAGAGTGGACCACTGGCACCCAGGGCGGCGCTCTGGCATTCAATGGGGCTGTGGGCAGTCCTCAGTACGTGGATTGCGGAAACAGTACCAGTCTGCAGCTGTCCGGTTCTGTGACCATCTCAGCCTGGGTCAAGATGAACGCAGGTAATGATGCGCTTTACATGGGTATCGGCGGTCGGCTGAAAACCGCTCCCTACCAGGGATTCTCCCTGGTTCGGCACAGTTCGAACGTGTTCCGCCTCTGGGCCGACAATGGTGCCGGCGATATTGCAGGCTTTGATGCCAGCAGTGACGCGACCTACACGGACACCGAGTGGCATCAGGTGGTCGGTGTGGTGGATGACGGCATCTCCACGTTGTATGTGGACGGTGTGAAACAGGCCCTGCAAGGTGAAGTGTCTCTCACGGACAGCGGTGAATACGCCCATATCGGCAGGCAGTACAGCGGTTTGGATGACAGGTACTGGAACGGTCTGATCGACGAGTTCCGGATTTACTATCGCGCCTTGTCTGCGCAGGAGATTTCAGGGTTGTAGGATTGCCTGAAGTGATTTAGAGGTGTCAAAAGTAGTGCCAGCGGCCTTGGCGAGTTCAAGGCCGCTTTTTTTTCTGTGTGAATTTGTCCGAACACGACCCCTTCGCCCGCTCAGCCGGGTCCAGCCATCAGAAGAAAGACGACGCTCCGAGAGGTTCCTCATGCCGCTATGGCGTATTGTGAGTCCAATATTCGACTTTTTTCTTGACTGCAAAATGTCGGTTTTGCTAATCTGTAATTGATACGTGAATTATCTGACTTAGGCACTTTGGCAAAACCCTGCTGGCTTCAGCTGGCTGCAGCGGTCATCTGCTGTGCTGGCCTGCATCGATTTCCAGGGGAACTGTATTGGCGGTCTTGCATTGGGGCGCTTCGCGCAAACTCCCCCACAGGGCAGGCGGGCCTATGCGATGGTTTTATCAGAGCGTCTTGTTTTTCAGCATGTCTCTATTTGGCATTTAATTGAAGAAGGAGAATCCTCATGAATAGAACATTGCGAATGCCTCCAGTGATTTTCCTGGTGCTGGGATTGGCCTTTGGCTTGGCCCAATCCGCCTCGGCCGATTTGGTATTGCACTGGGACTTCAATGCAGGTCAAGGGACGACTGTTGTCGATACCACGGGTAACGGTTATCACGGCACGTTCGAGGGGTTGCCGGAGTGGGTGGACGGGAAATATGGAGGCGGCGTCCATTTTAGAGGCATGGGTGAAATAGACTATGTTTCATACGTCTTTCCTGAAGGGGATGTCGTCTGGACTGCCGGTACAATCGCAGTGTGGGCGAAGGCTGATAGCGTAGGACAAGTTGTCTATACCAGTCCTTTTACAAATAGAACCACCAATGCTGTGGGTATTCAATTTGACATGGACGGCGATGACCCAGGGATCTACCGCATCAATCCTGGCACTGTTCCATTCGGCCCGGTGTCAACGGATTGGGTTCACTTGGCCCTGGTCTGGGAGGGCGATGCCGGGACACTCTACTACAATGGTGTTGAAGCTGCTACCGCTACATTGAGCGATTCCCAGCGCACATTTGACGCCTATGTGGTTGGAACGAATCGCGCCCACAATTATGGATTTGCCGGTATTGTGGACGATTTACGAATTTACGATAATGCGTTGACAGCAGACGAACTCGCCGAGGCCATGAAGGGTGAATTGCCCACGTCTGCTGCAGATCCAGTACCCGAAAATGAGGCCACTGACATACCACGCGATGGTGTTTTGACCTGGAAGCCAGGTGAATCGGCTCAAACACACAATGTGTACGTGGGAACGAGTTTTGAAGACGTCAACAGTGCGACCTCGCCAACCGCTTCAGGGCTGACTGAAAGTGCCTATGCCCCAGGTCGCCTTGAATTTGGACAGACCTATTTCTGGCGTGTGGACGAAGTCAATGGCACACCGGACAGGACCGTGTTCAAGGGCAGCGTCTGGAGTTTTACAGTAGAGCCCTATTCGGTCATGATTCCTGTGGGCGTGGACAGGGTCACGGCGTCAAGTTCGGCGGCTGAGAATCCGCCCAGCATGACCGTGAACGGTTCCGGCCTTGACGGCAGCACGCATTCCGATGACAGTGACGCCATATGGCTCAGTGCCATGCCTGATTTGAATCCCTGGCTGATGGTCGAGTTCGATGACGTGCAGAAACTCGATAAAATGCTGATCTGGAACGCCAACAGTGTTTCAGAGGCCTTTGTGGGCTGGGGCATCAAAGATGTCAACATCGAAACCTCGGTCGATGGTGTGGATTGGACAAGCCTTGCTGCAGAGCCGATTCAAATCAGCCAGGCTCCTGGTCTTCCCACCTACGGTGAGCCTCAGGTGATTGATCTCGATCTGGTGCAGGCCAGATATGTGAGAATCAATATCCTGAATAACTGGGGCGGCGTGGTCATGCAGTACGGCGTGTCCGAGGTCCAGGTCTATGGCCTTCCTGTGCAGGCACGCATGCCTGTGCCAGCCTCGGGGGCTGTGGATGTGCTCCCAAGTTCGGTGGCGTCCTGGCGTGCAGGCCGCCAAGCCGGTCAGCACACAATCTACCTCAGTACGGATGCGAATGCCGTGGCTGACGGATCTGCGCAGCCTGTGTCTTCCAGCACAAACAGCGTCAGTCTCAGTTCGCTTGATCTTGAGCTGGGTAATACCTATTACTGGCGTGTGGATGAAGTCAACGAGGCCGAGGTTCCGTCTGTGTGGCCAGGCCCGGTGTGGAGTCTGACTACAGTCGAAGCCGTGACTGTGGATGATTTCGAAACCTACAGCAACTTCAGTCCGGACCGTGCTTTCCAGGCCTGGATCGATGGATTCGGTTACTCGGCCGATGAATTCTACCCGGTGGCGAATCCTGGCAACGGGACGGGTGCCGGTGTAGGTCATGACATCTGGAGTCCAAGCAGTCCTCACTATGGCGGTGAGATCATGGAAGGGGGCTTTACCATTGCAGGCAGCAGCCAATCCCTGCCATTCTATTACGACAATTCCAGTGGTACGTCTCACATTGATCGCACGTTTGCTGTGCCACAGGATTGGACTGCAGGGGCCCCTCAAGCACTGGTACTGTGGGTCCGCGGCCAGTTGACAAATACTGTCACGAATAGACTGTATATACAGGTTAACAATGCCAAGGTGACCTACGACGGTGACATATCGGTCCCCATTTGGAAGCCATGGACTGTGGACCTGACTGGTTTAGGCACCAATCTCAGCGCAGTCACTTCGGTGAGTATCGGCGTAGAGGGCAATGGCTCAGGTCTGATCTACCTGGACAACATCTCACTGTATCGAATCGCGCCGACCGTGGCCGAACCTCCTGCAGGCAGTGACATGAGTCTGGTGGCCCATCTGACATTCGATGAAACCGAGGGTCTGACTGCTGCGGACAGCAGCGGCTACGGCAACGATGGGACCTTGGTGGGCATGACCGGGACCGAGTGGACTGCCGGAACCCAGGGCGGCGCCCTGGCATTCAATGGAGCTGTGGGCAGTCCTCAATACGTGGATTGCGGCAACAATACCAGTCTCCAACTGTCCGGTTCTGTCACCATCTCAGCCTGGGTCAAGATGGCCGCAGGTAATGACGGCCTGTACATGGGTATCGGCGGCAAACTGAAGACCGCACCGTACCAGGGTTTTTCACTGGTCAGGCACAGTTCGAACGTGTTCCGCCTGTGGGCCGATGACGGCAACGGTGTCATTGCCGGCTTCGAGGCTGACAGTGACGTGACCTACACGGACACCGAGTGGCATCATGTGGCCGGTGTGGTGGATGACGGTATTTCGTCTCTATATGTCGACGGTGTGAAACAGGCCATGCAAGGGTCTGTGGCATTGACAGACAGTGGAGAATTTGTCCATGTCGGCAGGCAGTACAGCGGTTTGGATGACAGGTACTGGAACGGTCTGATCGATGATTTCCGCATTTACTATCGTGCCCTGGAAGACCAGGAGATTTCAGGTTTGTAGTATTTGATCGAAGGAAATTTTTATTTGGAGGCTGAAATGAGAAAGAAAGTATTGTTTATCATGTGCGTTTGGGTGCTGGGCATGTCCCTATGCGCCCAAGCGAAAGTGGATCCGAATCTGGTGGGCTGGTGGCGTCTGGATGACGGCGCGGGCATTACTGCCATCGATTCCTCGGGCCATGGCAATGACGGCGAGTTTGTGGGCAATCCGCAATGGGTGTCCGGGATCATTGGTCCTGCCCTGTATCTGGACGGCGACAGTTGGGTGGAGATCCCGCACAGTGACATCCTCACTGTGGATAACGAGGTCACTGTGGCTGCGTGGGTGAAGGCGGATCAACTCGACGACGACGGCAGTGGGTATGCAGGGATCATTTGCAAGAGCAATGGCCCCCGATCCTACAGTCTGTACACCACGGGCAATGGTACGCTGCACTTCAGCGTCAACGGGACTGGCGGCACCAGTACGACGGCACTGGTGATCGGCGAATGGACCCATTTGGCGGCCATGGTCAAGGGCGGCACGAAGTACTATTTCTTCAATGGTGTACCAGATCCCGCCGGTGTTTCAGGTGTCACTCTGCCCGGTCTGGCCGATACCGCGACTGTCCTCATCGGAAACTCACATGAGGATTTGGAGCGGGAATTCCACGGCATCATCGATGATGTCCGGATCTACAATCGTGGTCTGGAAGAGGCCGAGCTTGCGCAGGTGATGAAGGGCAGCCCACCTGAACTGGCAGAGAATCCAAGCCCTGAGGATGAGTCCAGTGATGCACTGCGCGACGGCATGTTGACCTGGAAGTCAGGGAAGTATGAATCCACCCACAATGTGTATTTTGGCACAACACTCGAAGACGTGGACGCTGCGACCGTGCCGACTGCAACAGGGCTCACTGTGAATTCCTTTGATCCCGGTCGTCTCGAATTCGGCCAGACCTATTTCTGGCGTATCGACGAAGTCAATGTCACGCCGGACAGGACCGTCCATAAGGGCGATGTGTGGAGTTTTACGGTAGAGCCCTATGCTGTCATGATTCCTGTGGCTGCGGACAAGGTCACGGCGTCGAGTTCTGCAGACGAGAATCCTGCCAGCATGATCGTGAATGGTTCCGGCCTGGAGGGCAATACGCATTCAAACGACAGCGATGATATGTGGCTCAGCGCTATGCCTGATATGGCGCCCTCGCTGACGTTCGAATTCGATCAAGCACAAAAGCTCGATCAGATGAAGATCTGGAACTCAAACAGCGAGTCCGAAGCCTTTGTGGGCTGGGGCATCAAGGACGTCACCATCGAAACCTCGG
>JAIPFM010000178.1 GCA_021736645.1 Phycisphaerae bacterium | reverse complement strand
TCCTCGCCTTCATCCTCATCTTTTTCCACCTTGATCTTGTGACGCCACGTGAATTCTCTGGGCGGCTGGCCGAGATTCAGCACCAGGACCCTGTAAACCTCAGCCAGGGCCTGTTTCTTTTTTGCACGCATGTGTGACACTGACTTGTCCTTGTGATATCCATCCAGCATCATGCCTGCGTGCTTGCGCAGAATACGGTCCAGCGTGTTGGTCATCTGACCGGTGGATTCCGAACTGGCCGTCTCAGCCATGACCTCTTCAGGGATGACGCCGTACTTGTTGACCAGGTCTGCAAAGTTCTCCCAGTAGCCGCCGTCCGGGCAGGGCGACTTCATGAGAAAGGTGACTTTCCGGCTCAGCACATCCCTGTCTCTGGACGCGATGATGTTCTCCAGAAATGTATTGGCCTTTTCAAACTTGTCCCAGAATTGAAGGTAGATGTGGGAAAACTCGAAGCTGTCCTGCTCCAGGTTCTTCAGGATCACCGGTCTCAATGTATTGAATCCTGCAAACATCCAGCAGCGCCCCGTGCTCTTCTGGTTGCTGATGCCCTTGGTCTCGATCTTGTGGCTGAAGGTCGTATTGTGGCTGGCCAGGACCTCGCGGTTTTCAGACAGATCCTTGATGCCCACACTGGTCAGGGCATTCTGCATGGCCCGTGCGTGCGTGTCCAATTCGAACTGGGTTTGAATCTCGTGGATGAGAGAGGGAGAGAGGCTGGAGTCCCCTTGAGCCAGGGCAAGGATGCTGAACATCAGGCAAAGACTGGTTGCTGCAACACGGTGTTGGCGTGTCATGGTAAGCACTCCTCAAATCAAGTAGATGAAGGTTAAAACGACGGATATTGACTATCTGCTCTATCATATCATAAGTTCCCGGAATTGCAAGGTTCCTCGTGCCCCGGGACGGTATGGCCTTGCGATGTGTGGTGCGTGCGTCAGGTGTCCGATGGTCTGTCACTTTCTGGTGTTGCAGGGCTTCGGTCTCTTTGCTATACTACATTTTTGTTTTGAAATCAGAGACGCTTTTGTCAGTCAAGGGCTGAGTTATGGGAAATGCCGCACCCCACGGAATTCGACCGTTTTTTACCCTGCTCAATGCGGTTGTCGGTTGGCACCTGCTGTACGAAAGTGTGTATCCTCACCCGCATGCTGGACAGTTCCGAGTTCAAACGCAAGCGTTCGTGCATGGCGCACGCACAAAACAGCCAATCGCGGTATCCAACAGATAGATCAGGTAATTCATGTCCATGATAAGATCCTTGACACGGCTTCTGTTTGCTTTAACCACAGGCCTGGCCTTTGCCGCTGTCGGTCCACTCGATCAGGTCACCTGTTCCTGGCTGGGCAATTCCTTTGCCGGCACGGGCGTGGACAAGTGGGTCCAGCAGGACATCGAAGACCTCTTTGTGCCCTATACAGGTGACTCAAAAGACCTTGGCTTTGCCATGGGCCATATCGAGGTCTTTCGACTCGACACCGGCGCGCGTGTCGGCTGGATGGAACCGGACAGTGACGTGGGACGCATCGGCCTGCAGGACATACGTGAGTGTCTCTGTGTGCACCAGCGCAGCAACGGCGAGTATGTCCTCTTTCTGGAGGAGGACTGGAAAGCCAAGGTTCTGATGTTCCGGTGGAAGCCAGACAACCAGTAACAAATTGATGGAGAAAATGGAATGTTGAGTCGTACAGTCTTTCACCTCCTGGGGGGGCGCAGCGCTGCCCTGTATGTCATAACCTTCGTGGGCCTTCTCGCCATGGCGGCTGCAGCCTCGGCGGCGGAGCGCCCGAATATCCTGATCGTGCTGACAGATGACATGGGATTCTCCGATCTGGGCTGCTTCGGCGGTGAGATCGAGACCCCGAATCTGGACGCGTTGGCTGCCAACGGACTACGCTTCACTGAGTTCCATAACACGGCCCGCTGCTGGCCCACACGGGCCACGCTGATGAGCGGCGTGTACAGCAGCGGTTTGAGCGACCAGCAGGTGACCATTGCAGAGGTGCTCAAGCCGGCCGGCTACCAGACTGCCATGGTCGGTAAATGGCACCTGGGTGACAATCCGCTCAAGAACGGTCCGATCCAGCGGGGCTTCGATCACTTTTACGGGACCCTGGGCGGCGCCGGTTCGTATTGGAAGCCTCCGGCCCTGACACGCAATACTGAATTCGTGGCACCAGACGGCCAAGACTTTTATTATACGGACAGGATCGGCGAAGAGGCTGTCAAACAGATCGAGGCCTTCGCGACTGACGATAAGCCGTTTTTCCAATACGTGGCATTCACGGCTGCGCACTGGCCCCTGCACGCCCCGGAAAAGACGGTCCAAAAGTATATCGAACGGTATCAAGGCGGCTGGGAACAGCTCCGCAAGGACCGCTATGCCAGGATGTTGAAGATGGGCATCATCGATCGGGACCGCTGGCCATTACCCCCCATGGAACCCGGGGTTGCACCGTGGGACTCCGTGGACGACAAGGCGTGGCACATCCGCAACATGGCTGTGTATGCGGCCATGGTCGACCACATGGACAGGGCAGTGGGGCGGATTGTCGCGGCCTTGAAGAGGACTGAACAACTCGATAACACGCTGATCGTTTACATGCATGACAACGGGGCATGCTCCGAACACCTCAGCGACAATGGTTGGGGCACTGCGACCAATGTGCAGGCCTGGGCCAGGGAAAACAACAAGACGATTGCGATCGGCGACCAGGTTGACGTGCCCATGGGCGGACCACTCACGTACGGCAGTGTAGGGCACAACTGGGCCAATGCACAGAATACGCCGCTGCGGCGTTACAAGTCCAATGTCCACGAAGGGGGCGCGTGCACGCCCTGTATCATGCACTGGCCTGCGCGTATGACCTATCGCGGACAGATCACACGCCAGCGAGGTCACCTGGTCGACCTGATGGCCACCTGCATGGAATTGGCCGATGCAGCCTATCCTCTGGAGGTTGGCGGGAAACCCATTGCCCGGCATGAAAGCCTGAGTCTCGTACCGGTGATTACAGGCGGTCAGCAGGCGCGTGACCATGTCTACTACTTCAACCATAGCAACACACAGGCCGTGATCCGGGGCGACTGGAAGGTGGTGCGAGAACGCAAAGGGCCCTGGCACCTGTACAACCTGTCGGAGAACCGCACGGAAACCGAGGATCAGTCAGGCAATCACCCGGAGATCGTGGAAGCGTTGACCTCGCTGCACGAGAACTGGATGAAGAGGCAGGAAACCTTGCCCCGGCCCATGCAGTGAGCCCGGGCAGGATCTCCAGGCCAGACGGGTCAACACGACGGTGTGGTTGGAGCGGCTTACTTGGCTGCCCGCGGTTTTTTGGTCTTGCGTGCAGCCTTTTTGTCTGCCTGATTTTTCGCATCGGCCTTGGCACCTGCTTTACCGGCTTCCAGGGTCGCCAGTCTTTTGGCCAGTTGTTGTTCCTTACTGGCAATGACCTGATCAATGGCAGCCAGGGTTTTAACAGCCTTTTCTTCTACGGCCATCAAGCGCACTGCACGCCACGGGGCAACCGTCGTTTCAAAGGCCCTTTTGGCCTTGGCCACCTCTTGCTGTTCAGGGGTCATCTTTTGAAGTTTTTCCTGCCATGCCTGCTGTTCTGCAGACGCTTTGGCCCGATTGCCTTGTTTTTTTGCAGGGGCCTTGCCTTGACCCAGACACATACCGGCTAACCACAAAATGGTCACTACTGCCAGACTGACTTTTTTTGCCTTGCTCATGCGTGGTACTCCAATCTCATTTTTTTCTTGTTTACAGGCACAGCGCACGGCCACACTGTCGAGCGATGTGTCAGGCACGGGACACACTGTATTGTCACGCTGAAGATGCAGTGCCGCGGTCACTTGGCAAGGTTACAGGGGGGTGTCGTGATTCCAAAAATTATTCTTTAAAAAATCATTTGATGCCATGCACGCATCACCCATAATGGGGGGCAAGTCGGACATGACATCTTAGGACCGGTTTAAAGGAACACATACGATTGGTGGACGCAGCATGGCATCAGTGAAACAGTCACAAGCCCTGTATTTCACACTGGCCAAACCCCTGGTGGCGGTGTGTGCAGTTCTGCTTGCACTGCTTGCAGGCGAGGCCATGGTTCGGATCTTTGGTCTGACACCGGGCCTGAAACCCATTGAACTTGATGCCTATGACTGTTTCTACAAACGTTCCACCAATCCGATCCTGGGATTTGAGCTAAAGGCCAACTGCCGTCACAGCCGTCCGGATTTCATTCAAACCTACGAACGGACCAATTCCCATGGTCAGCGCGATGCAGAACGTACGCTCAGCAAGCCCGAAGGGGTCCGACGCGTCCTGCTGCTGGGAGATTCGGTGGTCGAGGGCTATGGACTGCGTGAAGAGGACACTCTGGGGCGTCAGCTCGAGGGCCTCTACCCCCAGGGGTCCACTGAAGTTCTCAACTTTGGCGTGAGTGCCTATTGCACGCTGGCTGAAGTCGAACTACTCCGGACCAAGGGGCTGCAATTCGATCCGGATGTGGTTGTCCTGGTTTTTGTAGAAAACGATTATGACAATTTCAACCGTGAGGCGTTCCCCCTGGGCGCAGCAGCGGATCGTCCGGCGTTCGTCAAGGCGTTGTTTAAGAGATCCCACCTTTTTCGCCTGGCCAGCATTCAATTCAATCTGTTTCACTTTCAAGCAGAAACAGATCCTGTACGCTGGAATCAGGACGCCATTGGTGGCAACAATGTGGCCCGGGGACTGCAAAGATTCAGAGAACTCGCTGATCGCCACGGATTTCAGGCACTGGTCGCCATCTGGCCTCGCTTTCTGGATGACCGCATCGAGGACGTCTGTTTCATGCCCCAGGATGGGGATCAGCTCGTGGTCGAACACCTGGCAGCGATGGTGGGCCTCCCCTCGGTTCGACTCTCGGAATTCTTTCGGCAGCACCGTGAGGCATCGGCACGTACTGTCAATCCACGGTTGCAGTACAGTGCCGGGGACGAACTCCATCCCTCGCCTGCAGGGTGCCGTGTCGCTGCTGAAGCGCTGCACAAGATCCTCGCCGATCTCGACGCAGGCCATACTTCGCTGGCGCATGGGGTGCCGCGTTCTCCTCAAGTGGACGCTGCAGCCATGGCAGCCTCCCGGGCATTGGGCCAGACCCAACCCAACTACGCGCGCGTATACAATCGTCTGGGCACAGAATTCCTCAAGCAGGGCAAGCTGACAGAGGCTGCTGCCCAGTTCAGGCAGGCGGTGGCTGCAGATCCCTCGCATGCCGGCGCACACAACAACCTGGGTATTGCCTATGAACGGCTGGGCCGTCAAGACGCTCAGGCGGAGTATCAACAGGCCATACAGCTGCAGCCGGATTTCACTCACGCTCATTACAATCT
The DNA here is from genome assembly GCA_021736645.1 of Phycisphaerae bacterium. GTDB lineage: Bacteria > Planctomycetota > Phycisphaerae > Sedimentisphaerales > Anaerobacaceae > JAIPFM01. Next base: position 6,057 of record JAIPFM010000178.1, on the reverse strand, counting down.
GGCTCGAAGTCTGTTGAGGGCTGGACAGGAGAGCGAAGCCGTCACGGAACTGCGACGTACCATTCAGATCGATCCCAACCACGTGGGTGCACTGAACATGCTGGGCACGGTCCTGGGAAAAAGGCAGCGATTCGTCGAAGCCCAGTCCCTGTTGGAACGGGCGGTGCGCTGCGACCCGAACCATGCAGAGGCGCGCAGCAACCTGGGCGCTGCCTATGCAGGACAGGGTCGCCTGCAAGAGGCTGTGGCCCAGTTTGAAGCGGCGCTGTCTATTGATCCTGATGATTCCCAGGCCCAAGAGAACCTTGATCGCGTAAAAGCCGCGCTGCAGCCATAGACCCGAAGTCTGTGGGGTTTTGTGCCCAAAAAATATGCCGGTGAGGTGTTTTTGTTTTTGGATTTTACCGGGGGGTTCTCTATAATGGTTGTCAGAACGTAGGTTGCCTGGGAGGCAATTCTGTAGAAGACGCGATACGTGCATGGCATGTTTTGAGGTCTGGACAGTATTTCCCCATTCACGTCCTGAATTTCGAAACCGTCATTTCATCGCTCGCTCCCTATCCTCGGAAACCTAAACACTATTTGGCATGTTTTCGGTTCGTGGTCAAGTATCATGGAACGTGAATTTTACTACTTTAATGGTTGGAGGACTCATTATGTTGAGAAGAAAATTTCAGATAACCCTGCTCCTGGTGTTGGGCCTGCTCGCTGGGAATACCCTGGCGCAGTCACTGGTACAGATCGATCCGGGCAGTGTCAGTGATGGTCACGTCTATCTGCTGGAGGATGCCTCAGACGCTTCTCCTGCTGGCAATACAGGCAATATCATTGGGGCACCCCAGGTCGTGGACGGCCTGAGCGGTATGGCCATGCAGTTCAATGGGACCAGTGACGGGGTCCACATCCCGGACTCGGCCTTTATCAATACAGCCGTACACCAGAATCTGACAGTCATTGCGGTATTCAACTGCGCGGATGTGACCAAAACAGAGAAACAGGTCGTGTTTGAAGAAGGCGGTACCACGCGAGGACTGAACATCTATGTCCATGAAGGTCTGGCCTATGCTGGCGGATGGAATCCTGCGGACTATACACCCCAATGGACAGGCACCTTTATCTCTGCCCCGATCGGTTCCAATGAGTGGCATGTCGTGGCTGCAGTCGTCAGAGGCGGTGGTGCAGGTCAGGAAGACGACAAGTTCGAGATGTGGATGGACGGACAGTTGATCGGCAAGGGCCCAGGTGCTCAATTAAATGCCCGCTCTGATGACAATGGCATCGCGCATGTCATCGGACAATCGAAGGCCCATGATGGTAATATCACAGGCGGCGGCAGCTTTTTTGGAGGGTTGATTGACGAGGTCTGGATTCTCGATCATGCGCTGACAGAAAGTGAACTGGCAGCCATCGCGCCCAACAAGACAGGGGCCAAGAATCCCGTGCCCGCCAACGACGGGGAAGATGTGCTTCGTGACAGCGAGCTGTCATGGACGCCCGGCGCGTATGCAGTGAAGCATCATGTGTACTTCGGTGACAGCTTTGAGGATGTCAATGCAGGGACCACGCCTCTGGCGGTGTTGGATGTGAATACCTATGATCCGGGCAGGATGGCGTTTGGCAAGGCCTACTACTGGCGCGTGGATGAGGTCAATGGCGCACCGGACAATACAGTCTTCAAGGGTGAAGTCTGGAATTTCACAGCCGAGCCCTATTCCATCATGATTCCTGTGGACGTCAATCGTGTCACAGCATCGAGTTTCATTGCTCTGAATCCAACCAGTATGATTGTCAACGGCTCCGGTCTTGTCGGCAACGCGCATGGCACAGACAGCGATACCATGTGGCTCAGCGCTTCGCCTGATCTCGATCCGTGGCTGATGGTCGAGTTCGAGAACATCGAGAAACTCGATCAGATGTTGATATGGAACTCCAACAGCAGTTCCGAGGGCTTTATTGGCTGGGGTATGAAAGACGCCAAAATTGAATACTCTGTGGATGGCGAAAACTGGACAACGCTTGCAGAGTCCACGCCAATCGATCGAGCCCCTGGCCAGCCTACCTACAGCGAGCCTCAGGCCATTGACTTTGGCTCCGTGCCGGCCAAATTTGTCAAAATTAGCATCCTGGGCAACTGGGGCGGCATACTCCAGCAGCACGGTGTGGCTGAACTCCAGTTCTACGGTGTCCCGGTATTTGCACGCACCCCAATACCAGTCGATGGCGCTGCGAATATTCGTCCGGACGCCATCGCCACGTGGCGAGCAGGCCGTGAAGCCGGTCAGCACAGCATCTCTCTGAGTCAAGACCCGAATGCCATTGTCGACGGGTCTGCAGCCTCAGTTTCAACGAACACAAACAGTGTTGACCTGATTTCGTTTGATCCTGAAATGGGTGCCACCTACTACTGGAGGGTAGATGAAGTCAATGAGACTGAGGACCCCTCCCTGTGGGCAGGCCCGGTGTGGAGTTTTAGTACCGTGGATTCCTTGGTTGTGGAAGATTTCGAGAGTTACGGCAACCTCAGTCCGGATCGCCCGTTCCAGGCCTGGTATGATGGGTATGGCTACTCTGCGGATGAGTACTTCCCGGTCGACTATCCAGGCAATGGTACTGGATCCGGTGTCGGCCATGACATCTGGGGGCCAGGCAGTCCTTATTTTGGCGGCTCCATCATGGAGACCACGATTGTCTACGGCGGATCGCAATCCATGCCGCTTTATTACGACAACACCGGCGGTGCGGCGTCCGAGACGCAGCGAACCTTTGATATGCCGCAGAATTGGACTGTCGGTGGTATTCAGAGTCTGTCACTTATGGTCCACGGTACAGTGGGCAATACCGGTCAGCTTTATGCGAAGATCAACAGTGCCAAGATCACTGGAGCCCCTGATATCAGCCAAGCGGGATGGCAGGCCTGGATCATTGATCTGTCCACAGTGGCCGGCAATCTGCAAAATGTCACGAGCCTGACCATCGGTGTGGAAGGTGCTGGTGCTGAGGGGATGCTGTATATCGATGAGATACGGCTTTATTCCAAGCCGGGTGAGTTGGTGGTACCGACAGAGCCCGGTACGAACGGTTTGGTTGCGTATTTCAGCTTTGACGAGAATTCCGGGGCTACCGCGGCTGACGGTTCCGGCAATAACAATTATGGCGACGTCGTGGGTGGCGCGCAGTGGGTCGCTGGCAAGGTAGGCGGCGCACTGGCCTTTGACGGTGTAGATGATATGGTGGTAGTCACCCAGAACAGCGGATTGCCAATCTACAACAACGGCACTGACAACGCCTACTCGGTCGCCATGTGGGTCAAGGGCGGTCCCCAGAACGACATGCGGGTCTTCTCCGAGGCTTCGACAACCACCAACAACCCGTTGCTCAACCTGGGGACGCATAACTCTGCCACGCCTACCGGGCAGTTCGCTGGGTACATCCGGCCCGATGCCGGTACGACACTGAACCATCCGCTTTCCCAGGCACAACCCTTTGACGACACCTGGCACCATATCGCTTGGGTGGACGACAATGGAACGGCAAGGCTCTACATCGACGGACTTCTCGACGGTGGAGATTTCAACTACACCCGGGGGACGATGGCACTGGACACGACGACCATTGGTGGGATTCTCCGGGCTGCACCCAGCCATTGGTTCACCGGGCAGATTGATGAGGTGCGCATTTACAGCCGTGCGTTATCAGCCGGAGAGGCCCTGGGACTGGCAGGTAAGACACAGTCAATCTACAAACCGTTCGAATAAAACGCAAACGGGTAAGTTTTTGTTTTGATGTTGTAGCAAGTTTTGACCTTGATCATGGCAGGGCCTGTGCTGATCTCTCGGCATAGGCCCTGCTTCACGTTACGAATCCAGGTACGACATTATCTGGCTGTTTATACGCAGGTCCGAGGTCTGCCAATTTGCCTTACACTCATCGAAATTCCACAAACTCGACTGCGCCGGGCCCGATCTCCAGATCGAGCACACCGGGATGGTCATGACTCCGATTGGCGCGTAATTCCGTGGCGGTCTTGCAGGGAAACCTGGGTTTCAGTTGCACGTGTGCCACGGCAGTGTCGTCAATGACCGCAGGCTGGTTGCGTGTCTTGGTCACGCCCGCATTGTTGACGAGCTCCACGATCCAGCCCCGGGCAGTTCGGTTGACTTGGTATTGAATGGCGTCCCCAGTGATTTCGATGGGGAGCAATTCCTGCACCAGTTGCGAGAGTCGATCATTTGAAATGGCCGCGGGGCGACCTGTGACTGGGTGGGTCCAGGGTTCGAGAATCTCCACGTCACCCTGGCGCGAGACACGTTCGAACTCGGTGCCCAGCGTCTCACGGTGGCGGGGCGACATCAGCACTCGACTGCCCCGGCGGAGCGACTTTTCCAGTTCACTGAGAAAGGCATCATCAAATTCGATGTCACCTGTCAGCAGGATCACGGGATACGAGGGGAGGATTTCGGGCGGCACACTGGTCAGCAGCACGTCGAACATTTCACCATACGGCGTGGGACGCAGGTAGCTCAGCTCCGGATTGTGAGGGAACGGATTGGCATGAATGTGGTCGCTGCTTGGAAACAATTGAGCATCGAACAGGTCCCGGACCTCGCGATCCCCGGCCGTGGGTGGCAAGATGCCCCACGGTTTGTCCATGTACCCGTTGTAGCCTGCCAGATGATCCAACACGATCGCCACCGGCGTGTACGGCACGCCGCGGTCATGGGCCTGCATGACCGCAAAGACCTCTGCGGCTTTGCGCCCGTGCGAGGTCAGTGTCCAGGGGGCCCTGGGTGCTTCAAAGAAGATGGCAATGCTGTTTTCCGGTGTCACCATGGCGGCCCCGGCAAACCAGGCGTGCAGCCACATGCGTTCGTAAAAGCTGAGCGAGTGCCCGGCATCCAATCCCCGGGCATCTTGGCCCTGCAGGCGCAGCGGTCCGCGGGTGGTGCAGGCGCCGGAAAACCAGGGACTGACCTGCACGGACCACGGCTTTTGCCACTGCCGGGAAGCGCCCCGCGCGAATGCGAGCTTGGATTGCGTGAATGCAATATTCTCGCCGACCTCCAGCCCGATACACCGCGTGCCCCATTCGGCGGCATAGGCTTCATAGTGAGAATGCCCTGTCACGCTGATGACGCGTCCGAGCAGGTCACGGCTTTTGCTGGTGAAGTAGTCCTTCAATGCGTCATAACAGGCCTGCTTGCTGGTCGGTCTTTGATCATAGCCGGCCAGCCCTGCAGGTTTCATCAGGTGTTTGTAGGTGTCAAAGTTCTGGCCGAAATTGGCACGCCACCAGGATTCCGTGGATGCCAGGTTGTGGAAGTAGTAGCCCCACTCGCCGAGCTGGACTGCGGTGAACAGGCCAGCCTGATCCATGGCGTGCAGTGCGGTTTCATTGTCGCGTCCCAGCACGCCGCGTCCACCCCGGACCTGCATGTCACCGCCCGGATAACAGACCACGGGCCAGCCCACAGTGGCCAGGTAGTCGTAAATCGGTTTGGTGTTCGGGTGCGGGCCGGGCCCCGGGTCAAAACCATTGCCGAGTCGCTCATCCTGCATGACACGGACGAGTTCTTGGACCGTGCCCAGGTCACCGGGCACGCCGTACAGGGTGAACACAAATGACTTGTGCCCCGGCAGCAGGCGCACCTGGTGTACGCCTTTTGCCAGTGTGTCATACTCTGGCAGGGCCGTCATGGATATGGACTGACTTGCGTCCAGGGCGTCGGGCTGCGGGATGATCTTCTGCGCAGCGAGCCATTTTAGAGATGCGGCCTGCCACGCATCCCACATGGGACCCTTGTAGCCGTTCAATCCGTGATCTCCTGAAGGAAGTTTGCGGTAATGGCCGGGCACGTTGTGGGCCAGCAGTGCCCTGTAAAACAGTTGACTGTTGTCAGGTGACACGACCCGATCATCCTGGGCATGCGTCAGGAATGTGGGCGGCGTTCGATCCGTGACCTGAAGTTCGCTGGAAAACAGGTCTTTTATCTCAGCCGTTGGCGCGGGTCCCAGCAGATTGGTTCTGGAGCCTTTGTGGGTTTTCTCTCCCATGGTAAT
>JAIPFM010000177.1 GCA_021736645.1 Phycisphaerae bacterium | reverse complement strand
ATCACTGTGCCTGTGAAATGATTAGCTTGTGTCATGCGATAGACAAGTGAAGTATTGTGGTCAAAGCGGATCTGGGCCACAGTTCCAGGTTCGCGCGCCGTAAAAAGCTGAGATTGGCAGCGTCTGTTGTCGTGACTGGTAAAGCATTGTTTCCTGACACCAGCCCCTGGCCTCACATGGCAAGGGTTGCAGGACTTCTCACACACCCTGAAGCCAAACGGCTCCCGAGCCTGGGCATCTTGATGAGGTAGACGGCATGCGCGGAATTGTGTGGGTTGAAAATAATGCGCATCCGTAGATAGTCTGATGGATCCTTTGCCTGTCCAGGCTTAGAACCTGCGGTGTCAGAAAAACTACACCTGCGGCAAGTAGGTGCCAGTCTTCCCTGGATACCGTGCGAAACCAGTCAACCTTATGAGCCGGGTAAAGCACACTCGTGTGATGTTTAAACAATAGATGATGGCTTCAAAGGTTGTTCGCAATGACGAGCATTTATAAGCCCCTTTCAGGGGCAGATCACTACCATGTCCCCTGGGCATGGACCCCTATTTGCAGCACTTTAGCCATTTGCAGCAGAAGTGTCGGTTCACGATTGACGATCAGAAATCCTGGTTCATGCTGTCAACTGTGAACCCGGAACCTATTTGGCCAAGTGCTTCACTTGGCTAGCATTACCCTTATGTTACTTCTGACGCAGTAGGATACCTATGCCAGCGCCCCAGGCATTGGCTGTGAACCGTCCGTCCACATGGATAAGCATGCGGTCTGTGAGATCCCACATCATGCCTGCGTACCCGCCGATCATGGATTCTTCTTCCAAGTCCTGAGACGCAGAAGCGGTGCCTGTGTTGCTGTTGTTTTGGTATACATAGGCACCATCAAGGGTCATATCTCCTCTGACGATTTGGATGAAGGGGCCACCATAAAAGGCGATATTTTCATAGTAAATCGTGGGGCCAAAGGCTGCGATGATTTCCCAATAGTCCAGGTCCCAGTCGCCGTTAATGCGATATGTTGAATCATTGACGCTGGTCCACTGAGAGGCACCGACTCTGGGATTGAGCCAGGTCATCTGGACGAGGCCGCCCCAATCCACGGTGTCGTATTTTTTCAGGGTAAACCGAGTCCCTACGCCCCAGGCAAGGTCATGCTTGTTGTCAATACCAAAGGTTTCGCCGTTCCCAAACCCGAAAGTATTTGGCTGTGATGGGCTTTCGACTGTGGCATCTCCCTTGGCGTTATTTGCACCAATACAGCCGTAGATATCCCAGTTTTGCGCCAGGCCCAGGCCGATTTGGAGAAATGCAGAGGTAGATTCAAAATCCTTTATTTTGAGGGTATTAGGGGTCTCTTTTCGTACCTGACTTGTAATCTGCTCGTAATAGGTGCCCTTGGCCTCCAAATCCATACTTTGGAATCCAAAGTTTGCGCCGATACCCCAGTTTTTTTCCCCCAATACAGCCCGTGGTGGACCCAATGGAGCGGCGGCCATAGTCAAAGATGTCAGCACAAATACAAGGGGTAGTGTAGATTTAATGAGTCTCGCTTTCATGTAAGTCCCTTTCTCTTGCCCGTGTTTGATGGCCTCGCTTTCGTTGGTTGGGGCTTTTTTATTTGAGCAACCTGCGTTCGTTATTATGGAGGCCTGACTCAGAAATTACGTTTATTCAGAATAATTCAATTTATTAAAACTAATAAGGGTAAATAAAATAACATAGTAAATGGTAAAATGGGCTATCTGTATTATATCAGGACACAGCCATTTTTTAATTAAAGATGTTGTTTGGTCTGGTATTTTTTTTATCTATTTCAAGATTGCCGGATATCAAGGGCAGGAAACATTCGTTTTTCAGCCATTTAAGGCGGTTGGAGGGTGTTATGAACAATGAGGCCTAAAGTAGAATCAATGGGGAGTTTGCGATAGCCTGAGCCTGGTTTTTTGTCTTTTTTGTTTGAGGATCATGCTCTGATGCGCTATCAGAGTGATTCGACAATGATCACGGTGATGTTGTCGTGGCCGCCCGCCTGATTGGCCTGTTCAACCAGACTGTGGCAGGCCATCTGATTGTCAGGCTCCTGGGCGAGTGTGGCTGCGATGGCTGTTTCGCTCAGCATATCAGTCAGTCCATCACTGCAGAGGAGGATGCGGTCGCCAGGCTTGAGCGCAAAGGAACGCACGTGCGGCAAGGCGTGTTCGTCCATACCTGCATAGTGGGTGATGGCGCCCAGGTCTTCATGGGTCTGGGCTTCCTCCGGTGTGATGTGGCCCTGCTCCACGAGTTCTGCAACCACAGAGTGGTCTCTGCTGAATTGTTTCAGGCGTCCTCCCCGGAAACGATAGGCGCGGCTGTCGCCCAGATTTGCGATATAGGCCCGGCCCTTGACAAACAGGGCCAGGACCAGAGTGGCACCCATGTCCTTGAATCCACTCTCACTATGGCCTTCCAAACGGACCTGTCGGCTCTGTTCTGCGATCCATTTGTTCAGTATGCGGCGGATGGCCCGGGGAGTTTTCAGTGTGAGGTCCGTCATCGCGATTTCAATGGCTGGGGGCAGGTCCTGGGTCACGATTTCGGAGGCGAGTTCACCGCCCTGATGACCGCCCATACCGTCGCTGACCAGAAACAGGCCTGCTTCCGGTTCAATAGCGTACGCGTCTTCATTGTGGGTCCGGACTTGACCGACGTCACTGGCGACGCCCCATCGCAGGGGCAAGATCATATGAAAGGGAGTTTCCATGAAGAGGTCTCTTAGCTGTGTTGAACAAGGTCTTTTTCGCACCAGGGACAGAAACGCCAAAAGTGGCTGTCCACGGGCCCTTCACAATGGCCGCACACCTCCGGCATGCTCCTGAGCGGCCATGGCTGAACGATCTTTCGCTGGCAGTGAGGACAGTAACGCATGAAGCGCATCAGTTTTCCGTGGCAATGCTCACAGTGGCCATGAAAACGAAGCCCTGTCACTGGTTCTGATTTGAATGGTTCATAACCCGGGCCATAGCACCAAGGGCAGAATTTCCATTCAGGGAGCATCCCCCTGTGGCATCGGTCACAATAGTAATCAAACTGTGTGGTCTGGTCAAAGCGGTGGTCTGCGGCGCCACACCAGGGGCAGGCCAGCATGGCCTCTGACATGGGTTCTTTGCAGTGTTTACAGACATGGTGTGTGTTTAGAATCTGACCGTATTTTCGTTGAAAGGCCTCTCTACGCATCTTGACCCAATCCGGTCGAGTGCCGTTGACTGGTCTGCCAAGCGGAGACGCCTGGAATTTCTGCGGGATCGCCTCCATAAATGCGCACAGCATGTCATTGGCGTGGGTGTAACGTTTGTCCGGGTCCAGGGTCAGGGCTCGCTTGAGGAACTGGACAAAGGTCTGACTGGTCTTGTCCCGGAGTCGCTGATACCCTTTGAATGGCCAGTTAAAGGGCCATCTGGGCAGTACGCCTGTAATGTACTCGTAAAAAATGAGACCCACCGCAAAACAATCACTGCTGTAGGTGGGGCGACCGTACGCCTGTTCCGGAGCCACATAGCCGGGCGTGCCAAAGTCGTCGATTGTGGTCATGCGTCCCTGGATGCGCAGGCTGATGCCAAAATCGCCCAGTGCGGCTCGCCCCTGCGGCAGCAGGAAGATATTGGTGGGGCTGACATCACAATGGACCACCTTGTGGGCGTGTGCGTGGGCCAGGCCATCCAGAACCTGAATCATAATGGGAAAAAGACGACTCGGAGCCATGGGCCGGGACCGATCGTCGAGTGTACCCATGGAAACCTCTGTGGCGAGGACCAGGTGTCCGTCAATGATGTCCGCGTTCTTGGTTCGCAGGATACTGGGATGGCGCAACTGACTGACCAATCGGATCTCCCGGAAGAGTTGCATGTTGTCACGTTTGCCATTAACCCCGATCAAGGGGATTTTAAGGGCCACATCAATGTCTTCGACCGAGTCACGGGCTTTCCATACTTCACAACTGCCGCCTGTGCCCAGGTGCTTGATGAGCTGGTATTTCCCCAGTCTCTGGCCTGACCTGAGTCCCAGGTGAGTCGATTCGGTTTGACTGTTCTTTACGTTCATTTTGAAGCTTCTGATCCTCAGCGTTTCTTGTTTGAAGGTTTCAACTGAATCCACAGGATTTGCTTCATTATACCTTGAACCTGGGCAAAGGGAACGACTGATACTTTGGGATCTTTCAAAGTATTTTCAATGGTGACTGTGGCTGTTCCTTTTTGCAGAGACGTCAACAGTTGGTCAAGGTCGGATATGCCTGGCAGTTTCAGGCCTTTTAGAGGGCGGCTGGATGCCATGACTGTGCCCTGGATTGGCGTCATGTCTCCCAGGCTGATATCCTGGGCTGACCCTGTACCGCGAACCTCAATGCCGCGGTTGAAGTATTCAAATTCAGTGAGACGCAGGGTGTTCTGTTCCAGGGTTAGCCTGGCCCTGCCCTGGCCGGTCGGTGCCTTGGAATTGAGTAGATTGAGACTCAGGGCATTGTATAACGTGCCAATCACCAGGGTGTTGAGCAGGTCGGCCTCCTTGACCGTGATATCCAACACTCCAGTCATGCCGGATTTCGACCCTGTGACCATCATGCCCTTACCTGAAGCCTTACCCACGGCCTTTTTGGTATCCACTTCAAGGGTCTGCAAGGCCTGCTTCAGGTCAATATCATTGAAATCCGTGTTCACATAGGTCAGACGCTCGTCAGCATGTTGTGTAGACCTGATCCAGAAGTGGAGGTTGCCATTGAGCAGGGCAATGTGAGACTGATCCACCAGCCAGCGTTGCGGTCCCACATAGCCTGTGGCCTGGATGGACCGGATCTGGGCCTGTTTAAATCGACCTTCCTGGAGGTCCAGCGCGAGCGTGATTCTCAGCGGCTCAAGGGCTTTTTCTTCGGGCAGGGTGATGTGGGTTTTGAGTGTGCCGAATGCCTTGCCGTGAAGACCCTCAATCAAAGGGAAAAGTCGAGGCAGTCTGGCCAGGTCCAGGTCGGAGAGTGTCAATACGGCCTCCATCTCCAACGGGTTGGCCACGGGCAGGGTGGCCTGCACAGTGAGGCGGCCTCCGAATCCTGTCACAAATGCCTTGTCCATGGACAGCCTGTTCTCTTCACGCTGCCAGCGAATTTGGCCGGACTCCAGAGTCACCGGGTGGTTTGGATCTGCGGTCAGACTGCAGGTCAATCCCTTGACCGAGGCCTTTACGTCCTGGAGATTGGCCTCAATATCCACTTCCCCTTGGCTGGAAAATGTGTCTGCGCTGGCCCTGTCCAGACGCAGCGTGCCGCACAGCCCCGAAGCCTCCATACGACCTCGCCAGTGTCCTTCCAGGGTGAAGTTGTTCAAGTCAGCCTTGACGTGGCTGTTGACCAGGCTGTCCAGGTCTGTGTACTTGAGACGCACTGAATGTGACAGTGCGGGGTCCAAAGCAATGTCACCCTCGAGTTGAAGGCCCTGGCCAAGGTTGCCTGAGAATGTCCATGTTTTTGGCGCCCGTGCCCTGCCTTTGAACGCACTGTTCTCAAACCGAACGACTGTGCCAATGGCATCCGTAATCGTTAATTCAACCCGATCCAGGGTGATGTCTGGCAAGGCCAGTGGGGACGGACCTTCATGCCTCGATCCTGTGGACGCGGGTATGGCCTCAGCCAGCGCCTGGATATTCCACACGCCGGACTGGGCCTGCTGGATGTTCAGGTGCGGGCCTGTTACGGTGAGGGTATTGAGATTGAATTGTCGCGTCAGCAGCATTCTGATGAGGGCTGTGTGAGACATGGTCAGGTCTTCTACTGTGACAAGCGGCAAGGGGTATTGGGATTGGATCACTTGGAGATTGCGTATCCGTGTGGTGCCATTCCAGTTGACCTGGAGCGTCTTTATCGAGGTCTCGAGCTTGAATTTTGTGGTTAGAATTCGAAGCAATCCCACTCTGGGAAGGTCACTCTTGAGCAGACTGTGCAGGCCCAGGACCATCAGGGCCAGTAGGCACACTGCGAGGATCAATCGTCGCTGCCATTTTTTCCAGTTGGATTTCTGTGTCTTTTTCATGCCGGATTTTTGAGGGTAAGTAGGGGAATATTTGACGCAGCACTAGTCTAGCGGCTGGTGGTCCACAGGTGGAATGGTACCCAGGGTACGCGGGCCCATGCCCAGGAACCAGTAGTCGTCACGATATGCCCTGCCGATGGAGGGGCCCACACTGGTCACTACTTCCCCTGAATCTACACGGTATGCCACATACGATACGCTGGCAAAACTGAATTGCTTGATGGCCTTGGAAATGGCAATCTCAGGCGTTAGGACCGTGGCTGAACTGGCGCTCGATCCCACAGGCCCTGCAGGCCCTGCAGCAATGGCAGGAATTCCAAGCAGGTTTTCGTACCGGTCAATGCCCACACCGCCGCTTCGCACCTCCATGACAATGACTGCTTGGTTCGGATCCGACACCAACTGCACACCGCTGGTCAGGAGTTTGGCTCGCAACTCAGCCAGGACAAACTCCTTTTCAGCAGGGGCAAAATAGGTGCTGTCAACAAACACTTTCCTGCCCCGTAACGACTGAAAGGACAGGGGTTCCACTGCGGCCCGAGCTGCTTCAGACAGAAGGAACTGCTCCGTGGCAGTACGTGCAGGGTCTGTGACGCGCACACTGGCACAGCCATTGGCCAGACTCAGATAGAGGCTGACGACACCCCAGAATAGAACTGTCTTATGAGTCAAGGTATCACTGCCGTGAAATCGCGGTATGACATTATGTCTTATGTTCATAATCTTTTGACTTTAACATACGATCATAGGGAGTTTAATTTAAGGGCTTCATCATACCTCGAATTCGAAGAGATGCAACAAGCCCGTTGAATATTCTTGTATCACCGACTTTTTTCTGTTAATGGATATAGGGCCTGTACTGAGCCTGACTAGATAAAGTTCAATCATTCGAGCGAGTTAGGGGTTGTGTTAATTTAGAGGTTTTGCGGTGTTTTGGTTTCTCTCTCATTTTGAGTTAATGTTGGGTGTGATACTCGGCATTATTCTGGTGACCCATATTGTCCTGCACAAACATACACCCACGGGTACCATTGCCTGGCTGCTGATTGTCTTGCTTGTACCGTACGTGGGCATCCCTTTGTATCTCATGTTCGGCGGGCGTAAGATGCGTCGCACGGCCCATCGCAAGTCTGTTCTGGGGATTCGCAAGGACAAGGTGATGCCCAGTGACGATGCGGCCCTGATCGATCGACTTCTGCAGGGTTATGGCATGCCGGGTGCCGAGACCGGCAACCGACTGGAGCTCTGCAAGACAGACGTGCACATCTATGAGTGCCTCACACATTTGATTGAGGAGGCTGAGGCGTCCATTTATATGTCAACCTATGTGTTTCAAAAGGACCGGATTGGACTCGACATTTTGCAGCGTCTGACGCGCAAAGCCGAACAGGGGGTCACGGTCCGCGTGCTCATGGATGGCGTGGGATCGCTGGGAACAAACAAACGTTTTTTTAAGCCACTGGTCGAGGCCGGAGGACGCATTGCCTACTTCATCCCAGTACTGCACGCGCCCTTTCGGGGGAGTACCAACCTCCGTAATCATCGCAAGATCGTGGCTGTGGACGAGCAGATCGTGATGGCCGGGGGCACCAATATTGGCGAAGTCTACATTGGTCCCGAAACCAGTGCCCGGCGATGGTGTGACATCGCATTTCGACTCCAGGGGCCTTCGGTCAGACACTATGTGGATGTGTTCTGCGAGGATTGGGCCTTTGCCTCTGGTGAGACATTGACACGCGAGCCGCGGGGCCAGGTTGGGGGCCGAGACTCTGGGGATCACTGCCTGGTCCAGGTGGTGCCTTCCGGGCCGGATGTGCCCAATGACGCCCTGTATGATGTGCTTTTATCCGCGGTCTATGGCGCCAGGCAGCGGGTGTGGATTGTGACGCCTTACTTTGTGCCGGACGAGGCCCTGTCTCAGGCCCTGGAACTGGCTGCACGTCGGGGGGTTGAAGTGCGTTTGCTATTGCCGGAGAAATCCAATCACCCGCTGGCAGATATTGTGCGAGGCAACTACCTGAGAAGACTCCAGCACGCCGGTGCCAGCATTCATCTGTATTTACCGACCATGATGCACGCCAAGATGGTCCTGATTGATCATGAGGTTCTGGTGGTCGGGTCTGCCAATATTGACATTCGCAGCCTGTTTTTGAATTACGAGGTGGCCTTGCTGTGCTATACCGGATCCGTCATTGATGAGGCCGAACAGTGGATCGATACGCTGAAACCGCACTGTCGTGTGGGGGTGGCAGAGGCCGGTCTGGCTCGGAGCCTTTTCGAAGGGGTCATGCACATCCTCGCGCCGTTGCTCTGAGTTGCGGTTGAGGGACGCATGGGACAAATGCCTGCGGGCCGGCATGCCGGGGCTACACTGAGATTAGACCCCACAAACGGTCCAGCGAGTCAGCGGTCCTCTGCAGGGCGGTCCCTGGATCGACACTGCGCAGGGACTGGTCAAAGGGTTCACATTCCACGGGGCCGTCGTAGCCGATTTTTGCCAGGGCGTTGATGAATCCCCTGATATCGATGACCCCTGTGGTCACTGGCAACGCGCGACGGTTGTCAACCTGTTGATCGACTGCAATGCCTGCAGGCGCGTCATTGACGTGGACGTGAACGATAGTCTGATTTGACAGGCCAAGCAACTCTTCCACGGTGCCGTGGGACGTATACCAGTGCCAACTGTCCACCAAAAGGCCGACATTGCCTGTGTCGATCGCCTCGACCAGTTCCATCATGTCGCGTTGTGCACACACAAAGGGAAAACGGCTTCTGGATCGTGCCGTTCTCGGGCCCACGAATTCCAGACCGAGTCGAATGTCGTAGTACTTGAGCACCGTGGCAATGTCCCGCAGACGCTGCTTGTGCTGTGCGAAGTTTTCAAGATAGGTCAACTCGTTGTGACCGGGCAAAATCCAGGTGGCCATACGCGTGACACCCAGTTGCTGCAATAGGCTGGCCTGTTTTGGCAGTTGTGCAAGATCGGTTTTAAATCGTGCTTCATCCCTGCGGAACTCAACGGGCAGACCGCTGCATCCGTATCGGATGCCCTTTTCCTGCATCACAGTCAGCCACTCACGAATGGCCTGCGATGGTTTTCCCTCGAATTCGCCGGCATTCGGTGTGATACTGTCAAACCCATACTTCACCGCATAGTCCAAGGCCTGCGCCTGATTGGCCTGGACGCCAAGGTGACCGCATGCCAGATTCTTATAGAAGCGGACCCCAGGCTTCATGTCCGAAGCTTGCACTGCGGACCCGATAAGGGGAATCGTCAGTGCGGTGTGAATCGCGGACCGGCAAAATGTTCTTCGTGAGATCGTCATGGCGTTTTCCTTTTTGGCACAGGCGTCCAGGTCCCGTTCATGTCACAGACCACTGAATTTGCCGTGGCACATAGACCGGGGCCGACCCGGCGTGCTTTATGGGCCCGGGTCGGCCACGGTTCACTCACAGGGGTGTGCAAAATCTTAGTATTCCTGGTTCTTGACAATACCCGGCTGCGGCACAGGATAGATGCCTTCGGCATTGGACAGCAGCGGAGCAGGGGAGTCCATGGTCAGCTTGTCCAGGCCCGGGGCCATTTCATGCGGGCAGTTCAGCATCTGTTCATAGGTGATTTCCTGGCCTGTGTGCGCGGCCATACGACCCATGCTGGACACGAGACTGGCAATGGTACCGCGTGCGGCCTCGTTGTAGGGGGTGTCACTTCGGATGGCGTCCACCAGATCGTTCCACTCATTCTGGTAGGGATTACGCTGGTCACGAGGAATGTCAGATTGCCAGATCAATTTTGACTTGTCAGCATTCTGTCCCCGGTAGGTGCTTGAGGGCAGGCCGCAGTCGCTATTGGCCGAGACAACGGCCAGACCTTTGCTGCCGTGTGCATAGCTGGAGTAGATGTTGGCACAATCATTCATGCAGCGTCCGTCAAAATTGAATTTACTGCCATCCGGGAACGTGTATTCCACGGCGTAGGTATCGAAATTCTGGTCCACATAGCGCCGACCGTCAGGGCTATAGCGGTAATGTCTGCCGCCCAGGGCCTGGGCCTTGACTGGCCAGGCGTTCTTCATCCAGCAGAGATGGTCCACGTGGTGGATGTAGAAGTCGCTGTAGTTGCCTCCGCTGGCCCAGATAAAGCTGTGGAATCGTCGAATCTGATAGAGCAGTTCGCTCATGCCCTCCGGCGCTGCGAAGGACTGGAACGAGCCGCCAGGACCATGCATCCTGTAGCCGCGGAGTAGAATGATGTCCCCAATTTCGCCATCCTGGATGCGATTAAAGAGTTCCTGGAAGGCTCGGCTGTGACGCGACATCAAGCCCACGCCGACCTTGAGATTTTTGGCTGTGGCCTGCTCTGCCAGTTTGAGCATGCGTTTGCTGGTTGGGCCATCCACGGTCACAGGTTTTTCCATGAAGACATTGAGGCCCTTTTGGATGGCATAGGTGAAGTGAACCCAGCGGAAGGCAGGGGGCGTGGCAAAAATGGCCACATCGCCCGGGGACAGACAATCCATGGCATGCTTGTAGGCATCAAAACCGATGAACTTGCGTTCATCCGGAACATCTACCTTGTCGCGATGGGCGCCCTTAAGGTTGTTGTAGCTGCCCTTGAGGCGGTCCTCGAACACATCCGCCATGGCAACCAGTTTCATGGGACCGCTCTTGACGTTGAGTGCATCAGAGGCTGCACCGGAACCACGCCCGCCACAACCGATCAGGGCCACTTTGATGGTGTTGTTTTCAGCGGCGTAGAGGCTTGGGATCATGCCCGCGGCAATGGTCGAGGTGGCCGCGATCAGTCCGGTATGCTTCAGAAAGTCGCGACGTGATGTGCCTTTGTTAGTGTGTTCACTCATGGCAGTTTCTCTCCTAAATTTATAAAACCCAAGAAAACCACGTCCTTTGGGCGTGGGCAGATGCAGCGCTCAAATCGAACAATTGAACGGCTTTCATTGTGCCGATAAGCCTATTGCCTCAAAGTATACTTTTGATGCCGTCAAAAAGTCAAGCAACCTTCTGAGACTATCGCTGATGTGGTTGAAATTTTGGCGGATAACGAGAGTACGCATCCAGGCCTGCCTGGCCTCAAGGCTTCTTGCCTTTTTGTTGAATTGGGCCTGTGCATGTGATATAGTCCCTGGGTGGAAAATAATCCACATTTTCTCCTATGTTAAAAGCTGAAAGGGACTTCGATGCTCAGAAAGTATGTTTTTGTATTGTCAGCCTGTTTGTTTGTCGGTGCCTGTACCATGATGCCAGCAGGAAAAAACGTGGGAGACGTGGGCGCCGCACCGCCTCGCGGTGCAGAGGTCCTGTTCGACGGCACACGCAGGATGCTGGATGAGAAATGGACCTATTGGGAGGGCCCCCGGTTCAGTTCGGAGCTTCCCATCAAGTGGGCGATCGTGAATGACCCTGTCGATCGTGGCACGGTCGTGAAAAGCGACGATCCTGCGGCTGCGGGCGGCAAGTACGGTGCTGCGGACATAGTCACCAAGAAGAAATTTCGCGACTTCCGTCTGCACGTGGAGTTCCTGGTCATGAAGCCCGGAGGCAACAGCGGTGTGTACCTGCAGAACCGCTACGAGATCCAGATTCTGGATGGCGACAAGACACCTCACGGTATGGGGGCAGTGATCAATGAATCGGAATCCCCTTACTTTGCCTACAATGGCACCGGCCAATGGAACGCCTATGATATCCAATTCCGTGCGGCCCGATTTGAAGACGGAAAATTAACGGAGCGGCCCCTGGTGACCATGTACTTCAACGGCCAGAAGGCACACACCAACCAGACCATCAGCCAGGTCTGGGGCGGCCCGAACTCCGGTCTGGACGGCGGCAACGACGGGGGCAAGGGCGTCACGGACGTGCCGGGTGGACTGAAACTGCAGGCCGAGGGCCATGACGTTCGGTTCCGCAACATCTGGATCAAGGCACTCACGATAGACAAAGCGGATACGGACTTTGTGCTGAACAAGTGATGCGTGCCCGCGATCGATGATCACTTGCCATGGACGAATTTGACGCAGGTTTCGCCCTTCTCATTGATCAGGAGTGTGATGGCACCCTGCTTGGGTGTGTGATAGGTCGTGGGCGTGTTGATCACACGATGGCGCCTGAATTGGGAGGTGCCGCAGCTACACAGGATGATGTTGGGCTCAAGGTTGGTGAGGAAGGTCTCAGACAGCGTGGTGAGCGAACCGTGGTGGGGCGCCAGCAGGATGTCCGGGTGGAGCGTCGGGTAGCGTGACATCAGACGCTGCTGTGTGGGGCTTTCGATATCCGAGGTGACAAGAATGCTTTGCGTCCCAAAGGTGATCAACAGGACCAGCGAGGCGTTGTTGTCACTGAGTGGGGACTCGGCGGTGTTGGGGTCCGGCCAGAGCTGACGCATGGAGAGACCTTCCTCAACTGACAGGGTGGCGGGCCATGGTTCCAGGGTGCGTTCATGCCGCTGGAGAAACCGTTCAAGCCAGGGGGCCGGGCCTTCGCCTCTGCTGGCCTGATTCAGCATGAGGGCCGGGGCGTACACGTGGCCTACGTGACAATGTAGAATAATTTCCGGAATGCCGTTGATGTGGTCTGCGTCATTATGACTGGCCACAATAGCGTTCACATGAGAGATGCCGCAGTAGTCGAGATAGGCCGATACAATACGTCGTCCAATGTCTTTCTGGTAGAGAGAGCCGGCGTCAAAGATAAAGGTGTGGTTTTCGGATGTGTGCAGTACAAGGGCCTGGCCATGCCCGACGTTCAGGCAGGTAAGCGTCAGAGACGGCGTTCTGTCACGCCATACTTTGAGGCCCTGTATCCACACAAGGGGCAGGATCACGGCCAGGCCGATCAGAGCGGGGCGGATAGATCGCTTTCTCCATAGAAGACCGGACAGGAGCAATCCATAGTAGAGTGTCACGGGTGCCCACGAGATATGTCCCAGGAGGATGTGAGACCCTTTGATCAGACCCAGCCCGTGAACCGTGGTCATCAGGCCGGTGCTGAGGCTGTTGAGAATCGCCAGTGTGATTGGATTGAGGCATGGGCAGATCAGGACGGTGATGATGTGGACAAGACCAACCATCAGGATGAGGGCCACCAAGGGCAGGGCGATGAGTGTGTACAGGACACTCAAGGGCGTGAGACCATAGAAATGATAGGCCAGAATGGCAGCACTGCCGAGCCAGGCGCCCAGGCCCACGGCCAGAAGGGTCAACGCGGATCGCACAATATAATGCACGATTCGCCAGGGGAGCGTTTTAAATCCGGACCACAAGGATTGGAAACGCTGACGAAACCATGCGTTGACAGATGAACTGATGAGCAGGATGCCCAGGACGCTGCTGAAGGAGAGTTGCCAGCCTGCTTCAAAGAGTTGCGTGGGACGGATTAAAAGCAAGACAAGAGCAGCGAGACTCAGTGTGTTCAGCGGCTGCGGTTTTCGTCGAAAAAAAACGGCCGTGCAGAACAGACCGGCAATGAGACTGGCACGCACTGTGGCAGCCCGCCAGGGCACGAGCCACAGAAATCCTGCCAGCACGCCCAGGCACAGCAGCGATCTTGCAGGTTTGAGTAGACCGGCACACTGGCCCATGGCCCAGACCATGGACATGAAGATCCCCACGTGGAGACCGGATAGACTGATGAGATGCAGCAGTCCCGTGGTTTGAAAGGCCTGGAGCGTGACACTGGGGACATCATCCCGCAGACCCAGGATCAAGGCTTGAAGCAGGGCCGAGCGGGCAGAGGTCTCTCCGTGTGGCGGGATCAATGATTCGGCAAGACGCTGTTGCATGCGGCCTCTCGCGCGCAGGATACGATACCCCGGCGGAGCGGTGTCGGGCAGGATCTCGATGCTGACAGGAGACTTCACAAAGGCCGTGACAAAGCAGTTGCGACGCGCCAGATGTGTTGCCAGGTCGAATTGTCCGGGATTCAGTGCCGGGGTGACTCTGCTGACACGTCCGTGGAGTCTGATGCGTGTGCCGATTGTCAGATCAGGCATAGGCTCAGTCACGTACACACGAATCGTGCCGGAGTAATGATCTTCTAACTTGAGATCAAAAGACTGGCCGGGTGCCATCGGCTGTTGAGACCCATACTCCCACTCCGTTTCCACCAATTTTGGGACTGTGCTGATGCGGCCTGTCAGCGTGGCAGGGATGTCCTGGTTTGTGGGGACTGCATGAGATATGTCTCTCGTGGGCAGGGAGGTAAAGCAGGCCAGCCTGAGTCCCCCCAATGCCAGGACCGTGACACAGGCCAAACCCATGAATCGATGGGGCCCCCGATACAACAGGGCCAGCGGTGAAGCCAGCAGCAGGCCCAGCCACCCAACCCTGGACCCCTGCAAGAAGGATTGCATCAAGACACCCAGAATCAGACTGAGCACTGGCAACAGCAGTGGTATTCGTCTTGAGCACAGGGCCAGGTGGTCAGGGGGTGTGAGTTGCGAGTCAAGGGCTTCAAGCTGTCGCTTTACCGAATCCATAGGCACAGGCTACTCATTAAAAACGGACCCGGCAAGCCTTTTTATTAGGAAGGAAAAGGGATGGTGCTCGATCGCAAAAATCTTGCAATAGAGAACAGACCCGGTAGAATACGCTCAGTTCTAATCGCCTTGTGACTGTTCAGGGATCAGGAGATACCTGTGAAGGACCGTCAGGCAAATGCGGCAAAGTGGCTGTTGTCTTTGAGGAAGAACCTGAAATCTGAAGACCAACAGGATAAATATAAATCAATTTGTTAGAAGGTTGAAACATGAGCGATAAAAGCAAAAGAACGCCTGTCATCCCAGCCAATTTAATTATGCCGTTTGTCCTGGTCACGATCCTGTTTCCTCTATGGGGATTTGCCAACGACATTACCAATCCCATGGTGGCGGCGTTTAAGAACATTCTGTTGATCTCTAATTTTGAAAGTTCGCTGGTGCAGGCAGCATTCTACGGTGGTTATGCCCTTATGGCTATTCCGGCTGCGATTTTCATCAAGAAGTTTTCGTACAAGAAGGGGGTTCTGATTGGACTCTCTCTGTATTCGATCGCCTGTCTCATGTTTATTCCCAGCGGTATGGCCATGTCCTATCCGCTGTTTTTGTTGTCATACCTGATCATGACCAGTGGGCTTTCCTTTCTGGAGACCACGGCCAATCCGTATATTCTTTCCATGGGAGACGAGGCCACGGCGACGCGTCGTCTGAATCTGTCGCAGGCCTTCAATCCGATGGGCTCCATTGTGGGGATGTTTGTGGCAAGTATGTTCATCTTGGCCAACCTCAACGGCACCACTGAAGACGGTCGCCGCCAGATGGCACAGCTTGCCAAGAGTGGTACACCCATCCATTTGCAGGAACTCAGCCAGCACCTTACGACCGTCAACACCTTGGCAGAAGTCACCGCCTCGGAAAACTGGCAGGAGAGTAAGAAGCTGGTCAAAAAGGCCAGAGAGTTATCGGCATCGCTCAAGAACGGCACGTTTTTGCTGGACAACGCGCATGCGACGCAAGCGGAGTCTGTACAGAAAGCGTTGGAAGCCCAGCCCAAAGGCAACAAGTTTGCCACGGCCATTTCGGCTGTAGCCGTGGTGCTCCAGATTCATGACAGGCCTGTGCCCACTGAGGCGGAAGCTACATGCCATGAGCTCTTTGTCAATGCCCGCGGCCTGGAGCTGACACTGGCGCTCAACAGGGAACAGCCCCTCCTGGTCGATGCCGATGCCGATCGCTGGAAGATTGCAGACCAACACTTGAATCTGGCAGTCAAACCGGCCGCTGAACTCGATCAGGCATTTGAAGAAGCTCAACCGAACGCCACTCAAGTCGCACCTCTGGTGGCGCTGGTTCAAAACGAATTGGGTGCTGCCGAGACTGCCCTGGAAGCCATCCCGACCGAGGGGCTGAAAGCCTTCTCTGATGAGGCGCAGGCCGATTTGACCCAAATCCAGAAGGCGGATCTCGGCATTGTTTCGCTCCCATACGCCTTGATGGGTGGTTTCCTTATTCTTGTCGTGCTCCTGTTTGCGTGGAAACTTCCCGCGACCACTGAGCATGAACACCAGGACGATGCCGGGGGGCTGGACATTGGCGGCACGCTCAAACGCCTGTTCAAGAACGCCGCTTACATTGAGGGTGTGGTGGCTCAAACCTTCTATGTCGGTGCACAGATCATGTGCTGGACCTTTGTGGTTCAGTACGGTGTGCTGGAATTGGGACTATCCAA
Source organism: Phycisphaerae bacterium (assembly GCA_021736645.1). Taxonomy (GTDB): domain Bacteria; phylum Planctomycetota; class Phycisphaerae; order Sedimentisphaerales; family Anaerobacaceae; genus JAIPFM01. Next base: position 39,016 of record JAIPFM010000177.1, on the reverse strand, counting down.
GACCACCGCTCAGAATTGTAACATATTGGCGATGATCATTTTTGTGTCCAGTCGCTTCATTTGTACCTTCTTGATGCACTACATCAGTTCCGGGGCATTGCTAACCTTTCTGGCCTCCGGTGCGATTGTTTTGACCACGGGCACGATCTTCATCGATGGATACGGTGGCTTCTATTGCCTGATCGGCATTTCCGCCTGTATGTCGCTGATGTTTCCCACCATCTATGGCATTGCGTTGGATGGCTTGGGGGATGATGCCAAGCTCGGCTCAGCCGGCCTGATCCTGGCCATTGGCGGGGGGTGCATCATGACGCCTCTTCAGGGACGGATTATCGACCTGCCGACCTTTGACCTGGGCTTCCGGGAATTGTCCAGTGTTCGTGCGTCCTTTGCCCTCCCATTGATTTGTTTCATCATCATTGCGCTATTTGGCTTGCGAACCTATATTGTGCATGCCCACAAGAAATAGGATGGATTCTAAGAAACCAGACGAAGCCTCAGGGGTCATGGCACGTACCGTGTCATGACCCCTTATTCGTTGTTACACACAAGCTCGCTCATGCAGCGACGTGCTGGTCCGCAGGCGACTTGACGAGGAAGACCAGTATGATGAGACCGACGCTGCCCATGAGGCTGCAGGTGAAGAACATACTGGAGTAGCCAAAATGGTCACTGAGGAATCCGCCCAGGCCACAGCCGATGACATAGGCGGTGTTGAGGATCACCATGGTATAAAAGGATTGGGCTGTGGTCCGGATGTGCTGGGTGCTTTCCATGTCCATGAACAGGGTGGACCCTATGTACACATAGGTCAGGGTCAGGGCGTGGAGCAGTTGAACTGGCAGAAGCTGCCACCATGAGGTGACCAGACCGGACAGGCCCCACCTGACCACAATGGCCAAATATCCGATGATCAGGATGTTTTTTATGCCAATGCGTTTGTACACCCTAGAGAACAACAGCATGGTGATGACCTCTGCGCAGGTGCCAAGGGCCCAGATCCAGCCGATTTGCATGTTGTTGGCACCGAGTTGTCTGCCGTACACGCTGAGAAAGGTCAGGGCCATGGCATTGGTGATTTCAATCAGAAACACGCTGCAGAGAAAGATAATCACATTTCGCTTTTTCAGCAGGGCTTTAATGCCGCTCTTGCTTTGAAGCGAGGTGGTTCTGGGCACTGGGGGGATTGGCCAAAGGATCAGAAAGCTCAAAAAACCGAGCACAGAAAACACGGCGAATTGGCTTTGGAGTCCCTTTCTGTCGTAAATGAATCCCACCAGGGTGACTGCCAGAATAAAACCCATGGATGCGAACACGCGGAACCTGCCGATGGTGTCGCGGCGTGCTGGGCCAAGATAGTCATAGGTGATGCTGTCTGAGAGGGTAAACAGGGGTGCATTGAAGAATGACCACAAGGCAAAGACCAGACACACCCATACAGGGGTGTGGATGAAGATTAACAGGGGGCACAGCATGGACGCAATGAAAACCAGTCCTGCGCCCAGGTGAGACCTTCGACCGCTTCGATCTGAGACCTGGCTCCAAATCGGCTGTCCCACCAGGGCCATGATTGGCCGAATCATCATGATCAGTCCGAGATAGCGATCCGAGACGCCCACGACTTCCTTGAAAAAGGGGGCCAAATACGGGTAGGTGGCACCGCAGGCGCAGGAATAGAAAAGGTAATTGAGCCGAATGGATCGGCTGAGCGGCATTGGCATTGGCAGTCAGGCCTTCATCATTTGCAGAGTCGAGCACAAGATGACCTTGGGCCGGTCGTCTCGATCTCTATTGCGATACTGTGGGCACGACGCAAAAGATATAGACCAGCGGTTCTGTGCCCGTATTTTGAACATTATGCAGTGTGTGAGGGGGGATGTATGCCACCTTGCCCTGGCCCACTGGCATGGGATCCTGATTGTGCAGTAGGACCTGACCCTGGCCAGAGAGAAACACGAGCATTTCTTCTCGAGCCTCAGTGCTGTGCTCGTGGCAGTCATGTCCCGGTTCCAGATACACGCGTCCGGCCTTCATACCGTGGGTCTGTGTGGTGCCATCCAGAAGGCGCTGGTATTCCTTTTTGTCGTTGAGTTCAGCAGTCAGGGCTATTTTGGTGCTCACAGGGTCTCCTAGATCATATTGAGTCCATGGTACGGTTCCAAAGGATACGGTATATATGATGGAAATGACCGCAAGTCAAGGTAAAATGATTGTGTTCAATTGGAGTGCTGCAGCTGGTGTGAGGACTGGTCGGTCTGTCAGGTATGGATTTTCGGGCAGGGATTCCGGGCTTTGGATGAGTGGTGAGCCTTCATGCGGTGATCAGGTCTTCTCTTCAACCGTGAGCGAAGGTCGCTTGAGATATTCTCTGTCCATGAGTAGATGCACCTTGTCTTGCCATGCTTGCGGTATGGCTTTGGCGAGTATTTTTTTTGTCTGTGTCAGGTTGGTACGTTGCGTGCCGTGTGTGATAATGATGTGTTCATTGTTGAGTTCATCCAACTGCCTTGCAAAATCAGAGATATGCATGTGGTTGCCGGCTTCGGCCCGGTCCTTGTGATCCTCTTCATAGAAGGTGCATTCTGTGATCAGGACTTTACTGTGGCTGATCAGGTCTGCACCCTTCAGGTCCATGGGGCCAGTATCCCCCAGGTACGTGACGAGAGGCAGGTTGATATGAAACTCAATGTCAACCCCTTGTTTTTTTAGCGCCACAAGTTTGGGGCCTGAGAGTTTTCTATATTCAGGCTTGAGTTTTTTGCGTTTTTCCAGGACCGTGAAACCAACTGATCCGCGGCAATGGGGAGTGGAAAAGACATGTGCGAACAGGTTGGGCTTGATGGCAAACTCGTCCCCGGGTTCCACACCAATAAGATTGGCAGGGATTCGATTGCCATCCAGGCGTCCCCATCCTTCTATAATCTGCTCCAAAGGGGAGATTAAAATCTTAGGGGCCAGGACCGTGCCTGGGGTGTGGCCGTCGAAATTCCGATGTGACAGGTAATAGGCAATACCAGCCGCATGATCCATATGGCCATGCGTCAGTAATACGTGGTTGATGGCAATAAATTGATCCGGTGCCTTGCCGATGTCAAAGCAACAGTCCAGCTGTGGTACGGCTACCACGGTTTCTTCGCCTGCCACGGAATAACCGGTGACATCAAAGTACTTCAAAGGTATTTTTGCCAAACGATGACTCGCCATAAATTTAGAATCCCAGGATAGTACAGGTTAGTTAAGATAGGCGTTTTATCGTAGAGGCGTACTGTCTCTGTGTCAAACGCTTTCTCCGGGATTCTTTGATTCAAGGCAAGTCCTATGTCAGTTCCATGAAAGGCTATGATTCGTGTTTGGAATCGCGGGTCTTTCGCCGTTCGTTGAGCTGCTGTTTAATGATGACGGAAGCATGCTCGGCAATCGTTTTACTCATGTCTGCACACTTGCTCAGGCCGACATTCACGGATTGTGCGAATTGATTGGGTTGAAATGCTTCATTGAATTTTATGTTGTTTTTGAAGGAAAAGCTATATCCTTCTTGGGTGGGTGTCATGAAGTAAAAGGCTGTTAAAAAACCTGCCACATAGACCATCAGTAAAAAGACAAACTTTGCGCGCCATCCCATGCAGTTTCTCCGAATTGAGACCAAAAAAGTGCTGTGCTGTAAACCCCCCAGTCGATGTGTCTGACTGTCAGTACTAAAAAAATACAAACTAAAGTTAAGTGTGCAAAATGGAAAGCATCGCGGAGTTCGTTAAATCGTGGAAGTTTTGAATCGCGGCAAGGTCAGTGGGGTGGCTTAACGGACCTCGGAGTTTTTTAGGGATGGTAATCGATCCATGGCGTGGATCAGTTCAGTACAGACCAGATCAACCTCTGACTCCAGGAGATTGTTGTAGAACGGCAGGGCCATGGTTCTCTGGCTGACAGACTCGGTGATGGGGAAGTCGCCCTGTGCGTAACCATATTGCTCTGCAATGAAGGGCTGCATATGGAGGGGTGGGAAATAGTTGCTGACTTGAACGCCATGGTCTCTCAAGTCATTCAGCAGGGCATCACGATCAGCCTGCGAAAAAGACTCATTCAAACGTACGACAAAGACAAACCAGCTCATGCGTCCATTCTGCGGGGATTCAGGGACAATCAGACGCGTATCCTCGGCCAGACGTGCCTGGTACCAGGCGGCTACTTGAGTGCGTTTTGTCATGAATTCATCCAGACGTGAAAGCTGTGCAAGGCCCAAGGCACAGTTGATGTCACTCAGGCGGTAATTATAACCCAGTCTCTCATGGCTCAACCAGTTGTCTGTGCAGCCGCGCCCCTGATTACGGAGCGACACGCATAGGTCTGCCCACTCTTCCTGGTCTGTGAGAATCATGCCACCTTCACCTGTGGTGATTTGCTTGTTGGGGTAAAATGCAAACACACTCATATCCCCAAAGGTACCGGCTTTCTGCCCATTGAGTTCAGAGCCCAGGGCTTCGCAGGCGTCTTCAATGATCTTGAGGTGATGGTCTCTGGCGAGTTGGCACAGGGTGTCCATGCCTGCAGGATTGCCAAATACTTCGACCGGTAATATGGCTTTGGTATTTGAATTGATCCAGGCACGGGCTGCGTTCGCATCCAGATTAAGGGTGTCAGGATCAATATCTGCAAATACCGGACGTGCACCTGTCATCATAATGCTGGTGGCTGTGGCAATAAAAGTGAAGGGAGTGGTGATGACCTCATCGCCCGGGCCAAGCCCCATGGCCTTGAGACACAGGAAAAGTGCGCTGGTGCCACTGTTGACAGCCACGGCTCGTCTGGATCCTATTCTCTGGCAGAAGGCCTGTTCAAAGGCCGGTAATTTCGGACCCAAAGACAAACTCTGGCTGCGCAGCACTTCGCAGACTGCATCGATTTCCAGTTGCGTAATATCAGGCCTTGACAGAGGCACCTTCATGATACTCCTCCACGGATTGTTAACGACTGACTAATGACCTATTCATCGGCTGTTTGGGGGGGCTCTCAAAAGTAAGACTACGGCAGTACGCGATAATTGTGAAAGATACAGCAACCTGATCGCGATCGGATTTATTGGCCATTATTAGAGAATGCCTACCAATTGTCCCCTAAAAAGACTGACTTGATTAATACGCCTGAGCAGAAGGCCGATGTGATAGGCGAAGATGAAATGCGCACGGGGAAATGAAAATGTCAAAAGGCAAAAAAGTACTGACCACCGGGGATGTGGCGAAAATCTGTAACGTGGCTCCAAGAACGGTGTCTAAATGGTTTGACAGCGGACAACTCAAGGGATATCGCATTCCTGGAAGCAAAGACAGAAGAATCCCGGTAGACGAGTTGGTTCATTTCATGAGACTGCACAATATGCCCACAGACGCCCTGGCGTCCGGTTTAACGCGGGTTCTGATTCTTGACAGCGACACAGAAGCATCGCACGCCATGGCTCAAAAATTGAATGACATCAAGCCCATTGAGTGTCAGGTCGTGGAAACCAGTTTTGAAGCTGGAATCGTAACGGAGAGGTTCAGTCCTCATGTCATGATTGTGAATCTGCATGTCCAGGGTGTGGATGCGTCTCGGATCTGCCAGGTCATCAGATCTCAAGAGGAATTGGAGGCCATTAGGATGGTGGCCCTGGCTGGGCACTTATCCGAGTCAGAATGGTCGGCATTGCTGCAAAAGGGATTTGATGACTACATATCAGATCGTGGGGATATTGTCCTGATCGCGCAAAAAATTCAAGATGCCGTAGCCATCATTTATCAGTAGTCAATCTGACAAAATAGGAAAGATAGGCCATCGGGCGGAATGGTTGTCATGCTGGAGAGAAAAAATAAAGCCAGACCCGTATAAATACTGAATCTGGCTTCGGAGGAGGGTGATGAAAAGCTTATTAAAACAAACTGACTGTTACCCTCGTTCACTACTTCTGATGTATTCATCGATAAAACGACTCTCATTTCTTTAACGAAAAAGGCGACATTCTGTCAATATGTCTGATAATTTTTCAGGCCGGGCATAGAGTAACAGGCTTCAAAAGGATCAGGACTGAGTCCAGGCCCCGGTTTCGGGCAAAATCTACTGTACGGAATTTATCCTTGATTCATGTCTCGGGTTCTCATATTTTAACAGACTATCTGTTAGACATGGAGTGCCTAGACTATGAATCAAAAACGAACCATCATGGATTTGCTCAGGGCCAAGCAAGAGGGCCATAAGATAGTGGCCGTGAGTTGCTATGACTATACCACCGCCCAACTGGTGGCACAGGCCGACGTGGATGTGATCCTCGTTGGAGATTCGGCGGCCCAGATTGTGCTCGGCCATGATACCACCTTGCCCGCCACCATGGATTTTATGATCTTGATGACCAGGGCGGTTCGCAAGGGTGCGCCGCAGGTTTGCCTGGTAGCGGACATGCCGTTTCTGTCCTATCAGCTTGGCGTCTCTGACGCGATTCGCAATGCAGGACGCTTTGTGGTGGAAGCAGGGGCACAAATCATCAAGATCGAAGTCACCTCTTCGTATGAGTCTGTGGTGCGTGCTGTGAGCGATGCAGGCATCAGCGTGATGGCCCATATTGGCATTCGACCACAGAGTATTCTGAAGGCCGGACGACTTAAGGCGGATGGGACGACTGCAGAAATAGCCAGTGAACTTATCGAATTGGCAGAGCGCATGGTGGATGCGGGAGCCGGGTCTCTGTTGGTTGAAGGCACCGCCGCTGAGGTGGCGGCCATGATTACCGAACGCGTAGAGGTGCCTGTGATCAGTTGTGGTTCAGGCGCAGGGTGCGACGGTCAGGTCTTGATTGCACCGGATATTCTGGGTCTGACGCAGGGGGAAAAACCGAAGTTTTCTCAAAGCTTTGGGGCCCTGGCCGAGGCCACTATTGACGCCTTTCAGGCGTACAGCCGCAGCATCAGGGACTGTACATACCCTGATGCTCATCACAGTTACCACATGAAGGCAGGTGAACTCGAACGCCTTCAAGCCTTTTTAGAGGCCCGGCACTGACCTCTGGGGCGGGGCAGGATTCGAATTATGGTGACGGACTGAAAGGCGAAGTGTCCGGTCCTTTGCGAGGGGGCTCAATGACCTCCACCATATCGGCATCAATTTCTACACTGGTTGCCTGCCCAAGCATCTGTATCTGGAGGATCAGTCGGGTCATCCCCTTTAGGTCTTCGACAATACCTTCGAGTCCCATCAGAGAGCCTGCTGTGACTCGACACCATTGCCCCTTCTTGACAAAGTGATGCTGGGTCAAAGGGACATCTGCTTTAAGGGCTTTTTCTACCTGGGACAACTCAGTGATAAATTCGAGTTGGTCTACCACGTCAATGATGTTGGCCACACGGTGGGTTTGCAGGACCTCGACGCGATGGTCTTCGCTGCCGCAAATAAACATGTACCCTGTAAACACGGGCATGAGTGATCGCACAGGTCTGCGTGTCTTGCGTGTGACAGTCCATGTCATGGGAAGAAAATAAGGGATGTCCCGGACAATCAGGTCATTGGCCAGGGCCTTTTCATTTCGACTCTTTGTATGTGCCACCCACCACAGTCCGGACATATCTCCAATGGAGACATTCTCCGGATACGTGACAGGTGGATTATCCTTTTCTTTAAGCAATCCTTGCTCCCTTCAATCTCGTTCGAACTCAATCATGTTATGCAGGTGAGAAATCCCCAATGGCCCTGGCCACCGTACGAATCTGATCTTCTGTCAGTTCCGGAAAGATGGGCAAGGACAACACCTCTTGGCAAAGCGTCTCCGTGACCGGGAAATCGCCGGGACTGTATCCCTGATCGGCAAAGCAATCCTGGACATGAAGGGCCTTGGGGTAGAAAATAGCTGAGCCGATTTGCTTGTCTGCCAGATAGGCCTGCAGTTGATCTCTGTGGGAGGAGCGGATGGTGTATTGGTTGTACACCGACAGGTTATTGGACTCAATGACCGGGCAGGTCACATGCGTGTCAGCCAGCAATTCATCATACAGGGCAGCATTGGCACGCCGCTTGTCACTCCAGTCATCCAGAGACTTGATCTTCACAGACAGCACGGCCCCTTGAATGGCATCCAATCTGAAATTGCCGCCAATTCGCTGGTAGAAGTACCTGGGGTGCTGGCCATGATCCCTCAGGATCCTCAGGATCTGCGCCAGGTCATCATCATTTGTGGTGACCATGCCGCCATCCCCAAAGGCCCCCAGATTCTTTGTGGGATAGAAGGAGAAACACCCCATGGTTCCGACTCCACCGCAGGGCACGTGGTCCTGTTCTGCGCCGATGGATTGGGCAGCATCCTCAACCACTGCCAGATTGTGCTTCCTGGCCAGGGCCATAATGGGCTCCATTTGAGCCATCTGGCCAAACAGATGCACCGGGATGATAGCCCGGGTCTTGGCCGTGATACTGGCTTCAATCAAATCGGGGTCAATATTATAGGTCCCCGGGTCCACGTCGACAAACACCGGTTTGGCCCCCAATCGGGCAATCGCACCGGCTGTGGCAAAAAAGGTGAAGGGGGTGGTGATCACTTCGTCCCCAGGTCCCACGTTCAGGGCCATCAGGGCAATGATCAGTGCATCAGATCCACTCGAAACGCCAATGGCGTGCTTGCACCCGCAAAATTCAGCAGCCTCATGCTCAAAGGCCTGGACTGCCGGGCCCAGACAGAGCATCTGGCTGTCACAGACATCCTCAATGGCTGACATGACTTCCTGTTTGATGCCAGCAAACTGCAATTTCAAATCCAGCATGGGTACCTGCATAGAGGTCCTTTCCAAGATCAGGCTTCATTATGACGCAAACACCTGTTTTTTCAGGGCTTGCAGTTATTTGTCCAATATCTTTATTGTCTGAACTGGGATTAAACCCAGACACCAAAATGGACGATTTTTCTAAAACCGGTCCATAGTGTAGTGAGCAGTCGGGCTTATGTCAAAAAGAAACAACCCTGACGCTCAGGCATATGTAGAAACCGGGGCATTGAGTGGAGTGTATGACAGCCAGGCAACCGCATCTCAAAAACAAGCCGCCAGGCAGGACTCTCAGGGTCTTGATAACCTGTATTGGACGCAGGGTCTCTTTGCTCAAGGCCTTTCAGCGTGCAGCGCGACACCTCCAGCTGCAGGTCGAGTTTCTGGGCGCTGATTGCCAGCTTGCCAGTCCGGCCCTCCAATTGTGTGATAACCGATTTCTCGTGCATCCCACCACGCACCGACGGTATCTGTCGGATATTCACAAGATCGTCAGGGACCATGGTGTGGATTTGCTGGTGCCCACTGTGGATCTGGACCTCAAGGCATTGGCACGTCAGCGTAGAGGTCTGGCTGAGGCAGGGTGTCACGTGCTTGTATCAAGCCCACGGGTCATTGAAATCTGCCAGGACAAACGCCGGACCCATGACTTCCTGAAAAAGCAGGGGATCGACACGCCCAAGACCGTGTCCATAGGAGATCAACTCCAATTCCAGCCGTTGCCCTATCCCTGTTATGTCAAGCCCTGGGATGGGTTTGCCAGCCGATTTAATACCGTCGCTCAGACGCCCAAGGACCTGGCCTATCTGGCCCAGGCAGTACCTCATGCCATTTGTCAGGCCCTGGTCAGAGGCGTGGAATTTACCTGTGATGTGTATGTGGACAGGTCTCAGCAGGTTCGCTGTGTGGTGCCCAGGAAACGGCTTGAAGTCCGATCCGGTGAAGTCAGCAAGGCCCAGGTGGTCATGGCTGCTGATGTCATTGATGTGGCAGGGCAGGTGGTGCAGCGGCTCAAGGCCGGGCCCGGTGTGATCACCGTACAGCTCATTAAAACAGAGGCATCCGAGATCAAGGTGATTGAGATTAATCCGAGGTTTGGCGGGGGCGTGCCATTGTCCATCAAGGCAGGTGCCAACTTCCCCAAGTGGATACTTCAGGAAATCACAGGACAGGTCCCGAGCGTCGACACGGTCTCCATTCAGGAGGACCTGGTCATGCTTCGATTTGATCAGGAAGTCTGGAGCACGGCTCAGGCCCTGGGTCTGGAGGGGCACACGCCATGACACCCTCGCCCATAAGTCAAGGGACCGTGACCTGGACCCTCCAATTCTGGCCCGTGCTGGTGGTGTCAGTGACAACCTCCCTGCTGGCCACGGTTTGTCTGCGCAAGCTTGCCATGCATCTTGGCATTGTGGACACACCGGATGACCGGGTCAAGACGCATAAGGAACCTGTGGCCTACCTCGGGGGTGTGGCACTCTTGTGCGGTATCTTCGCGGGTGCGATCGCCGGCATATTTTGCGGCCCAGACGGTCTGTCTCAAATGCATCTGTACTGGCTGACCATGTGTATGGCAGGGGCCCTGGTCACCTGCGCAGTGGGCGTGACAGATGACCTGAAAGACCTGTTGCCCAGATACAAGCTCCTGGGCCAGATCCTGGCAGCAACCCTCCTGGTCCTGGCCGGTATTCGACCCCAGGTGCAATGGTTCGGTGCGTCCGTGCCCCAGGGAGTCCAGCTCGTCCTGAACACGATGCTGGTATACGTGTTTGTCATGGGTGCCTCGAATTCCCTGAACCTGCTGGACGGTCTGGATGGTCTGTGTGCCGGAGTCACGGGCATCATGACCGTGGGCCTGTTACTACTGGGTATTCTTTGGACCACCTGGAGTGCAGGGGACACCGGCAATCCTCTACGTTTGATCCTGTGTGTGGCCTTACTGGGTAGCGTGCTGGGATTTCTGCCCTTCAACCGGCATCCTGCGAGGATTTTCATGGGGGATGCCGGCAGCCTGCTGCTGGGGTTCTGCGTGGCAGTGATCATGATTCTGTTTGCAGAGAGTGCCCACGGGTGCCTGGTGTCGGTCATGATCTTTGGATTGCCTGTATTGGATACAACCGTGGCGGTGGTTCGCAGATGCCTCAATGGCAGACCCCTGTTTGAATCAGATCGTGGCCACGTGTACGACCAGATCATGGATCGAGGCCTGTACATGAAAAAGACCGTGGCCTTGTGTTATGGCCTAAGCAGCATCTATGTGCTCATTGGCCTGATCATGAGCCAAATGCGTCTCACCCACAGCCTGCTTCTTGGGGGTCTCGTGATAGTGATGTCCGGTCTCACGGTGTGGCACATGGGCTTTTTAAGGATGAAGGGCCTGAGAGGTGCCATTCAGAAGTAGATGTGACGGGTAGAATCAAGGGCAAAAGATCTGGCTGAACCATGGCAGGTCCCCCTTGACAGGCATGACCCGGATGCCATCGAGTTCCAAAACAACCCACCCAGCGCGACTTCTCCACATCGAACTCCTCCTGTGTCATCAGAAAAAAAGAATTTTAAGATTTGGGGGTTATGTGTTAAGGTGATGGCCGTAGAACGGCTGTCAGCTGAGTTATGTGTTAGGTGGGTTTTATGAAGACTGTGTGGCTGTGTGGGCTCATGATGCTGTTGACTCTCTCAGGGCTGCAGGCCCAGGAGACGGCTTCGGTCAAGTGGGATTTCGACAGGGTGTTCATCCGGAACGGCCTGGGTCCTCTCGATATTGAAATCTCTGGATCGGTTCAGATTGTGAGTGATCCCATTCGATCGCTCATATTCGATGGCACGGACACGGAGGCTCTGGTCAAGGATGTCCAGCCCTCGCAATTGCCCGTGCAGGACATGACCGTCGAGGCCTGGGTGTCGCTCCGGGAGGGGACGCAGTACGGCGGCATCATCGGCTACATGCAGGACAATGGGGCCTATGAAAAAGGGTGGCTTCTGGGCTACAATGAGACCCGGTTTAATTTCGTGCTGAACTCCAAATCCAACGAGCGCCTTACCTACCTGGCCAGTCAAACACCCTTCATGAAAGACCGTTGGCACTATGTGGTGGGGACCTATGACGGTGACACCATGAAGCTGTACATCGATGGGAAACTCGATACCGTTTCCACAGAGCAGAAGGGCGCCATTGACTATCCGGAATCCGCGTTCTATGCCATTGGTGCGTATCGCGACAAGGATGAGCATTTTCGTATGAAGGGCCGCCTGCACAGCCTCCGTGTCACCTGCGAGGTCTTCACAGCCTCTCAGATCGCATCCAATTATGCGCAGCGTCCCAGGGCCCTGTTCGAACCTGTGACATTCAAGGTGGACCCCCATGCCCAGTTCACATCACCCGGTCAGGCCCGAATTGCCTGGCAACTGGCTACCCCTGAACCGCTGTTCCTCGATTTTGGCCCCAAGGGCGAATTTCAGATGGCCTATGAATTTGCACCGTCAAGTTCTCCTGCAGCGCAGATGATCAAGGGACTCAAGGCCCGTACTGTGTATCAGTATCGATTCAGAACCGCGCACGGTTCAGTGTCGGATACATTCGAACTCGAGACTGCCATGAATTATTGTGTGACGCCCATGCCTGAGGTTCACATGGCCTGGCAGGGCGCGCCTGATCTCGATCACGCGCAGCTCGCCCAGGACATTCTGGCCGGCACGGGGGTGACCCGGGGCTATGGTGTCCTCCTGGGGGCAGGTTCGGATCGGCTGGCCTATGAACTGGCCAGGCAATCCGAGCTGCGATTGATCTGTGTGGATGACAATGAGGCTCGAATCGTGCGCATGGCCGACAATCTGATGAGAGCCAATCTCTACGGCACACGCATCACCGTTCGAAAAGTGGCGTCTCTCAACACGCTCCCATTGAACACATACTTTGCGAATCTCATCGTATCCCAGGCGTGTTCTCCATCGGATCAACCGGTAGATATGACAGAAGAGATGCAGCGTATTCTGGTGCCCGATCACGGCTTTTTCGTGAAAATCAATCCCAAGGGCGTCATTGGCAGCACCTATCAATGTCCCCCGTTGCGCAACGGCGGGGCGTGGACCCATCAGTACGGCGACGCATCCAACAGTGCCAACAGCGGCACCCAACTCGAGCATGTCTCGGCCGCGTCCGATCTGGAGGTGGCCTGGCTGGGGTATCCCGGTGCCGATTTCGGCCTGGACCGCAATCCGAGAATGCCTTCCCCTCTGGCCGTGAACGGCCGTCTCTTCCATCAGGGCATGAATCGTGTGATCGCATTGGACAGTTTTAACGGGTCTGTGCTCTGGTCCCTGGAACTGCCCACCATGCGTCGTGTCAATATACCGCGCGATGCCTCGAACTGGTGTACCAGTGAACGCACACTGTTTATAGAGACAGGCGGCAAGTGCATGACTGTGTCGCACGAGGGCCAGGTCCGGGGCAGTTTCATGATCCCTGACATTCAGAAACATACCACGCACCATTGGGGTTATCTGGGCTTTTACGAAAACACACTCTATGGGTCCAGTGTGAAGAAGGGGGCCACGTACAGGGAATTCTGGGGCGGCGCCATGTGGTACGACAAGCCCACCGGCCTGGGCACGGGCAAGGTTGTGAGTGACGACATCTTTGCCTGCGATCCCGAGACCGGCAAGAAGCGATGGTCATACGCCAGGGGCTCCATCATCAATACCACCATGACCATCGCCAATAATGCAGTGTACTTTATCGAGTGTCGCCATCCCGAAATCAACCTGGCAAAAACTGGACGCATTGAATCACCTGCACTCTGGCAGCAGCAATTCATGGTGGCACTGGATGCAGCCACAGGTCGCCTGCTCTGGGAGAAACCGATTGATACGGCAGACGGCACCGTGGTGTTTTTCATGTCCTACGGCCAGGGCAAACTCGTGGTGGCTTCCTCCACGGACAATCGCTACCACCTTTATGCGTACGAGGCAGCCACAGGCCAACCGGCCTGGCACCAAACTCACGCATGGCCCTCGAACAACCACAGCGGCCACATGCAGCATCATGTCATTGCCGGCGACGCCGTGTATCTGGAGCCATGCGGCTATGACCTTCAAACGGGCAAACGCATCACGGACACCATGGGACGTCACGAGGGGTGCGCCACCTATGCCGCGGCAGACGAGCTGTTCGTGTATCGGGGCACAGACCGGTGCATTGCGCTGTGGGATGTGGAAACCAATCAGGTGTCCAACTGGACCAACTTGAGACCCAGTTGCTGGCTGTCCGTGATGTTCGCCAATGGCATGCTCCTGGCACCGGAAGGCGGGGGCGGCTGCTCGTGCGGGCGGTGGTTCGAGACGTCGCTCGGCTTCATCCCAACGATCGATTAATTGAAGGTGGATAACATGACAATGTCTGCGATCCTCTAAACAGTGGGGCATTATGATATGAAAAAATACATGGTCATCATCTTGGCCTGCCTGACGGTGCCAACCCTGGCGCAGGATTGGCCGACGTATCGTCATGACAATCAGCGCAGCGGCACCACGGGCACGGTTCTGACCCTGCCCCTGACCCGCGTCTGGCAGTACGTGTCGCCTGCACCGCCGCAGCGTGCCTGGGCCGGTCCTGCCAAATGGGATGCGTTTGCGGCCCTGTCTGACCAGCGTTCCATGCGGGACTTCGACCCTGCGTTTTATGTCACCTCTGCCCGGGGCAAGGTCTACTTCGGTTCTTCTGTGGATGATTCGGTCCATTGTCTGGACCTGGACACCGGGGCTCCAGTCTGGCAGTTCCGCACGGATGGTCCCGTACGGATTCCGCCGACTCTGTACCAGGATAGAAGCTATTTTGGCTCCGACGACGGGGTGGTGTACTGTGTGGACGCCCGCACAGGGACACTGGTCTGGAAGTACCATGCTGTGGACAGCGACAAGCTGATCGCCTTCAACGGCAAACTCATCAGTCAATGGCCGTGCCGGTCCGGCGTGCTGGTGCAGGATGACACGGCCTATTTTACCCTGTCGCTCCTGCCCTGGGCCCCCAGCTATGTGTGCGCGGTCCGTGCAGATGATGCCGCGGTCATCTACAAGACGGAGCATCAGGCCCTGACTGCCCAGGCGGCCATGCTGGCGTCTGCCACTCGACTGTACATGCCTCAGGGGCGGCAGCGTCCTGTGGTGTGTGATGCGGCCACGGGCAGACTGGTGGGCGGGTTTGGCAATGCCGGCCAGGGCGGCACCTTTGCCTTGCTTACACCCGAAAACAAACTCGTGCATGGTGTGGGCCAGACCCATGGTACTGGCGGAGAGCTGCGCAGCTTCAATGCCGACACCAAGGACCAGATCGCCACGTTTCCTTCGGCGACCTGCATGGTCATCCAGGGGGACAACGCCTGGTTTTGCAGCCACAAGGAACTCATCGCCTTGGACCGGGCCCGCTACATGGCCCTGCAGACCCAAATCGCAGCCCATCGCAGGGAACTCGACACCATCGGCGCCAGACTCAAGGCGCTCAAGGATCAGGTGAACGATGAGACACGGGCCTTGAATCAGAAGAAGCTCGATCTCACCACGCAGAACAGGGCGCTGGCCGCCCAGGCTCAAACCTGCTTCCTGTGGAAAAACGACACCGGTGTACTGAACACGCTGATTTGCGGGGGCGATACTCTGTATGCGGGTGGTGAAAACATTGTCATCGCTTACAGTGCAACAGAGGGCAAACTGTTGTGGCAGGCTGATGTCGATGGAAAGGTCTATGGCCTTGCCATTGCCAACAAGACATTGCTGGTCAGCACGGACACCGGCAGCATCTTCTGTTTTGCAGGCCACCATGACGGTTAATCCACTGACGCTCTGGCTGTGGTGGTATTCAAGAAATATTGCAGGTTATGAATTTGACGTCTAAAACAATGCTTGGTTTTCTGTTGTCAGGAACGGTGTTTGCCTGTCAATACAATGTGCGTGACATCGGTTTTGTGGACCTTGATCAGAGCACGGCCAGACTGACAGTCTTCCTGGAAGACGCGCAGCCGGACCTGTGTGTGTCCCTCCGGGCCTTGCTGGATGAAGCGATGTACGAGACCAATGTGAGTGGGGCCCTGGTGCTGCCCGCCTCTGAAGTCCCGGCCATCACCACACCAGCCCATCTGCCTGCTGCGGTCCTGGTCTCGCCAGCAGGGCAGTCGCTGGTGATCCCGCTGGACATCCCGGACAAGAGTCTTGTGCAGACCCTGTCGGAACTCACCACACAGTGGATCCGGTCACCGGTCAAGACAGATCTCCTTGTGCAGGCCGCAGGACACTTTGCCGTGGTCTTGCTGATCGAGTCTGATGACGCACAAAAAAACCGGCAGGCCGCACTCGCCGTGGAAACCGCGCTCATGCATGTCACGCAGCAGATGGCCTTCATGCCCAAGCGCATTGAATCGCCGCCTGTGCTGGTCAGGCTGACGGCTGAGGAGGCTGTACAAAATGACCTGCTGCTGTGGGAGCTGGGTGTGACTCCGGACAGTGCGCCGGCTGCCGCCATCCTGTATGGGCGGCTGCGCAGGATGGGACCGGTGCTCTTCAGGGAAGACATCACAGAAGAGACACTGACTGCCTATTTGGGTGTGATAGGGGCGGATTGTGAATGTGACCTGGATCGGCGTCTGCTCCACACACCCATGCTCTCGCATCACTGGCCCAGGTCCCTGTATGAGTCCGTGACAGAGGGACTGGGTTTTGATCCTGAGCATCCGGAGGTCAAGATGGAAATCAGCCAGATCATCACGGCCCACGGGTCCGCGGCCACGGGTGATCTGCAGATACCCAATGTCACATTCGGCTATCAGGAATTCATGATCGAGGATTTACCCCCGGTCTCAACGGAATCGGGTGATGCCCACCTCGCTGCCGTTGACCACAAGCGGCCTGAAGGACGGGTACCGCCCCTGGCTGTACAGATCACGCCTTCCGGAAAATGGCCCCTGTACAGTCTCCTGGTCCTGGCGGGTGCCGTCCTTGTGACAGGGATCATCATCGCACGCAGGAGAACATGACAACAACGCGATTGGAGCGAACCCGTGGGACGGGTGACACCATGAATACCCTAAAACTCATCTTCAAAGAAATCGGTCACAGTCGATACAACTTTGCCCTGTCACTGACAGCGGTCAGTGTGGGTGTGGCCCTGTTCGTGGCATTTTACACGACCACGCTGGCGTCCGATCTGGAAACCAAAAAAATCATGCTCGATCTGGGCCAGAACCTTAGAGTGATCCCCAGGCACACGGACATGGGCTTTTACTATGACCAGGGTTTTTCGGATCAGGTGATGTCTCAGGACTGTGTTGACAGTTTCGTGAACAGTTCGGGTCTGGTGTACACACACCTGACTGCCACGCTCCAGGGCAGGATGGACTGGCGCGGCCATAGAGTCATTGTGACCGGCGTCCTCCCTGAGGTGTTCCCTCAAAACGGCAGAAAGAAAGACATGCCCACCACCTATGCCATCCCGCCGGGCCATGCCTGCGTAGGGTATTTCATCGCAGCACAGAACCAGCTCAAGAAGGGGGACACGATCGAACTGGCTGGCCGTGCACTGAAGGTCGATCAGACACTGGCCAAATCCCCCCATGACGATCGCGACAACATTCGAATCTTCATGCATCTCAGCGATGCCCAGGCGATCCTGGGCCAGCCCCGGAAAATCAATGAAATCAAGGCCCTGGAATGTCTCTGTCTCGTGGAAGGTCCTGAAGGGGATCCGTCCCTGGACCTGGAGCAACTGGCGCGTGACGAACTGGCCACCCTGTTGCCTGAGACACGCGTGCTGCTGTCTCGGGGCATCTCGGATGTGCGTCAGAAACAGCGTGCCATGATCCAGAAATACGCGGCCTTTGTCACACCTGTGCTCTGTCTCACCCTGGGCCTCTGTCTGGCCATTCTTGCCCTGCTCAACGTACATCAGCGCCGCCAGGAAATAGGCATCATGCGTGCCCTGGGCCATGGCACGCTCCAGATCTCAACACTGCTGCTCGGCAAGTTTGTCGTGATCGGTCTGGCGGCGGCCACCGTGGGTTTTTCGGGCGGTACGGCCCTGGCCGTGTATGTGGGCCCAGCGATCTTTCCCATCACGGCCCGGGCCATCCGCCCGGACTACGGCCTGTTCCAGACCGCACTGATCGCGGCCGTGGCCTTCTCGATGGTCTCAAGCTTTATACCGGTGATGGTGGCGATTTCCACGGACCCCGCCAAAACGCTCAGGAGTGATTGACAGGACTTTTGCAGAAAAGCCCTGTGGTTTTCAGTTTTCAGTCAGCCGTATGTAGAGAAAACGGATTCACACGCATGATCAAAATCAAACACGTCACAGGCACCTACAAAAAAGGGACCGCAGAGATCAAGGCCCTGGATGACCTCACGCTCGACATTGCCGAGGGCGAGTTTGCCGCGGTTCAGGGCCCCAGCGGCAGCGGCAAGACCACGCTGCTCATGATCCTGGGCGGCATGCTCAGGCCGGCGGCCGGTCAGGTCACGATCCAGGACCAGGACATTTATGCACTCTCAACCGGCCGACGCAACCGTTTCCGTGCGGCCCAGATCGGCTTTGTCTTTCAGATGTTTCATCTGGTCCCGTATCTTTCCGTATTCGACAATGTCATGCTGGCTGCCGTCAAACTGGATGCACGCACGCGGTCCCGGGCCCAAAGATTGCTCGATGAATTCGGCCTGGGCCACAGGTCCACCCATCGACCGGAAGAGCTCAGTACCGGCGAAAGGCAGCGTACTGCCATGGCCAGAGCCCTGCTGAATGATCCCCCTCTGATCCTGGCGGATGAACCCACCGGCAACCTCGATCCTGAAAATGCCGGGCTCGTGCTGGACCACCTCGGGGAGATCCACAAGACTGGACGCACCCTTGTGGTGGTCACCCATGGTCACGAAGCCGAGCGCTTTGCCACCCAGCACATCTGTCTCAGGCAGGGCAGGCTTGCGTGACAGCGCCTTACGTGCATACGGTTTTCTTCCCGTGAAGCAGGCCGTGATCACGCCACCCAAAACTCAAAGGATCTCAGGGGCCAGTGAGGCAATACGCTCTATCAGGGCCTTCATGTCTGTGTTGGAATCGCCTATGAACACGGTGCCGTCCGTGACCACCACAGTCAGGTTGTCATGGGCCACGACCACCGATTGACCCGTATGATTCAAGACTCTGTTTCCGGTTCCAGTGACAATGGCTTTGCCTGACACGATATTCGTTGCGTGTTTCGTGCCGATTTTATCTGCCAGGGCTGCATGGGTTCCCATGTCCTCCCAACTGCAGGGAAGAAAGATGCTGCAGGCCTTGTCCGTCTTCTGCATGATCTTGTAGTCAATGGAGCCCTTGGGCATCTGGGGAAACAGATCATTGAGAACCCGATCGCGTGACGTTGTATTCCAGGCAGCACCAATGTCTTTGAGCAGGGGCGCCGCCTGCGGCAGGTGAGTCGCAATCTCTTTCAGGATGGTGTCCGCCTTCCAGGCGAATTGTCCGGAATTCCAGCAATGGTTGCCCCCCTCCAGATACCTCTGTGCTGTGGCCAGATCGGGCTTTTCTGTGAACTCCACGATCTTTCTGACCTCGCAGTCCGGAAACGCCACAGCGTCTCCCAACTGCTGCCAGCCCACCAGGGTGTTTGCAGAAACAGCTTCAACCCCAAAGGCGATCAGCCTGTCAGGGTGGGACTCCAGAAAGCTGGCCGCATTGGTGATCGCCGCATTAAACTGAGCAGCAGGTTCAATGATCTGGTCCGCAGTGAGCATAATCATGGTGGCGGCGTCGCATCGTTGTTTCAGGATGGTCGCTGCCAGGCCAATGGCACTTGCCGTATCGCGAACGCAAGGTTCGTAAATGAAATTTTCCGGCGGTATGTGTGTGAGTGTTTGCTGGGCCAGGGCCTGATAGTGGACACTCGTCAAGATGAGAATGCGATCGTCAGGGATATGGTCTTTTAATTTCTCGATGGTCAGTTCAATCAGGCACTTCCCATCAAAGAGCTTCAACAGGTGTTTGGGCTTGCTCTTGCTGCTTAGCGGCCAGAGACGTGTTCCGGACCCCCCAGCCATCACCACTGCGTAACAACACTCGTCCAGCATCTGTTTCTCCTAGTCCAGATTGACCTTGATTTGAAATCCGCCTTCAACAGGCTCCGAAGACGCCACAAAAATATACCCCACGCCACAACCGGATGGCATGGCGCCTGCGTACTTGCGTTGGTAATAACGCAACTGGTTCATGACCGGGACCTTGATGGTCGGATGTTCAAAAATAGCAGGCAACATTTTCCTCCAGGCACTGGAGCATTGATTAAAGGAGTCGCCCAATGCCGAGACATTCCTGTTCTTGATGGCAGAAAAGCAGTCCTGTCCGGATTGTCCCAGTTGAGCGACCACGCGCTGGGTGGCAAATCGTCCTGCATCAAAGGGATTATAGCCTTCAGGACGCGGGCCCACGCACTCCACAATCCAGAAGTTGCGTTCGAACCACGTGGCCGTGCGTTGATCGACCGAAGAGGTGACATGCTTGGGCAGCACGCCGTTGTGGTGTCTGAAATCATAGTGCAGGAGGTTAAACCCCGGATACACCGAACCCCAGGCATCCTGAGAGCCGCCAATGGGGACTTTGCGATCATTTTCCCAGTAGTAGAGGTCCGAGGCCAGTTGGTACCTGTCCAGGTGCGGGGGAATGCCACGGGGGTACTTTCGCACCAGGATTTCCCGGGTGCTCGAGCAGATGCCACATCGGTCATGGAAGGTGACTGTGGGTTTTATCTGAACCACGACCACATACCCATCTCCCAGGAAATTTACAAAGTTGTGATCTCCCCACCCGCCTGCCAAGGCCAACCGGTACGGGTGCACAGGCGTTTTCTTCTTACTAGCGTTCACCTTTTGTCTCCAAACGATTCGGACTCATGATGTCGGGGCCAGGGATTGCCTTGTGTCCAGGCGATCCCAAACGCACTCAAAGGGTTACCCCCAATGTATCGGGGCAATCTCAGACAATATAGATTAACAGAAGATTTCCATCAACCACATTCTGAGAATCCAATGGGAGAGCGCCTGGCTGCCGGTCCGCTTTGGGGATCTTGGCATCGGATTCCGTAGACTGAAATTGCTAAATCAGCATGCCCTGGACGAACCTAGGGTGGGGGTTTCTAGGGTGGGGGTTTGAGGCTTGTTAAGACGGATGTCTTGTGGTATTAAAGAGTCAGCCCCTTTACAACCGACTGACAGGCTGTACACTCTCATGCGGTGCCAGACTTTGAGAACGCATCAGAGAAGCAGAGTCCTTGGAATGTGATCAGGATGTAGACAATGAGAAGATATGCAATTTGGGCTGTGGGCCTTGCAGGTGTTATGACATGGATTTGCGGTGCGCAGACGCCGGACGTTCCGGCCACAGGGGGCATGGCCAGTGCGCAGGAAGCTGCGCTGCGTGAATGCCTGCTGGGTCGCTGGACCACCGAGGTCGGACGGGTCACCATGACGGTGACCTTTGATCCCAATTCACGGGTTCGGATTCAAGGGCAGACCCCCTATGAAGGGCGGTTTCAGGTCCGGGGTGGTCAATTGATCTTCAATCACCAGGGTCGCGAAGAGAGCTACCAGTTTGACGTGACTGCCGATACCCTGTCTTTGTCAGGCAGTGGTTTGATTGGTTCTGTCAAATGGTATCGGTCACTCCAATTCGATGATCGATCCTTTTGGCAGGAGAGTTTTTCGTGGCGTTCATTGAAGATAAAGGGATATCGCTTTGTGTTTATCCTGGCCGTCATTGTGGTGTGCCGGGTCTTCCTGTGGCTGCTGGGCGGGCTGTTTCATGTGCTGATCTATTCCAACCAGGGACCGCTCAAGTATATCTATCAGTATCACAAGAGCCGGACCATGACCATCTATTCTATCCTGCTCAATGCGTCCAAGTACGTGGTCTATGTCCTGGGCATCGGGTTTGTGCTGAATGAACTGGGCATCAATTACACCACGTATCTGGCGTCGCTCTCGGTCGTGGGCCTGGCCATAGGTTTCGGCTCTCAGGGTCTGGTCCAGGACATGGTGACAGGCTTCTTCATCATCTTTGAAGACCAGTTCAATGTGGGTGATATGGTGGAGATCAGCGGTAATGTGGGTGTGGTCGATGAACTGGGGCTGCGCATGACGCGTCTCAGAAACTTCCTGGGACAGCGTGTGGCCATACCGAACCGCAATATTACGGTGGTGGCCAATTACTCGCGTGGACGTCTGGAGGCGCATGTGGATGTGGCGGTTGCTGGTGAAGATGCGTTCACGCCCATGGCGGAGACTCTCAAAAAAGTCGTCAACGAGATGAAAAGACAATTTGATCAAGTGATCCTGGACCTCCCTAAACCTGCCGAACGCGTGACACTGGCCACCGGGGAATGTTTTGTGCGCCTGGTCGTACCGGTTTGGCCCGGTCAGCAGTGGGTCATTGAACAGCAGTTGTTACCACGCCTTCGCGAGTACTGTCAGGATCAGGGACTTCAGATTCCCCATGACCGTGTGATCGTATTTTATGGCTCAGGCAAGAGTCGTCAGGTTCGTAGTCGCAAAAAAGATGTAAAAAAGCGGCTCCCCGGCCTGCCTCAGTCTAAGAAAGGGCAGTCGCATGAAAGCCAAGCCTAAGACCAGAAAGAAGGTCCGGTCCAGACTGGTCAAGCGTCAATCTCACAAGAGCGGTCTGCCTCCAGGGACCCTGGTGCATGTGGGCGACCAGATGATGGATCATGTGCGTATGACCCTTCTGGATTATGATGAAGAGCGGTTCGATGAACGTCAGCTTGAGCGCATTGAAGACGCGTACCCCTACAAGGCGTCACCCACTGTCACGTGGCTCAATATTGACGGTCTGCATGACATCTCCGTGATTGAAAAACTCGGCAAGCAGTTCTGTCTGCACGGCCTGACACTGGAGGACATTGTGCACACGGGCCAGCGTGCCAAGGTGGAGGACATGGACACGTATCTGTTCGTGGTCCTGCGTATGCTGACCTACAGTGAAGAGACCCGTACGGTCCAATCTGAGCAGGTCAGTTTCATCCTGGGTGATCACATGGTCCTGTCGTTCCAGGAAACCGTGGGTGATGTGTTTGATCCGATTCGTGATCGATTGCGGCATGCCAAGGGGCGTGTCCGAAAGTGCGGTGCGGACTATCTGCTCTACACGCTGTTGGATGCGATTGTGGACAACTACTTCGATATTCTCGAAAAAATTGGTGAGCATGTGGAAGCCCTGGAGGAAGAGCTTGTCACAGCCCCGGATGAAGGTACGCTCCATGAGATCCATGAACTCAAGCGTGAGATGATCTTTCTGAGAAAATCCGTGTGGCCCCTGCGAGAAATGATCAACAGCCTGGAGCGGTCCGAATCGGTCCTGATAGAGAAGTCCACGATCGTATATCTGCGTGACGTGTACGACCACACCATCCAGGTGATCGATACGGTCGAGAGCTTTCGAGATATGGTGTCCGGCATGCTGGATATCTACCTGTCCAGTATCAGCAACCGGATGAATGCCGTGATGAAGGTTCTGACAGTCATTGCCACGCTGTTTATCCCGCTGACCTTTCTGGCCGGTGTCTACGGCATGAATTTCAAGAATATGCCGGAAATCGGGTGGAAATACTCATACGCCGGATTTTGGCTGATTACCCTAGGCATTTTGGTCTCCATGGTGATATACTTTAAACGCAAGAAATGGTTTTGAGACAGCAATAACCAGAAACCAACAACCGATCACGAGAAACGGAGACAATCCATGATGAAGCTGAAATTTCTGGGGGCCACACAGAATGTTACAGGATCTCGTTACGTGCTGGAGGCCAGGGGCCATAAATTTCTGGTGGACTGCGGTCTGTACCAGGAACGTGAGTTCAGGAGTCGCAACTGGGAGCCGTTTGCCGTACCGGCTGCAGAGATTGACGCGGTCCTGTTAACGCATGCGCATCTGGATCACTGCGGTCTCCTGCCCAAGCTCGTCAAAGAAGGCTTCAAGGGCCCGATTTACTGCACGCCGGCCACCGCGGAGATTGCACGCATTGTGCTGGCCGACGCAGCCCGCCTGCAGGTCGAAGATGCGGAATACAAGGCCAAACGTCATGCCAAGGAGGGACGCCCGAGTCCGCGTCCGATCGTGCCTCTGTACACGCCGCAGGATGCTGAAATCGTGTTTCCCATGTTCAAGACCTTCAAGTATGAGCAGACCGTGAGACTGGCAGAGGGCATCGAAGCCGTATTCCGGGACGCCGGGCATATTCTGGGCGCCTCGTCCATTCGCGTCACTGTATCGGAAAACGGCCAGACCCGCAGTGTGGTTTTCTCCGGGGACATTGGCCAGTGGGATCGTCCCATCATTGAAGATCCGAATCCGTTCGAAGAGGCGGACTATGTACTCTGTGAATCGACCTATGGTGACCGGCTGCACGGTCCCTCAGAGAACATCAAACCGGAGTTGTGCGCCATCATCAAGCGAGCCCAGGAGTCGGGCGGCAATGTGGTGATCCCCAGTTTCGCGGTGGAACGCTCCCAGGAGCTTCTGTATTATCTCAACGAGCTGCTCCTGGAAGGCTGCATCCCTTCGCTCGTGACTTTTCTCGACAGCCCCATGGCCATCAAGGTGACACGTATCTTCAAAAAACATCCCGAACTCTTTGACGAAGAAATGGGCGACCGTGTGGAGGACGGGGACTCACCCTTCGATCTGCCCGGTCTGACCATGACGCGAACACGGAGAGACTCCCAGGCCATCAACCAGATCCGGGGCACCGCCGTGATCATTGCCGGGGCAGGCATGTGTACAGGCGGACGCATCAAGTACCACCTGCGTCAGAACATCACGCGCCCGGAGAGCACCATCCTGTTTGTGGGTTACCAGGCGGTCGGCACGCTGGGGCGACGCATTGTGGAGGGAGAAAAAGAAGTCCGTATCCTGGGCAAGACCTGGCCGGTCAAGGCAGATGTCAAACAGATCTATGGCTTTTCCGCGCACGCGGACCGCGATGAACTTCTCAGGTGGCTCAAGGCCTTGAAACAGCCCAGGCATGTGTTTATCACGCACGGCGAGGTGGGCGTGTCTGAGAGTTTTGCCGAGTTTGTCCACAAGGAGACCGGCTGGACCACGTCTGTACCCAAACACGGCGATGAAGTCATTCTGGACTAGGGGCGAATGATGGTAAAAGTCAGAATCATACTCGTGTCCCTGGTGTTGATCGGTTCCCTAATCGTGATCCTGCAAAACACCCAGGTGGTGGACACGCGGCTTCTGTTTATGACGATCAGTATGCCCAGAGCACTGCTCCTGATCATTACCTTTGTGGCGGGGTTTGTCACTGGCACGCTTTTTGGAAGTGGTTTTCTGAAAAGATCAGGTAAACAATCAGCGAAAGACAAGGGTTAGACTCAATCCTGGGGCGTGTGACCCCACTGTATGGCGAATTGAAGTAGGCTGCCCGCGTCTTTGATGTCGAGTTTTTCCTTGATCCGAGCCCTGTACGTCTCCACGGTCTTGACGCTGAGGTGGAGCTGTTTGGCGATTTGAGAGGCCTTGAATCCCTGGCCGATGAGCTTGAAGATCTCCAGCTCTCTGTCGCTCAGGGCATCGGTTCCGGAGGCGGTCTGTGTCGACTTGCCGCCCACGATCTTGTGCAGCAATCGTTTGGCGATCTGGTCGCTGACAAAGATTTCATCACGGCATACCGTATGGATGGCCTCGATGATGTGATCTGACACCACCTCCTTCATGAGGTAGCCCTGGGCCCCTGCACGCAGCGCCCGTTCTGCATAGGTCGATTCATCATGGATGGACAAGACAATGATGTGCAGATCTGGATACAGGATTTTGAGATCTTTGGTCAGTTCCAGGCCGTCCGAGGCCTTGAGTGTAATGTCCGTGAGCACCACATCGGGTTTGGCCTGAGCCACGCCCCTGAGTGCGCTCTTGATGTCGTCTGCTTCACCACACACAGTCAGATCGTCCTGGTGATCGATCAGGAGTTTGAGGCCGTCCCTCACAATCGGGTGGTCATCCACTATGAAGATGCGCGTCTGTGGCATTGGGTATCCTTTTTCGATTCAGGTTGACTTCATGATAGGCTCTACAATACTTGCCAAAGCAACATCCGCCAAATCAAAAAATGAGATTTTATACGCTCTCATCTGGCTTGGGATGGGTGCCTAGACGTTGTGCCATCTGGCGGTTGCTGACGATCAGTTGCCTGGCCAGTTCATGGATTTCTCTGGCAGCGCGGGCTTCTTGAGGGTTGTCTTGCGTCAAGCGTTGTTCCAGGGTTTTGCTTTTCATGGAAATAGCGGTCAGGATCTGGCTGACATGTTCCAGCAGTTCCTGTCTGATCTGGTGCAGATCTGGGTCCATAGTCTGGTCCTGACTTGAGTATAGGGTGCGTTCTTTTTCGACCATCTCAGGATAGAATTTCCTGGATGATAGCGCTGGGCAGTGTGGTTTGCAGGGCATTCCCAATGTAGAGTTGTCCGGCTATGAGGCACCCAATGGCGTCTATCAATTCCAGGGCCACTTGATCCAGAGGGATATAGCCTTTGGCACCCATTCGAAAGGCTGATTTGATGTCGACCATTTCGTCACTCGGGGACAACACCAGAATCGGCATGTTTCGGACATGTTGATCTGAGCACAGACTCGTCAACTGAGTGATTGCCTGAAGGGACGCGCCATCCGTAATGATAATATCTGACGCGGTACTGAGCAGGTCGTCGACTGATATGGCTGGGTGATCACTTTCAAAAACAATCCTATACCCTGCCTCACACTGAATCAAGTCTTTTAAGCTTATTCTCAATGTAGTGTGGGGGTGGATGATGGCTATGCGGCCTTTTGTCTGCATTTCCAATGTGGGTTTCCTTGAATATTCAACTGGGTGCTTTTAATAAATGCCACAGGCCTTACTATAGGGACTTGGGCCAGAAAAAGGTATCAGGCAACTACCTGTTTTGTCTGTCAGGGGAATTGCTGACAGCCATTGAATTGGGGGCAGGTATGGCTCACTCAGTCGATGGCAGGGTAATGGCGCGAGCCAGCTCACATCGCATAATGGTGCGCCCGTGCGCGTCAGGTTCAATGGTAAAATTGGCGCCAATGACTTCAGCCCTGTACTGCATACCCTTGGTGCCAAGCCCCTGTGTGGTTTTCAGGGCCGTTAGAGAAAAAGGCGTACCATCATTTGAGATCTGGAGGACTCGACGATTTTTCTCTATAAACAATTCAATGCAAATGTGTTTGGCCTGCCCGTGTCGAATGGCATTGGTGATGGATTCCTGGGCAATGCGATACAGATGACCTGCGACGGCAGGTGTAAATGATGGCATTGAGTCCTCACAATGCAATTCGCACGTGACATTCATGCGGCGCATGGTTTCCTGGCACAGGGCCTCCAGCGCAGGGATCAGGCCCTCAGCCTCAACCACGGTGGGATTCAAGAGACGCGAAAGATCACGAGTTTGAATCGTGGCTTCGCGCAGCAGCTCAGCGATGTCCCGAATGGTTGTGAGTGACTCGGGCATCTTCTGCGCCACTGTTTGTTCCAGGACCTTGGTTTTGAGTGAAATGGCAGTCAACAGTTGAGCCATACCGTCATGCAGTTCTCGCCCCAGACGTTTCTGTTCCCTGTCCGTGATTTGCATGAGTTGCCGCTCCAATTCCACACGTTGGGTCACGTTGGTCATGCAGAGCAGCAATCCATCCGGATGTCCCTGGGCATCGGAAACCAGACTCACAGTCCAGTCCCACCAGGAACGCTGTTGACTCTTGCCTTCGCCGTGCACAAAGGGACGGGCGAATTCAATCAAGGGTTCGCCTGTGTCCAAGACCTGGTCAAACAGGACTCTGGCCTCATCGTCCGGAAACAGGGAGAAATAGTTCTTCCCATGAGAATAGTTCTGTGATTGTTGCATACCTCGGGCAAAAGCGTGATTTACCCGGATAAAGTTGAGCTTTAGGTCCAGCATGGCAATGGCCAGATAGGAGGTGTCAAAGACCTTGTCAAATAAGGCGTTCGTGCGATCCAGTCTGGCCTCGATGTCTTCGAGTTCCTGGGTCTCCTGGAGAAGCATCGAACTGGACCGCGCCAAATCTGCCGTGGATTGCTCGATCCTGCGTTTGGATTCCTGGATGTGGGCCAAAAGGTTTTCCACCTGTGAATGACGTGTACCCATATCCAGTATGGCTGTGTGGCAGAGAGTTTTGGAGGGTCGCTTGGGATCTGGAACCGCGATGCTCCGCAGTTCGGCATGACGGGCTGTCTTGCCTCTATATGCAAATTTGACTTCACAGTGGGCGGGCTGCCCGGTTTGGCAAACTTCAAATATGTGCAGGAACAGATGGCCTTTTTCTGAAGGATCGACAAAATCAGGTAGCAATTGATCACTCAGGGTTGCCTGCTTCATGCCCAGCAAAGAGCTGGCAAGCGGATTGCAGTACCGAATTTTTCCACTTCTTTCCAGAATGACAAATCCTACAGGCAATTCTTTGTACAAGTCTTGACAATCAACGTGATTGCCCTGAGAGGTCTCTGGCGTGCCTGGACTGTGTGGTTTGAATCTTGTGTCTTGATCTTCTGAAAGGCCCATGTTTATTTCCCGTCTAAAGCAAACAATAGGCCCATTATAAATAGATACTGGACAAAATCAAGGAATTCACAGCGAAAAGGGCTTGAGATCAGCAGGGGAAACCGACGTTTGTCGGTCAAATCGCTGACATCAAAACCAGAATCTTCCCTGATTTACAGGCGGGTTCTTAGGCCTGATAATGATCACACTTAAATGTAATTAACTGATATTGGTCAGTTACAGCCAATGTTCAAGAGGTTGAAAAAGGAGAAACAGATGTACAAAAAAAATGTATTGCTATGGACAGCCATGATCTTGGTCACCTCAGTCGCATGGGGGGCTCAAGACATTCCCGC
Organism: Phycisphaerae bacterium; assembly: GCA_021736645.1. Lineage (GTDB taxonomy): Bacteria > Planctomycetota > Phycisphaerae > Sedimentisphaerales > Anaerobacaceae > JAIPFM01. Next base: position 10,290 of record JAIPFM010000177.1, on the reverse strand, counting down.
CTTTACAAAGGGAGACCACACCTTTACCCTGGGAGGCGGCGGCAACAGTGACAAGAAATTTGACAACACAGTGTTGTCCTTCAATCTGGGTTTGAGCGAGTTTATTACCAATGAGACTGCCGTGGCTGTTCGTCAGGAGCTCAATTTCGCAGATGTCAGCAGTGATCAAACATTCAGCGGATCAACACGTTTTGCTCTGGATTATCATTTCAACGCAGGGAAATGCAGGCCTTTTGTGGGTGCCAACATCGGTTACCTCTATGGCGACAACGTCAAGGAGCAGTTCATCGCAGGACCGGAAGTAGGGGTCAAGCAATTTCTCAATCCGTCCACATTTATCTATGTGAATGCCGAGTATCAGGTTCTGTTCAAGGATACTGACCAGGCCAACAATAGTCTGGACGATGGTCGCTTCGTCTACTCCATCGGCATGGGTATTCGCTGGTAATCTGCAGTACAAAATCCTCGCTTGAAGGAAGACTTAGAGTTTTTTTGGGGCTATGCCTTAGGCATAGCCCTGGTTTTGTTTCAAAGGACACTTCATGTCAAGGAGACACAGTCATGACAAGAAGACGCACAGGTCTCAACCCGTTCTTGATCCTGATAGCCATTCTTCTCATTTCAGTAGTCACAGGTTGCGGCAAATCTTCTCCGGCTCAAACTAATGGTGCACACTATCAGCTAACTCATAATTTACCAGACCTTGAATATATCATTAGCTGGGAGGAAATGTCAGCCCGGATACCAGGTCTGAACGATCTTAATAAATATGATAAGGACGAAGGTTACTTAGGCAGGGGAAATGTCTGTGGATCCTTTTACCTGGACAGTAAATCTCCAGCTATGTGGTTGATTGGGCGTTCAGTGACGCTGAGATCGGAAACCAGCAGTTCTCATATGTTGGGTATCTACATGCATTTTTTTGAGACTGACAATGAACTGGATGAGCAGATTAAGTCGGCTGAAAAACAGGGGATTGCCGTTCGGCGGAAGGGGGGGGGTAGAACCGCGTTTATGGAAGCGAAGACCTCCGTCCAGTCTGAATATATGTTGGTTGCCGGGAATCAGATATGCCTCGTGATCGCGGAAACCGCTTCACTGGATGAAACCCTCTTCTTCGATAAAGAGCAATTAATGGAATTACTCCCTAAAATAGAGAGCAAGATATCTTCCATAGAGATAACTGCCCTGCCCTGGCCGCGAATACCTAGGAGGTGAACACTGTACTGGTAAGATTGAAGCTGAATGTAGAAGGGCGTGCTCATGCTTAAATTGCCCCAGTCAGAAAGGGCAAAGACTGTCTGGCCAAGTTCGATGCAGACCCCGAAAGACACGTGAGCAAACTCCCGAAATTTTAGTCGTATGGCATGGCAGCCTCGAATGCTTATGAACATGGTCAGATTCTGTGAGATATCAATTCATGTATAGCCACTGCTGATGTCAGAGAATTGATTCGCTGCATGTGTTCAGTGAGCTAGTCGCCTGCGTTGTCATCCCTGTAATAAGAATAATCATCGGGTTCGAACGGACAATCCTGGTCAGTATGAGGGATCGGAGATTTTGGTGTCCGAGGCATCTTCGATTTGACCGAGCGTTGCTTTACAGTGTCAGACGTGGGTGTTTTTGAGGTCTTTTGCGTTGAATCGATTTGAGTGTTCTTCTTCTCTTCCATAAACATGTTCCTCACTCTTTGTCTGTGTCAAAACCGCTACCTTTACAATTTCCGGTATTCCTTAATTCCAACTCTGCCTGGTGCCAGTTTGTCTCGTCCTGACCAGTCACACAGCCCTTGGACATCCAGATAGACCAGGCACGTTGAGCAATCATGTCGTGTGTGGTCTGTTGTTTTGGAGGATCGGTGGAGGTCACTTTCAGGGTGTTGTTTGGCGACCTGCCGGTTTTCTTTACATCAGCAGTGGGTTTCGAATTCAACTGAACAATCTTGGACTTCTTGTTTGTGTCTGCTTTCACGGTCTTCATGGCCATATTCCTACATTATAAGATTTCAAGTCTCTGATCTGACTTTCACAGACATTCTACCATCCCAGGAATTCACGGCAATCAGGGTTCCTTCCTATTTTTCTGTACGAAATTCAGTCCACGTGTGTCAGTGTTCTACCTTACAAAGATCGATCCAGGTTTCCGACAGTGAAATCAGAAAGTTCCCTGATTTACAGGGGGGTATACAAGCGTATGCTATGGGTCGGATAGTAACAAAGATCTTCAAATTGCAGAAACAAGGAGTTGATTGCCATGGCACACCAGGACAGCAAGACTGCAGCAAGGCCGTTATCCAGAGGACAACGCATTCACGTTCGGCGTTTGAAGCAGGCGGCCAGGAAGACCGCTGCTTTTCCGGCACCGAAACTGTCAGGGCACTGACTCTGACCAGATATTGGTCGGATGGGCCCTCGAAGTAAACATGGCAATTGCACGTTAGGAGGCTGTTATGGCTACATCAACAGTGATTGAAAGACCCGGTTTGAAATCCGCTGGTCTCCATGGATCGTGGACAAAATGGAACTGCCGAGAGGTCAGGTTTTTACACGACAATGGTCTCTTTGTTTTTCCAATCTTGAAGACCCTGCTGAGCAGGCCCAGGACCCGGATGTCCAGTGGGATCACTGTGGTGTCCTCGATTCGACGGGACAAGGTACTGGATCTGCGTGACCGGATTGCCAGAGGGACCTATCCAGTGGATGCGCTGTTGGCCAGAGCCATGGATCGGGTTCTGGAAGATTTCTCGGTTTCAGGCATAGGATCTGTCTGAAAGGCCCGACGGATCGATTGACCTCAAGCAGGAGTCTTCGCAGGGATGGCACGTATGAAGGCTGCTATACCCGAAATCATGAAGCGACAGGCTCCTGGACGCGGCTCAACCACACAATGTATCAAGGTTTTGGAAGATGACAATCATGGCCTATTGTGTCAGTCAAATCCAGGAAGCTCAGGTATTGAGTCAGTACGGAAAGGGAGACGAAACGGCGTTTGGCGAACTGGTGGATATGTACAAAAGTTGTCTTCGCGGCTTCCTGCGGCGATTTCTCAATTGCCCTGAACTGGTAGAAGATGTCTTTCAGGAGACCCTTCTGCAGCTTTACGCCAGTCGTGGGAGCTTTGATGTGAGTCGCCCCCTGCGCCCCTGGTTATTGACGATTGCTGCGAACAAGGCCAAGGATGCCTTGCGCAGGGCCAAGCGTCACCGCAGCACACCTGTCAGCGGCCTGACGACCGGTGAGAACCTGTCCTTTGACAAGATTCTCAACACCTATGTATCCTGCGACGATGACCCTTCGTTGCGACTGGATCGATCCGAAACAGCGGCCCAGATCAGGCAGGTCGTGGGGAGTCTGCCAGAAAAACAATGTGAAATCCTGACGCTGGCCTATTTTGATCAGCTGGCTTATAAACAGATCGCTGCGGTGCTCCGCATTCCCATTGGTACTGTAAAAAGCAGACTGCATACAGCGGTTGACATGTTTGCCAGGGCTTGGGCTGGATTCCAGGCTTGTCGCACGGTGTCCTGTTCAGCCGATGATATGTGTCCGGTCCCCGTGCCGCACACATGACGGTCCAGTCAGTCAGCCCGCGAGCCTTCGTTTGCGTCTGGGCCCTCTATTCTGGCCTGAAAATAAGGCCTGGCACAGGTCAACTGTTGTGTGCTATAATGCTCACAATACATGGCAACTACCATTGTGAATGACATCGCTTCATGGGACATCTGCCATAAGGAGAAATAAAGATGAAGCTCCTGCTGATCTACCCCGAGTTTCCTGACACGTTCTGGAGTTTCAAGCATGCATTGGCATTTGTGGGAAAGCGGTCTGCGCTTCCGCCGCTGGGGCTGTTGACTGTGGCGTCCATGCTGCCCCAGACCTGGTCTCTGCGTCTCGTGGATACCAATGTACGGAAATTGACAAAAAAAGATTTGGCCTGGGCGGACTGCGCATTTGTCAGTGCCATGGTGGTTCAGAGGGAGTCAGCGCATCAACTCATAGACCAGTGCAGGGACGCAGGTCTGCGCATCGTCGCAGGGGGGCCGTTGTTCCAGATCGAGCACGACAAGTTCAAGGCTGTGGATCATTTTGTGTTGAACGAGGCTGAACTGACACTGCCGTCCTTTCTCAAGGACCTGGAACAGGGCCGGGCGAGGCATGTCTATGAGACTGACCAGTACGCGGATTTACGTCAGACACCTGCGCCCCGCTGGGAGTTGCTTGACCTGAGGCGATACGCCGGCATGTGCATCCAGTTCTCTCGCGGCTGCCCGTTCAATTGTGATTTCTGCAATGTCACTGCGCTGTTGGGCCACCGTATGCGCATCAAGAGCTCGCAGCAGATTATCGCGGAACTCGACGGTCTCTATGCACGCGGCTGGCGGAGCGATGTTTTCTTTGTGGATGACAATTTTATTGGCAATAAGCCGTTTCTCAAGGATGATCTGCTGCCGGCCCTCATCGCCTGGCGTCAAGGAAAGGCCGGGATAGGCTTTTACACAGAGGCCTCCATCAATCTTGCGGATGATCCAGCGTTGATGGCACTGATGGTCAACGCTGGATTCAACACGGTCTTCATTGGCATTGAGACTCCGGATGAGGCCTGTCTGGCTGAGTGCCACAAGGTCCAGAACAGGCACCGTGACCTTGTGGCAGATGTGAAACGCATGCAGCGGGCCGGGCTTCAGGTGCAAGGCGGGTTCATTGTGGGATTCGATCATGATCGACCCTCCATCTTCCAGAAACAGATTGAGTTCATTCAGAACAGCGGCATTGTGACTGCCATGGTGGGCCTGCTTCAGGCCCCTCCTGGCACTCGTTTGTATGAACGCATGAAGCAGGAGGGCCGTCTTTGCGGGGACTCCTCCGGAGACAATGTCGACGGCACCACCAACATCATTCCTGCGATGAGCCTGGACGTGCTTCAGGCTGGTTACAAGGCCATGCTGGAGCACCTCTATTCGCCTGAGCAGTACTACCGACGCATCAGGACCTTTCTCCGTGAATACAGGCCGCCCAAAATTCGGGAACGGATCAGATTCTCACATGCCCTGGCACTCCTGCGGTCGTTCTACAGGCTGGGCCTGCTGGGCAAAGGACGGCTTGGATACTGGAAACTCATTCTCTGGACTCAGTTCCGTCGTCCTCGGCTCTTGAGTAAAGCGGTGGTTCTGGCCATCTATGGCTACCATTTTAGGAAGGTCTGCCAACGTCATGTGACGTAAGCTCTCTGGCAGAAGGAAAAAGCCAAAACGCCGCTCCAGAATTCCGTCAAGACTGCCGATCTCTGTGAACACAGTGCGGCCAGGGTGACACTCCATGATGAGAGAGCGGCCAATGATGGCCACCGGTTAATAACAGGCTTTCTCAGGGTCAGACATAAAAGACAATCTTGCTGTATATAAGAACAAAATGGCCGGTTCCAAAGTAAAGGAATATAGGAACGGTTTGTCAGTGAAAATTTCGCAATGGCCTTGTATAGACCAGAACAGGACACTGGGGTCACACGCACGACACGCTGGGCGAAATAGGGCTGAGAATCGGATATTGGGGCAACTGGGTTAAAGAGGCAATTATGGCTACGTCAACATTGACCAAGCGACTGGATCTAAAATCTGCCGGTCTCGGCAAATTACGCACTGTCGTGATGCGGCGCGGGCGCGGGACACATCACATTGGCGATGCGCGGATCGGGCAAATCCTCGAGATCATGAAAAACAGGCCTTGGGATCAGGTGGCAAAAAAGATTGCTGCTGTGCCAGATATACGCCGAGGCAAGGTGTTGAACATGCGGTATAGAATTGCCAAGGGCACCTATCCAACAGAGGATCAATTGGACAAAGTGGCTGATCGAGTTCTCAGACAATTGACCTCTTAACACACCAAGGTCTGACCTGCGAGGTGCATGGTCAGACGCGGTGTTTCTCATGATACAATCTTGCCATCCTTGGGGGATGGCCTCACTTCCTGGATCACACTCCAATACGCCATGGGACGTATTAAACCCTTGATACTATGACATCAGCCTATATAATCCAGGGGATTGAAACCATGACACATTCGTTTTGACAACTGTACACAAAGAGGTATCATGAGGAAGAAGAATCAAAAACGTATTGCTGTACTCACCGGAGGGGGAGACTGTCCTGGCTTGAACGCTGTGTTGCGGGCGATCACCAAGCAGGCCATTTTGGAACACGATCTGGAGATCATCGGCATTGAGGACGGCTACGAAGGCCTGATCCGCAATCGCCACCAGCGTCTGGATTATGATGACGTGTCCGGCATCCTGAACCTGGGCGGCACCATCCTGGGGACCTCCAACCGGGCCAATCCTTTTCGCTACCAGATCGGCAGGGGCAAACATCCGGACTTTTCCGACGTGTCTGATAAAGTGGTCAAGAATCTCAAGACCCTCGGTGTCGAGTGCCTGGTCTGCATTGGCGGCGACGGGACATTGAGCATTGCCCATGGACTCTCCCAGAAGGGTGTCCCCATCATCGGCGTGCCCAAGACCATTGACAACGACATCCAGGGCACGGATGTGTCGTTTGGCTTTGATTCTGCGGTTCAGGTGTGCACCGACGCCATTGACCGTCTGCACAGTACCGCGAAATCCCACCACCGGGTCATGATCGTGGAGGTCATGGGACGCACTGCCGGTTGGATCGCCCTGCACAGCGGGATTGCCGGTGGCGGTGACATCATTCTTCTTCCTGAACTGCCCTACGACCTCGACCCCATCATGGAGGTACTCAAGGCACGCAATCGCAAGGGGCGACGCTTCAGCATCATCGTGGTGGCTGAGGGCGCCAAATCCCGCGGCGGCAAGGTGGTGCTTCAAACACGGGGCGATGGCGGCGTGGCATCTGAACGCCTGGGCGGTATTGGGTTCGCCCTGGGCCGGGAGATCGAGCAGGCCGCTGACCTGGAGACGCGTGTCGTGGTCTTGGGTCACCTGCAGCGAAGCGGTTCACCTTCGGCCTTTGACCGCATTCTGGGTACACGTCTGGGCAGTGAGGCCGTGGCCATGATCATGGCCAAGCGTTTTGGGGCCATGGTCGGTGTCAAGGGGAATCGACTCTGCCATACGCCCTTGAAATCCATCGCCAAGGGACCACGCAATGTGCCGAAAAACCATCCCCTGATCGCGGTGGCCGAATCCGTGGGAACCTGCATGGGGCGTACACTTTAGCCATATGAAGCTAAAGTATCACTCGGTGGAGAACAGCAAAGGGGTGTCGTCATCGGGTTCTCGGCTGATGACTTCGGCTTCCAGAAGACGCGGCCCGCCGTGACCGGATTGACCGTCAATCACCCGGTACAGTAGTGTGTAGCCCACACGCCATTTGGCTGCTCCGTTGACAAGTAGGCTGGCAGTCTCTTGATTTCGTTGATCTTTTGCGGATCGTCCAGACAAAGGCCTATGGCCGAGTGGAGACGATACAGTTCAAAAAGCGAGGCATCTTCCAGGGCCTCATAGATAGCAGTGATATCCATATGCATTCTCTCACAAAGAGTCAAATAAAAGCCCTATGTTCTTCCTTTAGCTAGTCCCTAATCCCTAAATCCGGGCCCCTAATGAACGGCCTTCAGCCTTTCCAGGACCGGCAGCGGAACTTTAAATGCAGTGCCGTGGCGCGTGCCTTTTGGAAAATGGAGCTGGTCGGTGATGTCCTGCCAGGTCTTGAGATCCGTGGATTTCAGGCCGGCGTAGTGGTGCTTTGTGTAGGCGTCGTAGTAGAGATACCAGGTGTCCTCGATCTTGAGCACAGTGGGGCCCTCGACCCAGAGGCCCCTGGGTGTGATGGGCAGCGAGGCCGGGCCATAGGGACCCTGCGCATTTTGGCCTGTGGCCACGCGGATGTTCTTCTGGGCTGCAGGGGATCGTGTCTCGTCCTTGACGAACAGGAGATACTCGCTGCCGTGGGGGGCGATGGTGGCGTCAATCACGTTGAACCCATCGTTGTAGAACAGACGCGTGTCCGTGTAGGTCTTGAAGTCCCGGGTGGTGGTGCAGTAGATGCGATGGTTCAAAACCACGCTGCCTGCGCGGTCGCCGCGTGACTGTTCGGTGTCAGGAAAGCGTCCCGGAATGGTGGTGGACCAGTAGATGAGATACTCTTTCTTCTTGTTGTCGTAGAAGATCTCCGGGGCCCAGCAATTGTGGGCCTTGGGTTCATGGGCCATGACCGGGACAAAGGATTGCTCAGACCAGGTCACGAGGTCCCTGCTGTGGGCGATACCGATGCCGCGTTCCTGCCAGCTGCTGGTCCAGACCATGTGGAATTCGCCGTCCGGGCCCATACAGATGCAGGGGTCGCGCATGAGCTTTCCGCCCACGGCCGGGGCGAGGAAGGACTGGCCGCTCTTCAGGGCGGTCCAGGTCAGGCCGTCTTCGCTGTAGGCCAGATGCAGACCATCCTGGCCGTTGTCCAGAAAATAGGAAAACAGATACGCGGTGGGTTCTTTGGACGCCTGGGTCTTGGCCGGTTGACAACCGAGCAGGCAAAGTAATGCGGCCATCGCAACTTTCTGAATCATGGGTGTGGCTCCTCAGTAGGGTTCACGGTTCACAGTTCACAGTTTACAGGTCATGTTTCACGGTGGTCAGTATACTGCAGGCGTCACTTCTGTACCAGCGTGAACATGGCTTCGTTCAGGGCACTCCATTGATCGCCGGCGAAGGTGCGGGCCTTGAGCCATATACGGCCCTGCACTGTAACCGGATCTGTGTAGACCTGTGCTGTGGGCGACATGGGGGGGATGCTGTCGCTGTTGTCCACGAGTGTGGCCATGGGATCGGTTCCGTCCAAGGTGTAGTAGATGAGACCCGTTTCCGCGTACAGGGTGAGCGTGTCACCGGATGTCACATGCGCGTCATGGACCGCAGATTGCCCGTTGATCTGGAAGATCGGGGCGCTGAGACCAGGGTAGTACCCGCGACTTCGCAACTGGTTGAGTACTGTGTCCGTGCGCGTGGCCAGATAGCTGTTGAGCAGGCGGCTGCGCTCCTGGGTCCATTCATTGTCCCGTGTGTAGGGCTGATTGGGGCGTCTGGCGTCACCCCATCGAGCCGATTCGCCCACAATGGCACGGGCCAGATCTTCTGATCGGTCCCAATAGCGAAGTGTGGCGCGTTCCACTGTGAGGGCACCGCCATTGAAGAAGTGTTTGTGAATACGGTCTGCCAGCAGTTGCCTGAAGCGTCGATTGGATACCAGCCTGACAAAGATGATTCCCGGATTCTGCTGGCCCCCGAAGGTGGGCACGCGGTTTTCGTATTCGTTTTCCAGGGACCATTCCACATCCCAGGGCAGGAATATGAATCCCGTGTTCAGTGTACGATTGCGCAGTGTGTAATAGTTGCGAGGAAGGATGTCATTGCACAGCAGTGTGGGCGCATCCCGGCTGCCCACGAACGCCACCATGAGCATGTAGTCGATCAGGGCCGGGATGTCCACACGCTCGGCCATGTCATTGTACGCCTCGTCATCGGCCATGTCCGCGGTTGCCAGCAAGCCAAAGAGCGCCTGCCAGGCTGTCTGGTCGCCAGCCACGGTCTCCATGGCTGCTGTACCAAAACTGTTCGAGGCCTTGAGTACATCGTAGTCGGATTTGTCACCCCCCAGATGGAGTGAGGCAAAGCCGTCGTCCGGGCGCTCAGTCAGGATATAGATGCCCCAGTACAGACCATTGACATACACGTTCACGTGACGGCCATGCGGGGTCAATCCACCCATGTCCCGCATGCAGTCCCTGGCAAAGGCGTCCCGCATGTACTGGGCGCGGGCCGTTCCAATGCCGCCGCAGGCCGTGCTGTCGCCTGTCCAGGAGTAGTTCCAGCAGCCCCGCAGGACCAGGCTGTCAAACGTTCGGACTTGCAGGTCATCGAACAACGGGAAGTTCAGAAAGGACGGGCCGTATTCACTTCGGAATGTGATACGCAGGCTGTGTTTGGCCACGCCGGAACTTCGTCCCACGCCGCCATGGGCTCGCAGGCCTGCGTTGACACCAAACGCATCCCCAGTGTTGGGGTCGATCCATTCGATGCAGGCGGCACGCTCCCATGCCTCGCCGCTGCTTTGCGCATGAGAGTAGATGCCTTGGCTCCCGAAGAAATCTTCATTCGGAATGACAATGCACACAGACGGTATGGACAGGAGGTCCTGTTTGAAGGTCGGCTCGTACGCAGGATCAAAGACCACACGCCGGTCCATGGCATAGTCCACCACGTTCGGCGTCCATTGCGCAGGGAAGCCTTCGGGCCTGGCCGGCTGCGTCATGACATCCT
>JAIPFM010000176.1 GCA_021736645.1 Phycisphaerae bacterium | reverse complement strand
GGATCTTGGAGTTGCTGTATGTCATGTTTTATTACCTTTTGATCAGTAAAAGCCAATCATTGATGTGTGCAGTGCCCGGGTATGAGCTCGGGCAGTTGAACCAGTGTGTGTCACCACCCTGGACCTGGCCCCCGTTGATCTCTTTCAGGGCATTCAGGTCGATCCATGTGCTCTCGAAGGTGTCGTCTTCTGAAGAGGGACGCAGGTCCACCTGAAGGGAACCGCCCCATCTGAGATACACCACGTAGGTGTGTCCCGGCACTGCCGCACAAAAGGGCGCGGGGGAGTCAGACACCAGTTCAGGATGGGGTTCGAGCTGCCACCAGGGCAGTGTCCTGAACAGGCGGGCCACATACCCCAGTGACACGGCACCGGGATAATCCAGCGTGTTGGTGTCAAAGCTCAGGTCCATGGGCCAGGTGTCCCTGCCTGCAGGAGCCTCGGGCACATGCGCCTTCCACACGTGACCGCCTGCATAACTGTGGCCTGCTGCACCGGAAAGCAGGGCGGACAGGGCCCCAAATCGAATGTCTGCTGCAGTGGGATTGCCCTCGACGAACTCATACCATGGCTCTGTCACGACCACGGGCCTGGCCGGCACGCGGGCATAATCCGCACTGACTATTTGAGGGATCATTTCATTTCGCCACTGGCCGTGACCCACCTGGCTCCGGTTGTAGTTCAGCCAGGGCTCAACGTGCAGGACTGCCGAGGTGGACCACTGGGGTGCGGCCTGACCGCCGCCCCAACCAGGCGGTGTGGGGTGTGCTGAGAGCAGCCTGTCATAGGGGTCTTCCCTGTCGATCATGGCACCGAGGTCGGTCCAGAATGGCAGGCCCAGGTTGCCGTAGTTGTACAGGTTGTATTCCCCGGCCAACGTCCAGATTACATTGTACGCACCCAGCCGTGCGATCACGTATCGCCACCATCTGCGCATGGCCTCCGCACCGATCTGCTGATCCAGGTCACGGCCTCCCCACCAGGGATGAATCCAGACAGTGAGACCCTGACTGTTGGCATAGCGGATCATCTGCTCTATTTGATCGATGCGTCCCAGATCCGGGTGCGTAAAGGTTTCGTCCAGTAGAGAACTGGCCCGTCCCCAACCGCGTCCTGCAAAAAACAACTGGCCCACAGTGAATCCCTTTTTCGACCGGTCATCAGCCAATGTCTGGAAGCTGGACAGTTTGATGCCTCGCTTGGTCCAGTTCCACCAGGTGTCACCGATCCACAGAAAGGGCGTGCCGTCCGTGTACTCGAAGTATCGGCCCGGCCTGTCACCGCTTTGGCACACGCGCACAAAACCTCGACGCGTGGGATTCTCGACCTTGTCAGACGCCTGCCATGGGATACATTCAAACGTGCCCCGGATGCCGTTCAGACCAGGATCACTGGATTGGCTTTCATAGGTCCAGGTCCCTGGTAGGGGCGGGGCGAATCGGGCCTTGAAGGTCTGGTTCCCGGCCCAGAACCCGGCGATCGTCAGGCCCTGTCCCTGGGCCGGGCCTGACGTGCCTTGGAAGCGGACTCGCACCAGGGGCGGGCCTTGATCCGGCAGGGACGTGACATAGGCATTGTCCAGTTTGCGTTCTGCGTGCAGGGTCAGTTCAAACGTGTCCCAGGCCTTGACCGCAGCCTGGCCCCGGGCAGGGGACACCAGGGCGTGACTTATACAGAAACACACAATCATGGCTCGTGTTAAAAATTTCATGGGTGTATCTCCAAAATATCGGTAGGGGCGGGTCACTGTGCCTGCCCGAATCATGGTCCCCAAGATAGGGCGGGCACGGGGAGGCTGCGTCACAAAGAGTCCCGCGATAAATAAATAAAAAGGGATTTTCGTGCTCGTGCTCAGGCCGATTCTTTAATAGCCGGTGCTCGTAATCGTAATCGAAAAAACGATACGTAGGCGTTGACAATGCCTTCGAACTGCCTGGAACTTGGTTCTCAGTAATGAATCCCATTATAGCCATCTTTACAAAAGACGATTACGAGCACGATTACCGTCTGCCTAGAGCAGACTGAGCACGAGCACGAAAGCGCAGATATCAAATTCTAATAATATTTGTGACGCCGGCATGGGGACCTGGTCCTACGGCTGCAGGAAGCTCCACTTTTGACGGGTATAGGTTTCGAGAAAGGCTGCCTCTGTGGATTCAAAAGCCCTGCCTTCCTTTTCATGTGCATCATAGAACATGACAAAGTCCAGTTGACGGTCCGGCTCATCGTGTTCTTGGGCAAACAAGCGGGCAAATTCATTGGCCGGCAGTGTCAGGCGTCCGGCGATTTCCTTGAGCGGGATGTTCAATCCCAGCTTGCCCTGCGCAGGGCGGTAGCTTCGCCACACCAGTTCCGTGCAGACCAGGGCGTGGTCCGTGGCAAAGTCGAATGAGAAGTCATACGGTTTGCCCACGTGGGAAAAGGCCTCGATCACGGCCTGGGCCTTGGCGGTCTTGCTGAGTCTGGGGCGCAGGGCCACCATGTAGTCCCCAAAGGCCTGTTCAAAGGTGTTGAGCAGGACGCCGTATTTGATGCTTTCGATCACGCGGATCGGCTCGTCAGACGGGGCCGCTTTGTATTTGAGCCAGGAGACCTCATGCTGACTGGCCAGGTACTGAGACAATGTCTGATCCTGGCCGGTCAATGATTTCACGTAGGCCAGTACCTCCGGATCATCGAAGTAGGCTGCGAATTTGTCCGGCGCGCCGATATACAGGATGGCATGGGGCCAGAAACCGGGCAGGCCCACATTGCTGAGGTACCAGTTCTTGCGTGACAGCATGATGTCACCCGGCTGCATTCGGCTGTCCATGCGGGCACGCTGCTCCGGTGTGGTCAGGTAGGTGCCGATGCGGCGTACACGCGTGTTGCCCATGAAACAGGCCACCTGCTTTTGTGCAGGATACCACACGCGGCTGATGGACCGCTTGAAAATCTCCAGGTCACTGGCCAAAGTCAGGGAGGCGAGTTTCAGATTACCCATGGCGTCGATCAAGCGGGTCTCCTCCAGGATACTGTCCCACAGGTCGTGACATTGGGTCTCTGCGGCCACAGTCTCGGCCTTGAGTCCCTTGTCCAGCCAGAGAAGGTACTGGGTGCCTGCCGCGATTCTGGCCCTGTCCCGGGTCCCCTGCAGCAGTTCTCTGAATCGACTGAACGAATACTCGCCTACCAGTTCGTCCGGCTGGGGTGCATCCAGGAATTTTACGGCATTGTCATTGCGCGTGATAATGTCGATCACGCGAGAACTCTTTTCGTACAGGGCTGCTTCGGCAGCAAAGGTCAGGAGGAAGCTCCGCACATGGAAGCTGCGTTCGGCACGGGACGGATCGAATCTGTACCAGTCCTCGTAGAACTGCCGGATGCCGTCCAGGGCAAAGGCATAGTGGTAGATCGTTTGCCAGGCGTCGCGCAGGAGGCGTTCCTGGTCTGCACTGAGGGCTTTATTGTCGGGTGTCTTGAACATAGGCTGCGCTCCCAGCAGAGCGATCTGGTCGTCCAGCGCTGAAGTGAATTCCAAGTAACTCTGCCTGTCCTGATCAAAGGCCCGGGCAAACTGCACCTGCCCGAGCTGTGTCAGGGGGCTGGGCCGTTTCATCCACTGAAACGCCAGGTGCGAGCACGTGGCCAGGGTCAGGACCGTCATGGCCAGGATCATGCGCCTTCGTGTGCGAAGCTTCTGCGCCGTCTCCTTGACCGCTGAACCGTCAAGAATACGGCTGCCGATGATCAGCAGGAGTCCCGCTTCCAGCATCAACAGGAGTGTGTCGACCATCGTGGGAAACCAGCGCGTGCCGCGGTCCGCCATATAAAACCCGAATACCGCCCCGATCGTACTGTACAGCAGGGCATAGCCCACCAGTCTGAGATGTCTGCCTCGTGTCTCTGTCATGGTTCTTCCGCCTTCAATAAACAGGTTTGCAGCACTGTAACATGTTTGAGGAGGATCCGCAACAGGGATGGCTATCAGCTTTCAGCTCTTAGTCACGAGAAATTATACTAGTTTCAACACGCCGGAGGCAATGAGAATAACTCCTGCCCCAGCAGGATTCAATGTAGCTGACCGCTGACCGCTGTAAGCTGACAGCTTCCTAATCGATCCACGGCCTGGCCTGCTTGATGGCGAGTTGTCCTTCGGCTGTGATCTTGAACTCGATGTCCATGGCAAAGTCCTGATTCCAGGGGTTAATCCTGTAAAGAGCCTTGAAGTGGGTTTGGATGAGGCCCATCATGTCTGCCAGTTGGAAGATCTGGGCCTTGGTGAGCAGATGTTCGCTCTGTTCAATGGCATTGGAGAAGCGGATGTACTGGATTTCATAGCGTTCTTCTCCAAGCAGGTCAGCCACGAGAAATTCTTCAGGAATGGACGCGGCTTCAGGATTGGTGACGAGGTCTTCACCCAACTGGGCATTGACATAATACCCCAGCCACTCCGCATCGTAGATGTTCTTGGTGATGGCCACGCCGTTGACCTGTTCGTCACTGTAGTTGGGGTGGACCAGCACGCCCATGGCTGTGGTAAAGTGATCGATACGATAGAAGTCACGCTCTTCGAAAGCGCGGTAGGTCCACAGGCTGGCCCACACCTGCTTCATGGACTTGGCGATGTGGCCCTCGTCAGGATGTTGCGTGTACGACTCGTACAGACCTGCGCCGTTGAACTGGGGCAGGTCTTCATTGTTGGTGCTGGAGCGGCATCGCAAAGATGTGTTCGGATCGAACTGTTCCTGCAGGGCCGTCAGACTCTGCACCATCCAGGCAGGCATCTCACTTTGTTTGCGGATTTTTTTGCGAAATGCGTCCAGTGCCTCGACCCGGTGCGCAGGATCCGTTTGAAAATTCGGGTCCACCATCATGTGCTGCGCTGCTGTGTAGAAGTCATTGTATTGCATGAACGCATCGTAGAAATAGAAAGGCACGGCAAATCCTGTGGGTGCCATGCCCGACGGCAGGCAGCGATCGAGCTCTGCCACATTGGCGGCCTTGGCACCAAAGGCGATGGCATCTGCAAATCGGATGTCGGACAGGGGTGTGATGGCCGTGATTGACAGATCACTGGGTGGATACTGTGTGTCTTTGGGACGGATGGCGTCGAAGAATTCGTTCACGTCTTCATAGGACGCAGGTGTCAGTCTGAGACCGTCCGGCAGCACCTCGAATTTGACATACTGGCCTGCCAGGGCCAGGATATTGGGGTCTGTGGACGCATCCTTGAGATACGCATTGGGTGTGTTGTTCTGTTTGGCCTTGACATTGATGTGCGACAGGGGCGTCTGCGGCGTTTCCGTGATGATGCCAGCCACGTGGCTCAGCGTGTTGGGCAAAGTCTTGAGAACCACAATGTCGCGCACAGACACACTGTCTGCATTGTCCACGATCTTGAGCAGGCCATAGCTCTGACCCGGATTGAGCGGGCTGTACCGCATATTGGCGTACAGGTCTTCAGTCTTTATGACAGGCAGGCCCACCTGTTCGTACAGGGCCTTTTCCTGCGCATAGATGATGCGCTGGGTCTCGCCCGGTGCGTGAAAGTAGAGCTTGCTCACGGCAAACGGCATGTGCGTTGTGATCAGATCATACGCCAGCTTGACCTGGGCAAAACGCACCGGGTCCGTGGGCCAGAACTCCAGCGTATAGATGCCGAGCGTGCCGTCATTGGGGTCATACTGGTCATGGGCAATCAGGCTGCCGGCCAGGTTCTTTCGCTGGTCAGAGAAATAGGTCTCATTGTTGAACTTGCTCAGGGAAATGGTCCAGCCCAGGGCATCTCTGGCAAAGTAGTAGTGGTAGGGGAAAATCTCGGTGTTCTGAAAGTACAGCGTGGGTGACGCTGTATTCACATTGGCGATGAAAAACTTCACCTCACGCACCTGCATGGCACCCGGGAAGTCCGATCGGGTAGAATACTGCTCAAACGCGGCCCGATCCTGTATATTCATGGTGCCGTATTGCGGTAAGACCTGAGTCTGTGCCATTGAGATCAGCCCACCCAGACATAAGCCCCATATCATCATTTGTCGTATCATTGTAGTCATAATGGTGCATTATACCACAGTAGCGCGGTCGTGGGTTCATTCTTGGTCAGTTACAGAAAAAAATGTCTCGCGCGGAGCCACGGGGCTCACGGAGGGCTGTCGCCAGGACGTAAGATTCGTCTTGCTCGCGGGTTCGCCCCCCAGGGGATCTTCGACGTTCAAGATCCCAGGGGGATCTGCGTGTGCTGCGTCAGCCTCGTCTTTCCAAGTCGTAGATCCCAAGGGGGCAAGCTTGTTCGACGCGGCTTTCTTCGCCCACACCCAAGGCACTTCGCCTCCGGCTCAGCTTTAAGGAACGGCTTGGTTTTGCTGCGAAAGGACCATCGGACAACGCGCCAGCATCTCCGTGAGCTCCGTGGCTCCGTGCGAGGCAATACTCCAATTCGCTGGCACAGCGAACGATCTGTATCCATCTGGCCAATAAACAATAGACCCGTCCGCGAAGCGGTTCAAAGAGGGCTGAGAGCTGATGGCTGAAAGCTGACAGCTCTTGTTAAAATATGTAGAAAAACCTTCACTTTGATCTTGACTGTGTTTTTGATGTGTAGTAATTTCTACATATTGGTCGCGATCAGGAGATTTGAACCATGGCATCATTTACCACAGGCGAGCTCGAAGTCATGCAAATCCTTTGGGAGGAAGGGGAGCTCAAACCGGCACAGATCCAGGAAAAGTACCCGCGTCCCATCAAGAATGCGGCCCTGCGTTTTCAGTTGAAGATCCTCCTGGAAAAGGGCCATGTGAGCCGTCGAAAGAATGGCAAGGCATACTATTACACGGCTGCAACACCCCGCAAAGGGGCCTTCAAACGCATGGTGCAGCGCATGGCAGACATCTACTGTCAGGGGTCCTGCGCAGGTCTGATTGCTGAACTGATCAAAACGCAGAAACTCAGTGATGAAGAGATTCAGACGCTGCGTGAGCTTGCGGAGACCAGGCAGGCAGGGGGGACAAAGTCATGACTCACCTGACGCAGTATCTGATTGATCTCCCTCTGGTGCCGGCCATACTATTGAAGGTCACGTGTGTCCTGAGCGTGGGCTGGATTCTGCATTGTGGCCTGGCCAGAAAAAATCCGAGATGGCAGGTATTGTTGTGGCGGGGTGTGGTGGTTGGTGTGTTTATGGTCACACTACTGACGCCGTACCACTACATGCCCATTCCAGTTGTTCGCCCGTCAGAGCCGGTTCTCCCGGCTGAGCTGTTTCCCGTGGCATCGCCCGTCGTGGTTGTACATACAGAAGCCGGCCCTGCGCCAGAACCCCAGAGTATAGACGCATCGCAGCCCTCGTTTTCTCTGTCCACCTGGGTGTTTGAACATGCCTGGGCCCTGGCATACGGAATCTGGCTGCTGGTGACGTCGGTGTTGGTGTTGCGTCTCGTGATCGGATACATTCGAGTCAAGCATCGCATGTGTGCATCCTATCCCGCGACAGAGGTGATGCAGCAGTCTCTGGATCGGATTGCCAGGGATCTTCAGTGTCAGCGAAGGATTGCACTGCGCTGTTCGCCTGATCTGGCCACACCGTTTCTTACGGGTGTACTTCGACCCACGATTATTCTCCCGGAAGAGATGCAGGACTCCGAGCGTGAGACGCAACTACCTGCCATGCTGACCCATGAGCTGGTTCACTTAATGTCGGGCGATCTGATCTGGATGTTGGTCACCCGACTGTTCAGTACGGTTCTGTGGTTTCATCCCTTGACATGGAAATTGTGTGACGCGCATGGCAAGGCCTGCGAAGCCGTGTGTGATGGCGTGGCTGCCGATTATGTGGGCGATGCAGACCACTATGCCGCGGTCCTGGCCCATGTGGCCCTTCGCGTGTCCGGGAGGCTGCCTGGCCTGGCCGGCATCCCCATGGCCCGAGAAGCGAACATCGTGACACGGTTGCGCAGGCTCAAGCAAAAGATAGACTCGGCCCCTCTGACACGACAGTCAGTGACAATTTGTGTGCTGGCAGGCGTGATATTGTTTACGGGCCTGGGCGGTCTGAACTTTGTCCACGCCGACACGGACTCGCATCCCCCCCAGGATACTGCATCGCACGACGGCACCCCGACTGAGGGCGAGATCGTGGCCTTGGGGCCGCATGAAGCTGAGTCGAGGTCTGCGGTCCGGGAGACACCCGATGAGGCCATTTGGGTGCCATTGCCCGTGATACTGCCCAAGCGTACGTTCGAACCCCGTCGGGGGAGCCCGCGTCTTGATTTTCCGGTGCCTCGGGACGTCACAAATGTGGCCTTGAACAAATCAGTCACTGCATCCACGGATCCGCCGTTCAAAGGAACCCTGGCTCAGATCGTGGATGGAGACAAGGAACCTGTCATGGAGGCAGAAGTAGAATTGGGAAGAGGCACACAGTGGGTGCAGATCGATCTGGAATCGCCCCACGAGCTGTTCGCTATTCTGTTCTGGCACTTCCACAGGCAAGAGCGTGTGTATTATGACGTGGTGGTTCAGGTGGCCGATGATCCGGGCTTCACTCGCAATGTGCGAACCCTGTTCAACAACGATGATGACAACTCCTCAGGTCTGGGCGTGGGTCGTGATCAGCACTACCTGGAGACCTACGAGGGTAAGCTGGTCAATGCCGGCCAGGCTGTGGCCCAGTATGTGCGTTTGTACAGCAATGAGAATACGTTGAATGACCGCAGTCACTACCTGGAGGTCGAGATCTACGGTCGGCCTGTCAGGTGATTCTCGTTGTCTTTACTCCGTGCGTAAAACCATGTCCGCTGGGCATGGTTAGAGTTGAACCGCTTCGCGGGGCTTCTTTCATAGATTTCTCGCGTACGCTCGGAATGACAGCGTCGTGTCCAACTGCGAATGATATATCCAAGGTGACTTTGTCATCCCGAGCTTGTCGAGGGATCTGTTCAATCAGTGTCCGTGGCAGCGGACTCCACGGATTGAAAGCCCTTTTAAGGGTAAACCGAAGCCATGTCCTCTGAATACAATTGTCCAATCAGGGCGGACGGTTGGGATTGAGCAAGCGGCGACTGAGCCTCCGCGAGTGATAGGAGAAAGTCTGACATGAACGGCAATCAATCTCAAAGTTCGAAGGTATGCATATCTGGTTTATTCATTGCCTTTGTCTTAGGTCTATCACCTGCCAGTGGTGGTAGTCAGGATGTTGGAAAGCTTGCGCAGGCGATTGAATCTTCAGAAAAAGCTCGACTCAAATTGTTGTCAAGTTCCAAAGGCCATGTTTCATTGGAAATATATCTGTACGAACGCGTTCCAAATGATTCCACGAAAACTCCGGCCATGATGGTTCATGATCTAGGCCCTGATTCGCGTGAATACATCCCTCATAGCCAAATCAAATGGGATGTCAGTTGGTATCAGAAAGACTTAAAAAGGAGGTTTGACACTCACATAACATCTGCCACATCGCCGACATTGTCGGCCTCACCGATACATCGTGCTACAACACTGGAGGGGAATCATAAGATAATGGATTACGATGTGACTGGCAAAAAAGCGACCCTAAGAAAGTGGCATCAGTCTGCGGCCAGTAATCCTTCTGCTTGTTTTTCAGAGTTTGATATTACCCGGTTTTATTGTCCTGCAGGCCGCGACACAGTAGCCAGTATATTCAAATCCTGGGCAGATAGTGCACCTTGCGTTTTGTCGGACGAAATGGTTGAAGGCGTGCCTTGTATCAAAGCCCAGTTTTCTCAAAACAAACAAACAGGCAGCCAGTTCAAAAGACGCCTTGAATATTGGATCTCCCCTGAGAAGTCGTACTCGGCAGTCAAAATGAGATATTACACGGCAAGACACAACGACAAATTCAATCCCATCTTTGGCTATGATGCCACCTATACACAGGCCAAGCGGCACAACGATGTTTGGCTGTTGAAAACTGTCAAAAAAACGTTTTCATCAAATGCCAGCCTTGGCACGCAACTCGAAACCCTATGCGCCACATTTAATGATCAGGAGGTGGGCGTTGACATATCGGATGCCGTTTTTGCCAAAGAGGCATTGGGCCTAGCACCTGACACAGAGATCATGGACAAGACAAATGAGAGAAGGGAGCCGACGAGATGAGCGGACATGTGCGAATAGCGGTTCAGTTATGGATATCATTCATGGTCACGGCCTGTGCCCTTGCAGGCCAAGGCGAACAATTTACGGCTCAGGGTGTTGTGCTGGGCCCGGATGGAGAGGCGGTCAGCGGCGCGATCGTCTCTCTGTACCTGATGTATGATAACGACCGTCTCCATGAACAGCTGACGACGGACCAGGATGGCAAGTACGAGTTTATGGTCAGAGCGCATGAGGCGGGCAACTCCAGTGGTTTGATCGTTGTCCATAAAGCCGGTCTGGCCTGGAATTGCCGCAGGTGGCTCATGCTTGACGATTCGGTCGCTGATATCAGCCTGGATCAGCCCAAGGAAGTGGCTGGTGTGGTGGTAAACGACAAGGGCAATCCCGTGGCAGGGGCCAATGTGTCGCTGCATGCGTTGCAAAGCAGCAGCGTACGCGGCTATATACCCAAGCCTTTGACCGAGGAATTATTCAGCACCGAGACTGACAGCCAGGGACGCTTTCGCTTGATGACCCTGTCTGCTGACTGGCAGATGGATTTCCAGATCGAAGCGCCCGGCTACGCCACCGTTCAAAGCCAATACTTGCCCGATGGCCAATACAACCAGTACGCGGTCTACACGCCTGGCCAAACAAGTATTCAATTCATCTTGAGGCCTGAAGCAAGGATCCATGGCACGGTCGTGCGTGACTCGAACGGTCAGCCAATCGTTGGAGCCAATGTCAGAATCAGCCGGACCGAATCGGGTGTCATCTACGGTTTCGATTCCGCGACCTCTGACCGGGTCGGTCAGTTCTCTTTTCGAGGGATCCCTGAAGGTGATTTCTGGGTGGGGGCAGTTCCTTCGCACGGGCCCGGCATGGGCTGGGTGGGGTGGCCGGTTCCCATTCGAACGCAGGCGGGAGAGGTCACCACGGATATCAAGCTGGAGCTTTCGCAGGGAGGTGTACTGGAAGTGAAGGTCGTTGACACTCAGGGCATACCTGTCGAGGGCGCAGGTGTGACGGTCCACAAGAGAGGGGGGAGTGGACTTGCCCAAAGCAGCTCCGACACGAAGGGGCTGTGTCGGATACACTTGCCAGCAGGTGCCTACAGTTTCACCGAGGTCGCCAAATGGGGCTTTCACGCATACGAACCGGCTATTGCCTTTGATATCGAGCAGAAACAGACGATACGTAGACAGTTCACCCTCAAGAAGGCCGATCAAATTCATGGAATCGTTGTTGACGAAGCCGGAAACCCCGTGCCCGATGTCCGAGTGGCCCTCATGCCGAGTCAAACTGAGGCTGTTCTCAGCGACAGGCACGGACGATTCACCATGACTTGGGTCAAAAGGTATGACGAACAAAACCGCCCCGACGACAACACGTATGAGCTGATCGCCATGGATTTAAAGGGGGGCAGAGCGGGCACATTGAAAATGCAGGGGGAGATGGAAGGGCTGCGACTCGAATTAAAGCCGGCTGTCACCATCACAGGGGCTGTCGTTGATTCCAAAGGCAAGCCTATAGAACGAGCCAGTGTCAGTTCGTGGCTCAGAGGCGATAGTTGGGGGATGAATCTGAGCCCCAACAAGCGTTGTCTCACTGACCGTTCCGGCCGGTTTGCCATCCGTTGCGTGCTTCCGGACAGGACCTGCAACATAAATGTCCAGGCCAATGGCACCAAACAGGTGAAGAAGATAATTCGAACGCCTATGCATACTGAACCCCCTTTTGATGTCGGTCGAATCGAGCTCGTGTCAGAGGCAGACACCGATTTCATCGA
>JAIPFM010000175.1 GCA_021736645.1 Phycisphaerae bacterium | reverse complement strand
TCCAGGTGTGGCGGTCATCCAGGTCAGGCAGAGACAGGAGAAAGGCATGGGCCAAGGCAATCGCCGCCACAATCACGGTGACAGTTGTTTTCCAATAGACCTCGCTGTCAATCTCCGGCCACAGGCCCACGATCACGAGCACCGCCCCGACCGCGCACAGCAAGATACCCGTCAGACCGAGACCTGTACGTTTTCGTTTTTCCATGAAGGCCGCACAGGACATGGAACAGATACTGGCCGCTGAAATGCTGAACGTGGTGGCCAGGACCTTGAACTGGATCTTACCGAACTCACCGCTGAGCACCGAGATAATCGCAATGAGCGCAGTCAGGGCCAGGAATCCGATAAACACCTTGAGCGACGCCTTTCTGATGGCTGTGTAATCCACAATGTCCCCTTTTTAAAATGACGGTTTACCTGGACCCTGTCACAGGCTGTTCCCTGTATTTCCAATAGATCCGCGTACGCAATCCCGTGTCCTCGATCTGGAGTGACACGTCCACGGGGCTGATACCCTGCAGCAGGCCGAAGTCCTGGCGTCCGGCCTCATACGCAGGCTGCTGCGCCTGTCCCGGTGACCCGTACTCCGTACTGACCACCCGGTGGATTTCATCCACGCTCCAGGAACCGTGGGCCGGATGCCTGGGCACAAAACCAAAGAGTGCCTGATGTCGGGCGATCGCTCCAGCGACATCTTCTGCACCAGACCATACCAAGGGCGCGAGCATGGCACTGCCCTGCAGCGCAGCCTGACGCTGCTTGTCTGCCGCGGAGGTGAACATGGCGGCCAGCTGCTGCCTGGCAGCCGCAGGTTCAAGATGCAGACACAGGTCGGTCAACGGACTGGGCATGGTCCCTTCCAGGGTCAGGTGCTGCGACCAGGGCTGATTGGTGATGACCAGGTAATTGTCCTGCACCTCCACACCAAAACGCACCTTGGCCATGTTGAACAGGTCCAGGGTCAGGACCCACGCGTCACGATCTGTCACACGGTAGGTTTCAGCCTGAAGAAAACTGTCAAAACTGCTGAACAGGACAGTCAGGCCGTTTTGTGCCAGAAACCGTCTGAGGCCGTCCGGGTCCTGCGTTTCAATGAGAATGGCACTGGGCCGTGTAAAGAGCGAGACAATCACAGGGATCATCACCATCTCATTCATCCCGCCCATCTGACCTGCAATGCCCAGAAGGTCGCCGCCGCCAAAGGCCAGGACCGGGTCCGCATCCTGGATGGCGATGTGCAGGGCAGGACCGAGGTCATCCACAAAGGTCGTATCCGCGGGCACCATGCTGCGCAGGAATTGCCCGATCATGCCGGCCCAGATCTTGTCCGTCAGATTCAGGGACAACAGGGCAATGGGCTCGGGTTTGATGTGGGGCAGACGCAGCGGTGTCCCCTGCTGGCCGGGCACCCAGTCACGAATCTGTCGGTACATCTGGCTGTCCAGCAGCGGCAGGATAAAGGTGGTCAGCGTCAGGCCGCCGTCTTCCGTGTCATCCAGGCGCACGGCCACCGGGTCGAAATACTGTCGCCAATACCGACTGTAAGACTCCACATACTGCTTGTAGGCCCGGGCCTCTGCCGCCGTGGCCACGGTCACGGGCCGCTCAACCAGGGTCTTGAGCTGGGTATTGGGGCCGTAGGCCTCAGACACGGCCATCAGGCTCGGCTCCAGATGAACATCCCCCCTGGCAAAATCCTTGGGCAGATAACCCAATCCCATCAATCGCTCCACAGTGGGCGCACCGGATTGGTGATCCAACTGATACAACAGGGCAGCACTGGTGGCCAGGTTCATGTGCGCGCGTGCCTTCAAGCGCCGCAACTGGGCAATCTTGGTGGCAGGTGACACGAGGCTGCGGATAAAGGGATCGGAGACATAGACATAACAGCGCGTGCGCTGCGTCAGCGGCAGTTGCGTGAGCATGTATCGGAACTCATCGGACTGTCCCAGACTGCCACGCCCCTGGTCGCGACATAATTGGAGTGCCTGTTCCAACTGGGCCCGGTGCGTACTGATAAAGATCAGATCACCGTCCAGGCTCCAGAAGGCCCGGGCCCCGGCTGTGGTGGGGATGTCAATGATTTGGCCCTGGCTCAGTTCCAGCCCCGTCAATCTCAGCAAAGGCCTGAGTGTCTGGATCTTCGGAACCCGGGCCACAATGGTGACATCGGTCCCGTCAATCAAAAAAAGATCAGGGACAAAGAGCCCGAATTCCTCGGTAAAATGGGACTGCAGCAACTGTTCCAGCAGTGCCTCCGTCAGGCCCAGACGGGCCAGGTAACGGTCCTTCAGATCGTAGTCCAGGCTGCGTCCCATGGCCAGAGAACCGAGGTGCGACAGGAAGCCGCTGCCCTTTTCAAGAAACGGCAGCACTGCCTGAGGCCGGGAGAAATGCACGAACAGACAGTCCGCAGGCACGACCTCAGCCAGGGGCAGGCGCCCCCCGGGCTGTGCGCCCAGCATCTCTTTAAACGGGTGGCTCTTGACCTGCACCCCCTCGATCTCCCGGACAGGGACCGGCGTCTGATCCTGGGCGCCCTGTCCCAATGCCAGGCCCTGCAGTTGAAACGTCTCCTGCAGTGCGGCCTGACCGCCGAGCACACCCAGGGCACTGATCTGACGATCTTGAGTGCGGCGGTTACGCGCGAGGACCTGCGCAAGGCCTTGACTCCCGTACAACTGCTGCTGAATGGCCATCCATTGCTTGAGTACCGGGGCATCAAACGTCTGTATCATCCCCAACCAGGCGCCGGCCCGCTGGCTGGCCCAGGCCTTGATCACCTGCGGGTCTGCAGCGGTGTCACCTGGCTGCCAGATGCAATCCAACACCTCCCGGGTCTGGCCATTGTGTACTTGAAATCGTAAGGACTTGTTCTGCCCGGGTCTGCGCAGGCCATACACGGTATAGACCACGGTAGACGGCGCTGCCTCATCCAGAAAGGGTCTTTCCTGCAGGGGCGTGACCTTCAGTCGATTGTCGGCCATCCATGCGGTGTCAATGTCCACGCGCCGCACTGTCCCGTTGGTATAGAGAACCCAGTGTTTCCCGTCATTGAAATAGGGTTTCAATTCCACGGCCAGGGGTCTGGGTGCGGCATTCTGATCCACGCGCAGAGGCTCGCCCGTCATGTCAAACAGCACGTCAGGCAGCAAGGCATAGGCAGGATCGGTGATCTCGAACTCCGAGGCATACGGCGATTCCCGGAAGTTCTTGATCCCGTAGTGGTCCTGATCAGGCAGGTCCTCCCACCAGGTCGGTCCCACGCCCCCATGCTCCCGTGCATACTCCAGCAGTATCCAGTAGACGCCGGTCAGGCGATAGCGGCCCTGTTTAATCTTTTCTTCTTGGCGGGCCAGGATCATGCGCCGGCCCTGCTGTCTCTGCATCCAATCCTGTGGGGGCGTTAAGAAGATCTGGGTCATGCTCCCCTCCAGACCAAAGGGATCCGGTACAAACCAAATACCCTGGGCAGGCAGTACCGCAGTGCCCGAGGCGATGACAATGCCGGTCTGTTCATGACGGGCCGCACCCTTGTCAGTAACCTGCACTTCGGCTGCCAAACACCAGGTGCCCAACCAGATCCAGATCAGCCACAGCCTGTTCCAATGGTTCGAAACCATGATTATCTCCTTATTAATGAATCTCATTCCTATTCATGATCAGCCTTTGCGGCATGGATCCAAGTGCAAGCGTTGTGCCAACATCAGACCATGCCACACCATTTACTTCAAACCTATTCCATAAAAGCACTTAGTAAATAACAACCAACAGGTACTCACGCCATTCAAAACACAAACAAGGACATTTACTCACGGCCTATCATTCATTGAATGTACACCCTGACAGAAAATGCGTTCCCTGCATTCAGATTCGCACATGTGGGGCCGGCTCCCGCATCTGGAATCTCAAATCCGCCAAATTGACATCCCTACCCCTGTCCGCTACACTATCGCCCCTATGACAAAAAAAACGACAAACATACTGGCTATTGAGTCGAGCTGCGATGAAACGGCTGCTGCGATCGTGCAGAATGGGCACACGGTCCTGTCGTCTGTGGTGGCGTCCTCTGTGGATCTGCACAAGAAATATGGGGGTGTGGTGCCTGAGATCGCATCGCGTGCGCATATTGAGAATATTTATCCCGTGCTTCAGGAGACACTGGATCAGGCGGGTATAAGTGAAGACGAGATTGACGCCGTGGCTGTGGCCAATCAGCCGGGGCTCTCCATTGCCCTGGTTGTGGGTGTGACTGCAGCCAAGACCCTGGCCTTCATGTGGGGCAAGCCCCTGGTGGCCGTCAATCATGTGCATGCCCACCTCCAGTCCGCCATGCTCGAACAGACCGAGCTGAACCTGCCTGCTGTGGCCCTGGTCGTGTCAGGCGGACACACGTCTCTGTATGACTGTGAATCCGCCCTGGTCCTGAACCTGCTTGGCAGTACCATTGACGATGCAGCAGGCGAGGCATTTGACAAGGTGGCCTCCATCCTGAACCTGCCGTATCCGGGTGGGCCCAGTATTGAAAAGGCAGCCCAAAAGGGCAATCCCAAGGCCATCCGATTCCCCCGTTCCATGCTGGCCAAGGACTCGCTTGACTTTTCCTTCAGCGGTCTCAAGACCGCAGTCCTGTACCACTGCCGGGGCCAGGACATGAAGGGTGACAATCTCGTCCGTGACATGTCAGATCAGGACATTGCCGATATCGCGGCGTCGTTTCAGGCAGCGGTGATCGAGGTGCTGGTCAAAAAAACCCGTCGAGCCGCGGACCGCATAGGTGCCAAATCCCTCCTGCTGGGCGGCGGTGTGGCCGCCAATTCCGCCCTGCGAGAAGGTCTCCAGACCATGGCCGACAAGACCCACAGGGCCTTGCTTGTGGCACCCAGAAAATATTGTACGGACAATGCCGTCATGGTTGCCTCTCTGGCCTATCACAAATTCCAGGCCGGCCTGTTTGCAGACATGACGCTCGAGCCCAAGGCCACGAGTTAGAAAGCCTCCAACTCTGGACCCCTTTCCCCTTGATCAGCCCAGTTTCCAGACGTATACTCATCTCCATACTGCGGAATCCAAATCCCGTTCAGCCCATCGAACCTTTAAGGAGCACAACATGCGAGTAGCTCTGATTTTTCTGATGCTGTGTACGCTGTCTGTGAACGCACAACCTGAGGAGGCATTACAGGCCGAACAAGGCATATGCTACCAGGGACTTGAACCCGGCGTATTCATGAAACAATGGCTGACCTGCGGCCCCTTTCCCCTGTTCGAGGCAGAGGGGAAACCAGGAGGTGAGATCGATCAGAGACAGGCGTTTAACCGGGATTTCCTTATCGAGCATGGGGGGGGAAGCGAACATCAGGCCCGTGTCGGGGATGATTCATCACAGAGGCGAAGACGAGTACCAATGGCACGCTTGGCAAAACCAGTTAACGCTGATCAATCTCATGGCAATCTATAAACCCAAGGCCGATGGGGTCGCCTATGCCTGGGCCGAGATCGAAATGGACGACCCTGGGCCGTGTATGCTCGGCATTGCCAGTAATGATGCGATGAAGGTCTGGCTCAATGGCAAACTGGTGCACGAGAACTGGACGACTCGTGCGGTCCGCCCGGATGACGATCTTGTGGCTGCCGACTTCCGGGCAGGCAGGAATCACCTCCTGATCAAGACAAAGAGCGGTCGGGATTTTTGGGGATTCGCCTGCAGACGCGTGGATCCCAACGGCCTGGGAGACAAGCTGCTCCCTGCTGTAAAACGCGGCGACACGAGCATGGTCAAGCTGTGCCTGTCCTGCGGCGTGGACGTGGACAAGACGGACGAGCAGGGATTCACTGCACTGCAACTGGCCCGAATGCGAGGGCAGGAGGCAATGGTGCAGTTGCTGCTGGACCAGGGAGCTGACCCGAACATCGAAATGCCTGCGGCAGGCAC
This sequence comes from Phycisphaerae bacterium, assembly GCA_021736645.1. Taxonomy (GTDB): domain Bacteria; phylum Planctomycetota; class Phycisphaerae; order Sedimentisphaerales; family Anaerobacaceae; genus JAIPFM01. The sequence goes on along the minus strand of JAIPFM010000175.1, from coordinate 5,949 downwards.
GCCCACGGGCTTCCTGGAAATATTGTGGGACACGCTCCAGGAGAACTACCCGATGATGGAGTACGCCGGCGCCTTTGATGACAGTTGGCATGACTCATGCAAAGAGGCGCTGAAGGATATGACCAGTCTCTACCAAGCGCTGCCCGTCATGGACAAAATGCTTGTGCAGCGGCTCAACGACTACCACACAAGCCTGCACTGGGAAGGAAAGGCGATCCTCGTGACACCTCCCCTCCGTGTCGGCCTGGTGGAGGATCAGATCGTGGTGATCCAGAGCCCCGAGGATCACAACATGCTCTGCGGCGACATCCTGCTGGAGATTGACGCCGTTGCGGCAAAGGAACGCTTTGACAATGTATTGGCGCAGGCCTTTGGAGCCACGCGATATGCAAAGACCCGGTCAGCATGCAGAGAAATCCTCCAGGGAGAACCCGGGTCGCACCTCGAATTAAAATTGCGCAACCAGCAGGGCGAGATCTACGAGGTCGTCTTGAATCGCGGGGGCTCCGGCGGCAGTGGCGCACAGGCGTCTGTCATATCCAGTCGGGTGATCCATGAGACGATCGGATACCTCAAAATCCGCGCCTGGGGTGGTTTCTCAGCTGAAGCCTTTGATGAGGCACTGGAGCCCATGCGAGACAACCCATATCTCATTCTGGATGTCCGTGACAATGGCGGCGGCGCAGACGAGCTTGCAGCCCAGGTGATCGGGCGGTTCATCACACAAAAAGTGCTTTGCAGTGTCAGCTTCCAACGGCAAGCGGGCACAAATACATACGAAAAGCTCGTCCACTTTGCCGAACCCAGAGGCCCCTGGTGTTACGAGGGCAGGGTAGCGGTCCTGACCAACGCGGGCTGTGCCAGTGCCTGTGAACACTTCGTGTCAGGCATGTTGGAGGCCGGTGCCCTGCTCGTAGGCACACCCACGACAGGCGCTTGCGGATGGTCAAAGGGCATCGATCTGCCCGGCGGGATTGCCACACTGCGATGTTCGCTCACATTCCCGATACATGGCAAGATGCCCTCTCCTCTTCATGGGATAGAACCCCATTATCTCGTGACACCCACGATCAAGGACATTCGTGCAGGGCGAGATACAGTGCTGGAAAAGGCAATCGCCCTGCTGAATTCCGATCAGTCATACTCTCAGGCCACCGGACTCTCGACTTTGGACTCTGCGATCACACCCTTGCCCACCCTCTTGATCACCTTGGTCGGGCATTTCGTGGTGGCGGTTTCTACGCCTTCGTCGACTTTGTAGTCTGTGTAAATGACTGAAGCGAGGTTGTTGTTGACTGCGAAGATGTCGGAGTTCTTTTTGCAGAGGCCGCAGCCGATACAGCCGACCTTGCACATCTGACGCGTCATGCGTCCTGTTTCCTGGCTGTGACAGGCCACCACAGTCATGGCAGGCTCCGAGAACGGGACCATTTCAATGATGTTCTTGGGGCAGGCCTTGGAGCAGGCTGTGCAGCCCGTGCACTTGTCATAGTCCACTGTGGCCAGGCCATTGACAATGTGGATGGCGTCAAACTTGCACGATGCCACACAGTCGCCGTAGCCCACGCACCCGAATTTGCAGGCCTGGACATTGGTCAGGGCATTGGCAGCCGTGCAGCTTTCAATGCCTTCGTACTTGGCATAGTAGGTGCGGTTGTCAATATCAGCGTTGCAGTGGATCACAGGCCGCAACGGCGCCGCCCCACCGCCTACAGACAGACTGAGAATCTCCGCGATCTTTTCAGCCGTGGCAGAACCGCCCGGCGCACATTTGCCAATGAGTTCCGGATCAGCTGCCACGGCCTTGGCATAGGAACCGCACCCTGCAAAGCCGCACGCACCGCAGTCCACCCCGGGCAGAGAACCCTGGATGGCTTCGACCTTGGCATCCACCTCGACCTTCAGCTTTTCACTGGCCACCAGCAGGATCACTGCAAACAAACCACCCAGCCCCAGCATCATCACGCCCGCAGGCCACGCACTATTCATCAACTCAGCCACACTTGCCAAAATCATTCACAATTTCCCTAAAAAAGTCTGAGTCCAAAACCTAAATACTAAAAACTGAAAACCCAAAACTGAACACTATTTAATCATCCCTGAGAATCCCATAAACGCCATGGTCAGGAGTCCCGCCGTGATCAGCGTAATGGGCGCGCCTCTGAGGCACTTGGGCACATCCACCAGGTTGAGATTTTCCCGAATGCCTGCCATGATGCAGATGGCCATGGTAAAGCCCACGCCCGCACCAATGCTGAGTACGGCAGCCTCGATCAGGCTGTTGATCTCCCAGAGGTTGATGAACAGGCACAGGCCGAGGATGGCACAGTTGGTGGTAATCAGAGGCAGAAAGATGCCGAAGCTTTCATACAGGGGCGGAAAGAACTTGCGCACATACATCTCCACGAGCTGCACAGCGCCTGCAATGACGAGGATGAAGCACACATATTGCATGACTTGAAGGTCATACGGCTTGAGCAGGAAGTGATCGATCATCCAGGTGAGGATGCCGCTGAGCGTGACCACAAAGGTCACGGCCATACCCATGCCGAAGGCCATGTCAATGCGTCCGGACACGCCCAGGAAGGGGCAGATACCCAGGAATTTTGTCAACACGAGATTGTTGATCAAGACAATGGAAATGAATCCTAAAAGCAATGTGTTCAGTGTATCCATGCGTTGAATCCCCTGCTAAGACGCCTTCTTGGTAATGATGTTGACCAGACCCAGAATCAGGCCCAAGGTAATGAATGCACCGACAGGCATGCCCATGGCAGCCCAGGGCACAAAACCGGACGGCATGACTGAGACCTCCAGGAGCTTGCCCGTGGACAGGATCTCACGAATCGACGCCAGCACGCTGAGCGTCAAGGTAAAGCCCAGGCCCATGCCGATGGCATCCACCACACTCACGACCAGGCCGTTCTTGCTGGCACAGGCCTCAGCCCGACAGATGATGATGCAATTGACGATAATAAGAGGCACGTACGGTCCCAGGGCTGCGCTCATGTCCGGCACAAAGGCCTTGAGGATGAGATCCGCGATGGTCACGAACGTGGCAATGGTCAAGGTGAACATCAGGATGCGCAGGTGCGGCTTGAGCAGGTTTCGCATGAGGCTGACCACAATGTTGCTGCAGATCAGCACAAAGATCACGCACCCGCCCATGGTGATCGCCGGCTTGAGTGCCGCGGTCACTGCCAGGGTCGGACACATGCCCAACAACAATCTGAGAACTGGATTCTCTTTCCATAAGCCTGCGGTAAATGTGGGGCCCAGGGCCGGTGTTGCTGTCTGACTCATTGAATCACCCCCTTTGTCTGGAGCTGAGATTTGACTTTTCGCCCGAACGTATTGAAGATCTTGATGACCGCGTCACTGCTGACCGTGGCACCGCTGATGGCCACAATCCGCTCATCAATCACCAGGTTGTCCCCTGCCTTGGTCAGTTCCAGACGCTGAATCGGGGCCCCGATATACTGCTGTGAGTAATAGTCATTCTTGATCTTGTCACCAAAGCCCGGGGTTTCATTACTGAACATGACCTTGTAGCCCATGTAGTTTGTGAAGGTCGGGTCTGTGGCAATCACGAGCTTGATCTTGTCCGCAAACCCGGCCCCTTCCGCCACAAAGGCGAAGCCTGCAATGTCACCGGACTCGGTCACGCCCTTGTACACCTTGGACAGTACGGTTTTTTTCCCCATGGGGACCTCCACGTCTTGCGCGGCCAGTTCAAAGGTCTTGGCGTCCGTGATCAGCAGGGCCATACTGTCACTGAGCTTCTTCTGCTCATTGGCCTTAATGAACGGATCAAGTCCGGTCTGTGCCCCTGCGAGCAGCACACCGAACAATAAGGCTGCCACGATCAACAGCCAGCTCTGGGCCATAAAAAACTTAACCTTGGACATGGGGTACACCTCCTGCAGGCGAACGCTTGCACAAGCGGTCAATTAACGGGGTCACGGCATTCATCAGCAGAATGGCAAACATCACACCCTCGGGATACTCACCCACCACGCGGATCAACATGATCAGCAGTCCCACACCTGCACCAAAGATCCACATGCCCCGGCGCGTCAGTGGTGCAGTGACCGGGTCCGTGGCAATGAAGAACGCACACATAAGCATGCCGCCGCTGAGCAAATGGGTCAGGGGATTGGCCATGGTGGTTGGATTGAACGCATACACCACGGCGCCAAAAAGAAACGCGGAGACCAACACGGCCGCAGGCGTGTGAAAGGTGATCGTTTTTCGTATCAGAAGATAGATGCCCCCAAGGATCAGGGCCAGGGCACTGGTCTCACCCAGACAGCCGGCGACTTCACCGGTCAGCGTGTATGTCAGTTGACTGTTCACGGTTTCGGCAGCCGCTTTGCTCACAGCCAGGGCCTGCTGGGCAGCCGCGGTTTCGTTCTCAGCAGCCAGGCCGACAGATTTTTTTCGTTCCTTGATGGCTTCCTTGGCCTTGCCCAGGGGTGTGGCTGTGGTGCGGGCATCCACGATCTGATCCGTGAACGCCACATCCGGCATGGCCGGATCAAACGTGGCAGGCACAGTCCAGGTGGTCATCAACGCACCGAATGAGGCCGTTAGAAAGGTACGTCCCACCATGGCCGGGTTGAATACATTGGCCCCCAGTCCGCCGAACACCATCTTGCCAATGGCAATGGCAAATGCCGATCCAATGACGGCAGTCCACACGGGCAGACGGGGCGGTAAAGACAGGGCCAGGATGATGCCTGTCAACACGGCACTGAAGTCACCCAAAGACTCCCATGGTTTTGGCACCTTGCGAGCCAGGTTGCACAACCATTCGGTCAGGGCACAGGCAATCACACAGGTGACAAGCAAGACCACCGCTCGAGCACGAAAAAAAATCGCTGCTGCGAGCATGGCCGGGACCAGGGAAATGACCACATCCACCATGACACTTCGCGTGGACATGGGTTTACTGATGTGCGGTGAATGAGAAACTGTCATCTTGCTGAGCATCTACTTTTGACCTCAATAGAGAGTATAAAAATCTTCACATGAATCAACTCAAGCCTTTTTCTTTTGCTTGGCCAGGTGGATCTTGCCGGTTCGAATGTATCCTGTCAGTTCAATATTGGCTGGACACACATAACTGCAGCACCCACACTCTATACAGCCTGAAATGTAATAGTCTTTGGCCACATCCAGGGCATTGAATTTAACGGCATGAGCGATCTTGGTGGGATTGAGATTTTCCGGACACACCTCAAGACAGCGTCCGCAGCGAATGCAGGCCGTTTGGCGGTGTTTAAATTTGGCCAGACCGATCTGTTTTTTGGTCAAGACTGTCACGGCCCCGCTCGTCTTGGTGATCGGGGTGTCCAGCTCAGCCAGGGCAAACCCCATCATGGGACCCCCCATGACCACACGCGCGGCCTCTTCAGACACACCGCCACAGAAATCCAGCAACGCACGCACTGTCATACCCAGAGGGACGTACATGTTTTTCGGCTCGACCACGGCCTCGCCGCTGACTGACACCACCCGGTGCGTCAAGGGCCGGTCACAGACCACGGCTTCTGCCAGGGCTGCCACAGTACCCACGTTCAACACGAGCACACCTATCATCGGCGGGATGCCGCCGGTGGGCACTGTTTTTCCGGTGACGGCCTTGATCAACTGCCGTTCACCGCCCTGCGGATACTTGGTCTTGACTGTCACGACCTTGATCTGGTCTGAACAATCAGACGCATCCACCGCCGTCTGCATGGCAGTAATGGCCTTGGGCTTGTTGTCTTCAATGGCGATATAGGCGCTGGTACACCCGGACGCACGCTTGGCCAGCCTGATCCCGGCCAGGACCTGGTACGTCCATTCCATCATCACGCGGTAATCACAGGTGATGTAGGGCTCGCACTCGCAGGCATTGATAATCATGGTATCCTTGGGCATCTGCGGGTTGGGCTCGAGTTTCAC
>JAIPFM010000174.1 GCA_021736645.1 Phycisphaerae bacterium | reverse complement strand
CGAATTGGTGCATTCCGACAATATCGAAAAATACAAGGCCTATGGACGACAAGAGTGACAAACGTATGACCCGGTCAAAAAGAATATCCAGATGGCTGCTGGCAGGGCTTGGCCTTCTCCTGTTGTGTGGATCCATTCGATTGCAGAAACTGGATGAAGTGCGGGCCCGAATGAAGGCTTCCCAATTCGATGCTGCCGAATACGCGCGTGATTTCTGGGACACAAGGCTGCCGGATGTTCTCGATCAAAGCCCGGAAGCCCAGGCTTTGATGCGTCTTTTCAACACAGACATGGACGCTGCCATTCAAAAGGGCCAGACCCTGGGAGACAGCCGGGTGCATGCCTATCTCTTGCAGGGCAGCGGTACCATTGTGGCTGTGGACAAAAAGGAGATCGCCCTGAAACTAAATGAATCCGACTCAGGCGCGACTGTCCTGATTTCGACCGGATTGTTCATCGCAGGGAATGCGATTCGAGATGCCTCGGGACTGGTGGATGTCAGTGCATTTTCAGACACCATGAAGTTCAACAGGATCAGTTCTGAAATCAACAAAATCGTAGTCACTGAGGTGATCAAGCCCTTTCTGACTGAGTCGCCCAGGGCCGGGCAACGGATCCGGTTCATCGGGGCTGCTGAAGTGGCTGAAGATGCCACAGAAAAGACGCCCTTTGGTCACAAGGATCAGGATGGAAACGATCATCTGTTGTCTATTGTCCCTATTCGCCTGGCGCTGGAGTAAGTGGAGAGTATGACGGCACGCATGGTAATGACCCACGATAATCGGACAGCTCTCACAGCCCAGGGTGTGACCAAGTGTTTTGGTGTCACCAAGGCCCTGGACAACGCGAGCATTGAGATTCTCGCAGGTGAGGTCCATGCCATTGTGGGTGAGAATGGGGCCGGAAAATCAACCCTCATGAAGATTCTCTCCGGCGTGTATCAGGAGTACGAGGGCACGCTTTGTTTTCAGGGCCGGCCCGTGACCCTGCCCAATACATTTATGGCTCAGCAAACCGGGATCTGCATGATTCATCAGGAATTGAATCTCATCCCCTACTTGAGCATTTCTGAAAACATCTTTTTGGGCCGGGAATTCCTCACACCATTCGGGCTCATTGACGTCAAGCGTATGCGCATAGAAGCCAGTCAGCTCCTGGACAAGCTGGACCTGCACATTGACCCGGACAGGCCCGTGTGTCAACTGCGCGTGGGCCAGCAGCAACTGATCGAGATTGCCAAGGCCCTGGCCTTTGATGCCCAGGTGATCATCATGGACGAACCCACGTCCGCCATCAGTGACCATGAAGTAGACATGTTGTTTGAACTGATCCGAGCACTGACCGAGCAGGGTGTGGCCATTGTGTATATCACACACAAAATGGAAGAAGTGTTTCAAATTGCCCAGCGTATCACGGTGATGCGGGATGGACGTATGATCGGCACGCATCTTGCCAGAGACATCAAGGAGAATGAGATCGTGGCCATGATGGTGGGCCGTGACCTCAAGGATTTCTTTGTCAAGGCCGAGGCCGTGCAGGAGACAGCTGTATTGCAGGTCCGGGACATCTGCCTAAACCATCCCACGCGTCCGGACGATTATCTAGTGGACCATGTGAGCCTGTCCTGTCGACGGGGCGAGGTGCTGGGGTTGTTTGGATTGATGGGGGCAGGACGCACTGAGTTATTAGAAACGCTTTTTGGCGTCCACCCCAAAAGCGCCTCAGGCCAGGTGTGGGTGGAGGGCCGGGAGGTGCCCATCGATTTGCCCCAAGACGCCATTGAAGCGGGTATTGCCCTGGTCCCGGAGGATCGCAAGCGACAGGGGCTGGTCCTGGAAATGTCGGTCAGAGACAGCATCAGCCTGGCCAGTCTGAACCAAGTGGAATCCTGCGGATTCCTGAATCCCCGGCTGGAGGGCAATCTGGCCAGAGACTACATCGAACGTTTACAGATCAAGACACCCAACGCACACCAAAAGGTGAAGAACCTCAGCGGGGGCAACCAACAGAAGGTGGTCATCGCCAAATGGCTCGCCACACATCCCATGGTCCTGCTTCTGGATGATCCCACACGCGGTATTGACATCAATGCCAAGAACGAGATCTACAAACTCATCAGTGAACTGGCCTTGACCGGCATGGCCATTGTGATGGTCTCATCGGAATTACCGGAGATCATGCGCATTGCAGATCGAATCATCGTCCTGGCTGAAGGCCGACAAACCGGTGAATTCTTGCGTGGGCAGGCGACTGAGGAGTCGCTGCTAAAGGCCGCCTTGCCCCGCCAACAGTCATCACACAAAAACGCGGACCCAATATCGTTACTCAAGGGAAACACGGACTGATTCTATGCCTGATCGATTTGACTTCAAATCCACCATCTCACGCTTTCATTCGCTCATTGCGTTGATCTTGATGATTGCGGCCTTTGGCCTGTTTGCCGAGGGTTTTTTTACAGTGGGCAATTGCCGCACCGTTTTGATGCAGATCTCAGTCAATACCTGTCTGTCTGTGGGCATGACCCTGGTGATTTTAACCGGGGGCATTGACCTGTCCGTGGGCGCAGTGCTTGCCTTTAGTGGGGCCATCATGGCAGGGCTGCTCAAATCAGGGCTGGCCATTGAGGGCCTGAACCTGTATGTCGGTGTCACAGTGCTCGGCGCAGTATGTGCAGGCTGCCTGGTGGGTGCATCATTGGGTCTATTCAATGGCCTTATGATCACCCGGTTCAAGGTCCCCCCATTCGTGGCCACACTGGCCATGCTCACCATCGCGCGCGGCGCCACCAAACTCTATACCGGAGGAGAGGCCATCACGGGCCTGGGCGACTCCTTTGCCCGGATTGGGTCCGGCAGCCTGCTGGGTATTCCCAATCAGGCCTTGATCGCTGCCTTGATTGTGGGCGTGACTGCCATTCTTTTGAAAAGAACCCGGTTTGGCAGGCATGTCTATGCTGTGGGGGGCAATGAAGAGGCAGCCAAGCTATCAGGGCTCAATGTGAATCGCATTAAACTAAAGGTCTACAGCATTGCCGGCGCTTTGTCAGCCGTCGGCGCACTCATTTTGACGTCGAAATTGAATTCCGCCACGCCTGTGGCGGGTGAAGGGTATGAACTTGATTCCATTGCGGCAGTGGTCATTGGCGGCACCTCCTTGTCAGGGGGCCGCGGATCAGTGCTCGGCACCGTGCTCGGGGCATTAATTATTGGCGTACTCAATAGTGGTCTGGTCATCATGGGCGTGGATCCGTTCTGGCAAAAAGTCATCAAGGGATTTGTCATCCTGCTGGCCGTGGTCATAGATCGATTAAATTCAGAGGAATAAGACGGGAGTCACATTATGAAGGTCATGGATAAAAAGATCACCTTTGGCATCATTGTGGGCACACGGGACTTCTTTAATCCCAAGCTGGCTCAAGACGGCCGGGTGCAATTGGAAAAGCAGCTCAAAAAGCTGGGCTACGATCATGTGATCCTGCCTGCCAAGGCCACAGAACACAGTGCCATAGAGACCTATGCCCATGCCAAACAATGCGCAGACCTGTTCCAGAGCCGACGCAAAGACATTGATGGCGTGATTGTGGTGTTGCCCAACTTTGGGGATGAACTGGGTGTGGTGGAGACCTTAAACCTGGCCAGGCTGGATGTACCGGTCATGGTGCAGGCCTGCAATGACCAGTTGGATAATGTCGGTGTTTTTGGCCGCCGCGATGCCTTTTGCGGCAAGATCTCGGTGTGCAACAATCTCTATCAATACGACATCCCATTTACTGACACCACGGAACACACCTGTGATCTGGACAGCAAGGCGTTCGCTCAGGATCTGGATCGTTTTGCGCGCATCTGTCGAACTGTTCGAGGATTGCGCACGGCCCGCATTGGCGCGATCGGTGCCCGCCCCGCCGCTTTCCAGACAGTACGCTTCAGCGAAAAGCTTCTGCAGGAATCCGGTATCACGGTGGTGCCGGTAGATCTGTCCGACATCTTTGCCAGAACAGAGAAGCTCAATGCCAAGACCACCAGTATCAAAGACAAGCTGGCAGAGATCACGGCCTACGGCAGCATCCCAAACTGTATCCCCAAAGATCATGTGCTGCGTCAGGCAAAGTTTTCTGTGGCTGTGGACAACTGGATGGCTGAAAACGAATGCGTGGCCAGTGCGATTCAGTGCTGGACGTCCATGCAGGAGAACTTCGGCTGTGCCTCCTGCCTGTCCATGAGTCTGATGGGCGAAAACCACATGCCCAGTGCCTGTGAAGTGGACGTGGCCGGCACCGTATCCATGTACGCCCTGCTGCTGGCCTCAGGCAAGATCCCGGGCTTTTTGGACTGGAACAACAACTACGGCCATGAAAAGGATAAATGCGTGTGCACCCACTGCAGCAACTTCCCCAAGAGCTTCATGGGCCGTGACATCGAAATCTCAACCCTGGACCTCCTGGGCGAGACTCTTGGCAAGGATAACTGCTTCGGCGCAATCAAGGGCCACGTGGCCGCTGGTGACATGACCTACTTCCGCATCTCCACGGACGATACCCGAGGCATGATCAAGGGCTATGTGGGCCAAGGCCAATTCACGGATGATCCCTTTGATATGGACGGCGGCATTGCCGTGTGCAAGGTTGATCACCTGCGGGAATTGCTGGCCCACATCTGCCAGAACGGTTACGAGCACCATGTGGCCATGGCCAGGTCGTTTTGTGCGGATGTATTGGACGAAGCCATCTCCAAGTATATGGGATGGGATTTGTACTGGCATGTGTGAAGATGCGGTTCTTAGTTGTTAGTTCTTAGTTGTTAGTTCTTGGTTGTTGGTTGTTGGATGGGCTTGAGCCCATGCTGATTAAGTCTTGTGGAAAACCATTAAATGACTGATATTGAACTCAAACGAAAGTCGATCGAGTATCGTATGGCCCTGCTCAAGTATATCAAACTGGCTAATGCCGGTCATACGGGCGGGAGCCTGTCCTGCGTGGACATCTTGAATGTATTGTACAACCGTGTCTTGAACGTGACGCCAGACAACTTCGCAGATCCTCTTCGTGATCGCTACGTCCAAAGCAAGGGTCATTCGGTCGAGGCCCTGTACGTGGTCTTGGCGGACAAGGGATTCTTTCCTATATCCGATTTGGAGACCCTGTGTCAATTTCAGTCGCCTTATGTGGGCCATCCCACGCGAAAGATCAAGGGCATCGAGCAAAACACCGGTGCCCTGGGCCATGGTCTGGCCTTTAGTGCAGGTGTCGCCCTGGCAGGCAAGAAGGACCAAGCCGACTACCGTGTGTTTACACTCCTCGGCGACGGCGAACTGGCCGAGGGCTCCAATTGGGAGTCCATGCTTACTGCCGCTCATTATGGATTAGACAATTTAACCGCCATCGTGGATCGCAATAAACTGCAGATCTCGGGCTCCACAGAAGACGTCTGTGCCCTGGAAAACCTGGCAGCCAAATTCGAAGCCTTTGGCTGGGTCGTACGCAGTGCGGACGGCCATGATTTACCAGCTCTCGGTGACATACTCAACAGCACGCCCTTTGAACCGGGCAAACCCAGCGTGGTCATTGCCAATACCACCAAGGGCAAAGGCGTCAGCTTTATGGAAAATGTCACCAAGTGGCATCACGGCGTGCCCAGTGACGAGCAATATGAGCAGGCCATGACTGAACTGCAGGCTCGGTTAATGGAGGTGGACGCATGAGTTTTCAACCGGCCATGGAAATGGGAAAGGCCAACCTGGAGATCTTCTGTGAGACCCTGATTGGCCTGGCCCAAGCAAACAAGAACGTCCTGGCTGTGACCAGCGACTCACGCGGGTCTGGCAAGCTGATGCCCTTTGCCCAGGCCCTGCCGGATCAAATCGTGGAGGTCGGCATTGCCGAACAGAATCTGGTGGGCGTAGCTGCAGGTCTGGCCTCAGCAGGCAAAATCGTGTATGCAGTGTCACCAGGCAGTTTTCTCACAGCGCGTTCCCTGGAGCAAATCAAAAACGACGTGTGCTACTCGGATCAACCCGTCAAGCTCATCGGTATCAGTTCAGGTGTCAGTTACGGCGCCCTGGGCTCGACACACCATTCGATTCACGATATTGCTGTGCTGCGAGCCATTCACAACTGTACCATTGTCGTACCAGCGGATAACCTTGAAACTGCCGAGGCTATTAAAGCTGCGGCAGCCATGACCCACCCTGTATTCATCCGTTTTGGCAAGCGGGCCCTGCCCCACCTTCATCAACCTGGCACCCCCTTTGCCGTGGGCAAGTCCATTCAGGTCTGCGATGGCTCGGATATCGCCTTCATTGCCACAGGTGAAGCCGTAGTCCAGGCCACACTGGCTGCCCAAGCACTGGAACAATCCGGCGTATCGGCTCGCGTCATCAGCATGCATACGATCAAACCTTTGGATATGGACGCGGTGCTCAAGGCAGCCAAAGAATGTAAAGCGATCGCGACCGTAGAAGAACACAGTGTCATGGGCGGCCTGGGTGAAGCCTGCGCCGCATACCTCATTCAGGCAGGCGTCTCAGTGCCCTTTAAGATCGTGGGCTTCCCGGATGAAGACACAGTGACTGGCAGCCAATTGGAAATCTTCAATCACTATGGCATATGCCAGCAGGGTTTGGTGCAAACGGCATTGACCCTGTTAAAAACTTGAACGCTCCGGTGATGGCATGAAAGAGATGCGAAAAATAGTCTTGCTGCTTAATCCCTCGCGAATGTATACGCGCGGCTTACTCAGTGGCATTGCCAAATATGCCCATCTCCAGGCGCTGTGGACCTTTTATCGTCCCTTGGAATACAGAGAGCCGACCGCTCGACATGCACTCTTGAAGGTTCTCAAGGCCATGAAACCCGATGGTATACTGATGCGCGAGCCCAAGGAGATGGATCAGATAGTTCAGATGGGCATACCCGCCGTGTCTTTTCCCTATTCGGTAGAGGTGATAGAGGGAGTCTCCAATGTTGTGACCAATCACCTGATGATTGGGGACATAGCAGCGCAGCATTTCCTGGAACGAGGCTTCCAACATTTTGCTTTTTGTGGTTTTAACGATTGGTGGTGGTCATGTCGGCGCGAACAGGGGTTCTGTGAAGCTGTGCGTCAGGCCGGTTATGAACCAAATGTCTATCAACTCCCCCGGAAATCACGCCGTACCTGGGATAGTGAGCTTCCCGTGATTGCTGCCTGGCTGGCAACCTTGACCAAACCCGTGGCTGTGATGGCGTGTAACGACGACCGAGGAGAATTGATTGTCGAAGCCTGCAAGTCAGTGAATCTACACGTGCCTGATCAGGTTGCCATTGTGGGTGTGGACAACGACTCTGAAATCTGTGAGTTGTGTAGTCCACCCCTATCCAGTGTGTCTTTAAGCCTGGAAAAGGCAGGGTATGAGAGCGCGAGGTTGCTGGACCGGATGATCATGGATCCGACTGTGAACGCCAAGATTGTCATTGAGCCTTCCCATGTAGTCACTCGGCAATCAACGGACACATTGTCAGTCGGCGACCAGGAGGTGGCTTCTGCCATACGGTATATTCGTCAGCAGGCCCGGGAAAACATCAATGTGAACCATGTGGTTGATCATGTCTCCATATCCAGACGTGTCTTGGAGAAACGATTTCGAGGCATTCTCGGCAAATCCATTCATGATGAAATCAGACGTGTGCGTGTGGAACTCATTGTGAGAATGCTGACAGAGACACATATGACCATTGCTGAAATTGCCCATACCATGAATTTTGAAACAGTCTCCCATCTCTCACGTTACTTCAGAATAGAAAAGGGTGTCAGTCCTCTGCAGTTCCGAAAACAGCATATGGGATGACACACCATCACCCCTCATTCGCTTGTGCGGCTGGCAACGGTTTCTGAATAGAGAATGCACTATCACCAGGCAAAATATTCGCAATTTGGTAAATAAATGACGCATACTGGATTTGTTTACTGACTCAGTCTTGCCGATAATTCATGCGTACGAGTGTATAGAGTGGCTTACCATCCGATGACGGATTGCAGGATTTCCAGGCGTGGTCTGTCCTGGAAATGGGGTGCCGTGGCATAGACAATGAACTCGCACAACATGACATGAACCAGCTAAATTGATGTCCTTTGCTTGAATGTTGTTGTTTTGGGAGAAGGCAATACAAAATGCAGGAGAAACTCAATCAAGTCTTCGCAAAATGGAGAGAATAAAACGCAAATTGGCATTAATTGGCATCACAAAGATATGATAAAATAGGAAACTTTCAAAAAAATATTGAAGGAGAAACATCATGTCTAAAAGAATTGTTCATCCCGTGTTGGTGTTATGGCTGCTGGGTGTGATTCCTGCGAGTGCAGACGTTGTGTGGGACTTCGAGAACAGCAACGATCACGGCTTCACCCTCTGGAGCATCGTGCCTCCCATCCCTGGGCCTGACGATCCCACCAAGGCAGGTGACGAAGCATTAACGGGCGGTCTGCCATCTGCCGGAGTGGCCTGGTGCATTGGGACACCCGACCAGTATGATGGGCAACAAGGTGTGCCGGATAGGGGCACACTTAAATGGAACGCTAAATACCCCGAGATGGTAGGCAAGGGCACGCTCAACACCTACGCCCTGAATCAACACGGAGATTCCGTCCATGATGAGGCAAATGATCAAATCGCCACGTCTCCCTTTGTACTGCTGGGGCCTGATGCCGTACTCACTGCGATGTCTGCCGGGGGAGGTGGCCATGACCCCGTACTCGAAGCAGACCCAGCCAAGGGATATACAAACAATTCCGGCGGCATAGCAGTACGCTCGGCTGCGACTGGCGAAATCCTTGCAACCACCGGGTTGGGGGGTGGAAAGGTCTTTACTGAATTTACCATCGACCTCTCAGCCTTTGCAGGGCAAAAGGTCTATATTGAGGTCGTCGATGCCCATGTAGGGAGTTACGGTTGGACTATCATTGATGAAATCTTGATTTCCAATGCCACTGATTTGGGCTTACTGCCTCCAACCCAGGCGATCCATCCCCTGCCTGAGGAAGGATCAATAGACGTGCCATCTAATCCCATATTGGTCTGGACACCAGGTGAATTCGCGGCCACGCACAATGTCTATTTCAGCGACAGTTTTGCAGACGTCAATGACGGTGTTGCCCCGGTCAGCCCTGGTCAGGACGCCAACTCCTATGATCCCGGACGCCTCGAATTCGGTCAGACTTATTTCTGGCGAGTGGATGAAATCAATGCGCCCCCGGAGTCCACGGTTTTTCGTGGCAAGGTCTGGAGCTTTACGGTCGAACCACTTGCCAGGCCGCTTCCTGGCCAGGCCATTACTGCAACCGCCTCCAGCTATACTACTGGTTCAGGCCCAGAAAAGACCATTGACCGCTCAGGACTGGACGTCACTGATCTGCACTCGACAGAACCGAGCGACATGTGGCAGAGTGAAGTGAGTGAACCTAATTCAGCCTGGATTCAATATGAATTCGATAAACCTTATAAGCTCCATCAGATGTTGGTATGGAATTATAACGGGCAGTCCATTCTCGCATGGTTCGGCCTAAAGGATGTCACCATCACGTATTCTACGGACGGGATTGAATGGAGTCAAATCAATGACGTCTTTGCACAGGCTCCCGGCCAGGCAGGCTATATGCATGATAAAACTGTTGAGTTTGGTGGAGTTGAAGTCAAGATGGTCAGGATTACCGCCAACAGCAACTGGGGTAATAATCCCATTTTCAATCAGTACGGTCTGAGCGAGGTGCAGTTTCTGCACATTCCCACGAGTGCGCGGAAACCGAATCCGGAATCCGGGGCCACAAACGTCGCAGTTGATGCGACTCTGAGTTGGAGAGCCGGTAGAGAGGCCGGGGTACACAGGGTATACCTGGACACAGACGAACAGTCCGTGACTGCGGAGACGGACCCGGCTGCAAGCGTCGACCAGGCCATGTACAGCCCTGCGCTTGACCTGAACACTACCTATTACTGGCGTGTTGATGAAGTCAATGACGCCATGGACCCGTCCGTGTGGACCGGCGACACCTGGTCATTTACCACCGCTGAGATGATCGTGGTGGACGACTTTGAGTCGTACGGTAATCTCTCACCGGATCGACCGTTCCAGACCTGGCTGGATGGTATCGGCTATTCGGCCGACGAGTACTTCCCGGTAGAGTTCAACGGCAACGGTACAGGGGTAGCCATTGGTCATGATATATGGAGTCCAAGCAGCCCATATTTTGATGGTGCAATTATGGAAACCCGTATTGTCCACGGTGGTTCAAAATCCTTGCCGCTGTACTATGACAACAACAGCAAGACCTTCTCCCAGACGGATCGGACCTTGACGCCGGCCCAGGATTGGACCCGGTTCGGAATCACGTCCCTGGTCGTTTCGTTCTATGGTCAGGCCGGCAATACCGGTCAACTGTATGTGAAGATCGGGAACACCAAGATCCTGTATCCCGGCGATGGCGCTAATCTCGCAGCCGAAGCCTGGACTGAATGGGAGATTGACCTGACCTCCAGCGCCGCCTCGCTTTCCAGTGTCGCTACCCTGAGTATCGGCATCGACGGCAGCGGTGCCAGTGGACTGATCTATATCGACGATGTGCTACTGAAGTAGCGCATGGTGGTCGCTGTTGAATGACATTGAGATTTTCGAATGCGTTCCTGATACCGGGAACGCATTCTTTTATGGTCCTGCCAAAACCAGTTTATACATGGCACAAATCCGTCGCCCTGTGTTGCATTCGCAATTTGGCAAAGGAATAACGCATACTGGCGTTGTTTGGCGGGTTGATTCTTATGATAATTCAGGTGTATGAACAAGAGGTCGCTGCGTATTGCTCCAGGTCAGGCCACGGTTAGACTGAAGAACTCGGAGAATGGAAAATGTCGAAAAGAAGAGGTTTTACATTAATTGAACTGCTGGTTGTTATTGCCATCATTGCCGTCTTAATGGGGATACTGATGCCCTCCCTGGGCAAGGCCAGGGGACAAGCCCAGTCCATGCGTTGCCGAGCCAACTTAAAACAATATGGTATAGGCCTGCGCATGTACCTGGACGACAACACTGCCAAGTTTCCTGAGACCAGCAATTGGATGAAATCCACAACCAGTGGGTGGGTAAAAAAGGGAGAAACTCCGGATGGCCAGTTGTGGCCATATATCAAGGCCCAGGAGTGCCACATGTGTCCACGTTTCGCTCAACTGGTCAAGGATGACGCCCAATACGGAAATACGGCCGTGGGCTATGTCATGAATTCATATATAGGTAAAAATGGTGAGATTTGGTCCAATTGGCTGGGTGCTGGCGTTAAAGGTGTCAGCCATGAGGGAAAAGTATACCAACCCGCTCAACTCATGACTTTTACGGAAGAGAACACCTGGACCATAAACGGCTATAGCAATTACCCCTTTAACGATGTACACTTTACAGTGGGCAATGCGGCAAGACAAATCGACAACTATGCCACGTTTCACAATGCATCGAGCGGTCTGGACAATGGTGGAGCCAATCTTGTTTTCCTGGATGGGCATACTGAGTTTATGCGGCGGCCAACCGACCTCGATGAAGGCTTCAGGGTAGCCTGGCCAAAAAAAGAGATTCCATTCCAGATCCCGTCGAAATAGGAAATTGGGCTTGAAGTAACCGTCAAAGTCCACACGCAAAGAGATCATGTATCCGCCCCAAGACTGGATGTTCATTTATGCTCATACTGAGGTAATATGCAGAGGCTTGATGGCGTGTAGATACCTTGTGTTCGCAATTTGGCATATCAAAGACGCATATTGGGTTTAATAGCCAGATCAAGTCTGACGATAATGAAAAGTATAATCACGAAGACGGAAATGACATGACACAGTTCATTGATTTTCAGATGCATGAGCATACCATGGAGATGAGGAAGAATTAATAATGATCCTGGGCAAATTTGACTTAGGCGCTCTAACAAAACCGTCGCGTCGGCCCAAGGCTGAGCGAAGCGGTCATATACAAGGCGGCCGAAACAGGCGATATTTTCTATCGTCGATGCAGGCCAA
>JAIPFM010000173.1 GCA_021736645.1 Phycisphaerae bacterium | reverse complement strand
CTGGATAAGATTTACAGGGCAACCTATGGTAAGGTCGTGGCATCGTATCAGGTGTTTTACTGCCAGGCTCGTGGCGTGAAGACGCTGGAAAGATCAGAAGATCGGAAGATAGGAGGGTAAGTCGAAGACCCCTAGGGGGAAGATAGGACAGGAAGATCGCTGATGGCTGTCAAAAAAACTCCCTGCAATCACCTAACACCTAAAACCTAAAACTTAACACTGGAGCGAAGCTGAGCCCCTGGCGAAGTCCCCAGGGGGCGACCAGAGCTCCCTGCAACAACCAACAACTGCGATCCGTGATCTGTGATCCGCGATCCAACAACCAATAACCAACAACTAGAAGAAGGATAAGACATGGGTAAGGGGATCTTTATTACGGGCACAGATACGGCCGTGGGCAAGACCCTGGTGACCGGACTGCTGGCTCAGTATCTGCTGGGGCAGACCTGGTCCGTGATCACGCAGAAGTGGGTTCAGTCCGGGTGCTCGGGATTTCCCGAGGATATTGACACACACCTGCACTGGATGGGGAGAACGCGTGAAGGTATTGCCAACTATCAAGAGGCGGTGTGTCCCTATGTGTTTGCACTGCCTGCCTCAGCCCATCTCGCCGCTGAGGCTGAGGGCCGGACCATTGACCTGGCTGTGATCAAGCAGGCGTATGAACAACTGGCAGCCCGGTTTGAGTGGGTCCTGGTCGAGGGCATGGGTGGGGCCCTGGTGCCCTATTCCCGCAAGGCGTTACTGCTCGATTTGGCGGATGACCTTGACCTGCCTGTGTTGATTGTGGTCAAAAACAAACTCGGTGCCATCAATCACACGCTGCTGACCATCGAAGCGATCCAGGGAAGGGGCCTGACTGTCTTGGGGGTCGTGTTCAACGGCCCGGAGCACGAACCGGACGCTGTCTCAGAAGACAATCCTAAAATCATCCAGGAGCTAACGGACGTGCCCGTGCTGGGAACGCTGCCATGGACACAGGATGAAGCAGGCCTCACGCAGGCTTTTGAATCAATAGGCAGAGCCATCTTGGATACCATTTGACATCCCCTCGAAATCCCGGTAAGGTGCCCGCATCGTAGAGCCAACAACCAACAACCAATAACCAACAACCAACAACTTAAAACCGCCTTATGTCCTGGATCGAACGTGACCTGCGAACGCTCTGGCATCCTTACACTCAGATGAAGGATTGCGAGACCCTGCCGCCCATTCTGATCGAACGGGCTCAGGGATTGAGTCTGTTCGATGACCAGGGACATGAGTATTGGGATACAATTTCGAGTTGGTGGTGCAATATCCACGGGCACAACCATCCCAAGATTGTTGAGGCCATCACCCGGCAGCTTGCCACACTGGACCATGTTCTCTTTGCCGGATTCTCACATAAGGGCGCTATTGAACTGGGCGAGCGTCTGGTGGACATTACGCCTCCGGGCCTGACGCGCGTGTTTTATTCAGACAATGGGTCCACCGCTGTGGAGGTGGCTCTCAAGATGTCACTGCAGTATTGGCGCAATATGGGCAGACCGGAAAAGTGCCAATTCGTGGGCCTGGACAAGGGGTACCATGGGGACACTGTCGGCGCCATGAGTGTGTCCGGGGCCAGTGCATTTACCCAGGCCTTTGCCCCGATGCTGTTTGAGACGCACAAGGTGCCGACCCCGGATTGTTATCATTGTCCTAAGGGCCAGTGTCAAGAAACCTGTACTGCGGCCTGCATTGCGGAGTTGGAGACACTGCTAAAAGAAAGGCACGATCAGATCGCGGCCCTCATCCTGGAACCGCTGCTCATGGGGGCGGCCGGCATGATTGTCTACCCTGCGGAGTATTTACAAAAGGCTGCAAAAATCGCTCAGCAGTATGGCGTGCATCTCATCCTCGATGAAGTGGCCACGGGCTTTGGCCGAACAGGCCGCATGTTTGCCTGCGAGCATGCGGAGGTGTCCCCTGATTTTATGTGTCTGTCCAAGGGCCTCACCTCCGGGACCTTGCCTCTGGCTGTCACCCTCACTACGGATGCCGTATTTGACGCATTTTATGACGACTACCCCACAGGCAAGACCCTGTACCACGGCCACACCTACACAGCCAATCCCATTGGCTGTGCCGCGGCCATGGCCACGCTGGACATCTTTGAACAGGAGCACACTCTGGCCTCAGTTCAGACCAAGGCGCCTGGATTTGCCCATCGCATGCAGGGCTTTGGAGACCTGGAGCATGTGGGTCATGTGCGCACCATCGGCCTGGTGGCAGCCATGGAACTGGTCCGGGATAAAGCCACCAAAACACCCTTTGACTCCAAGCAGCGGATTGGTCTGGAAATCTTCAAACAGGGCCTGAAACAAGGCCTCATCCTGAGACCCATGGGTGACGTGGTCTACCTCTATCTGCCCCTGTGCGTGACGGATGAGCAGGTCACCATCATCCTGGACAAGACCTATGGCATCCTGAGCAGGCTGGGTAGATAACAGAGGACCTCCGGGTTCAACCTGTCATTATGCAGGATCAATTCAATACCGGAATGTGTTCGGATTTCACAATAATTTTCACATCTTGTCGGCATATGGCGAACAAAGGGACAAGGGAATTCTTATTTTAAAGAGTCTTGTCAAAAGAAACGATGTGACGTTTCCTGAAGCAATGTTTTAAAATGCCGGCCTGTTGCCTGCAAATGTTTTGGCGCATGAGTTAGAAATCAGGTTTTTTGAAGGGAGGTTTTATGAGGAAGGTTTTATTTACTGTGGCAGTCGCATGCCTGCTTTGCCAGGTCGTTACGGCCAATGAGGCGGTCTCTGCCTTGAATGCCAAGCTTGAAGGTCTGTACGGCAATATTGACGGTGGAGCCGCCAAGGGAGGTGCTGGTAGTGTGTCCTTGCCGATCGGTACTGATTTTGGCATCCAGTTCGACGGCCTTTTTGGTGAGATCAATCCTGATGACGTGCATGGGGCCGGACTGCATGCATTCTGGCGCGATTCCAGTGTGGGCCTGATTGGCCTGACTGCCGGTCATGCTGAACTGGGCAAGAACGAAACCAATCGATTCGGCCTGGAAGGTGAGTACTACCTGGAGAAGATCACATTTACGGGTAATGTCGGCCATCAAGGCGGAGACATTGATGCCTCTCCCTATGCTGGTGTGGGCGGTCAGTATTATTTGACTGACAATACCATGGTATCCGGCCTGATCAGCACCTCCAACGACCTTGAGCGATATGCCCTGGGATTCGAAACTCAAACGTCAGTGCGGGGCTTGTCCCTGTTTGCGAGTCTGGCCACTGGGGAAAACCATTATGAAGGCGCCTTTCTGGGCCTGCGATTTTACTTCAGCGGAGACAACAAATCTCTGATCAGGCGACACCGGGAGGATGATCCTGTCAATAGTCTATGGGGGACGGTGACAGACCTGTTCATGTCCAAACCCACCGTGGCAGCACCGGTCATTATGGATAACTAAAAACAGACCTCATACGCATGATTTGAATGAGGTCAAAGACCGATTCTCAGAGTTTCTTGCCGACATGAATGTTCCTGCCTCGGGTACGCGAGCCTGAGGCAGGAACTGTTATTTTCTGACCGATCTCTTTCGCGGTGCCGTTTTCCACCTGCGGTGGACCCACCAGTACTGCGTGGGATCTTCTCTCACAATGGCCTCGATGGTCTGGGTATACTGTTCTGTGATCCATCGAACCGGGTCTTTCTGATTCACCCATGCTTGAGGGAATATGATGCGCTTGACGCCGATTTCGAAGCGGTATTGATTGCCGATTCGGCGGCTGTAGCCCACAGCCACGGGCATGTTGTGCATGGCGGCCATCACTGCAATGCTCTTGAAGGTGCTGGCAGGTCTCCCAAAGAAATCCACGAAAAGGCCCTTTTTGCCGGCGTCCTGATCTGCGATCAGCCCGAGACTGGCGCCCTCAGTGCTGACCTTGGACATGAGTTCAGCGGCGCCCTGTTTGTCGATAATCTTTTGACCATGACGTTCGCGGATGCTCAGGATGTATTGATTGAGGTGCTTGTTGTCCAGGGGGCGGGCTACACTGTACAGGTTAAAGCCGAACAGGCCCATGATGTAGCCGAGGATTTCGAAGTTGCCATAGTGGCCCGTGACCAGGATCACGCCCTTGCCCTCCTGCATGAGCCACTTGGCGTGTTCCACGTTCTTGTATTCACCATACTGCTGCCAGTTGTCTTTTCTGGCAAGATAGGGAGTCAGCAGTATGTCCACGCTGAGCATGACAATGTGTTCAAAGCTGCGTTTGGCAGTCTTCTTCAGCCAGGTCTGATCCTTGTCCGGATACGCGGCGCTGAGGTTTTCAAGGGCCCGTTCCCGGCCGCGTGCATAACAGAGCCACAGTAATTTACCACCACCACAGGCGATTGTCAGTGTGACACGCACAGGCAAAATGTAGAGCAGGGCTGTGAGACCACGCACGCCAGCATACACACACCAGTCCAGGATCGGGTGTGGTTTTTTGTGTCTGCGTCTTTTTCTGGGTTTTGCCATGGAGCGATTGTATGGGGGGATTGTCATCTGTCAAGCCACTTCATCCAGGGCTGCATGGCCTGGAAATCTCAAAACACGGTTTTCCCCCATGCCCGATCCTGCTACAATCGGCCTCAACCCAGGCCCGATCCGCTGGCCCAATGGGCAAGAACCAATAACGAACAACTAATAACGAACAACTAATTCGATGGATTACATTACTCTCTCTGCGATTGGCCTGACCATGGGCTTTTTTGGAGGACTCCTTGGGATAGGGGGGTCTGCCATTATGATTCCTGCGATGGTATTTTCATTTGGTGAGAACCAGCATCTGTACCAGGCGTCTGCCATGATCTGCAATTTTGTGGTGGGCGTGTCGTCCACGTTGGCGCATCACAAGGCCAATGCACTGCACAAACCTGTGCTCAAAACCATGGTGCCCCTGGCTCTGGTGGGCATTGTGGCAGGCGTGGCATGGAGCAATAGTGCCATGTTTTCTGCAGGCAATAGTTATGTATTGGCACGTGTGTTTGGCGGGTTTCTGGTCTATGTGGCCCTGTACAATGGGTACAAGCTCTATTGCTCGCTGCGCCATGAACCGGAAGTAGATGTGTCCGGGCACGCCATTGTCAGTACCCCCTGGGTTTCGGGATTGGTGGGTCTGGTCACAGGATTGTCCGCAGGGCTGCTGGGCATTGGGGCTGGGACCGTGGCCACGCCCATACAGCAGTTGGTTCTAAAAATGCCCATGCGGCGGGCCATGAGCAACTCTGCTGTGACGATCATGAGCATTGCCTGGTTGGGCGCTCTGTACAAAAATGCCACCTTGGGCAAGCATGGGATCGCATTTGAAATGTTTCCCGAGGACAATCCAGTGTGGATTTCGATAAAAATTGCTGCCATTGTGGCACCTACTGCGTTTTTGGGTGGTTTTTTAGGGGCGCATATGATGCACAAACTCCCCAGGAATGTCGTACGGATGGTGTTCATAGTCATTGTGGTATTGGCGGCCATCCGGCTTTTGACAGTCAAGAGTTGAAAACCAGGCCCTGGCCTGATACCATTTCCAAATAATGAAAGCCATGGGATGTTGATGGACTGGCCAGGCAGCCGCCAAGTCAGTTTATCTGTATTCCAGTTTAATAAAGAGGTGACATTTGTTTGAACAAGAAAAACTCATGATCTTTGACGGAGCCTGTGGCACCAATCTTCAGGACATGGACATCCCTGAGTCGGTCTGGCACGGCAACGAGGGTTGTAATGAATATCTCAATGTATCTGCACCGGAACTCATTGTGGATTGGCATACTTCCTTTCTGAAGGCCGGGGCCATGGCCCTGGAGACCAATACCTTTGGGGCCTCTCGTGTGGTGTTGGCCGAGTACGGCCTGGAGGATCGTGTTCGCGAAATCAATGAAGCGGCTGTGGCCAATGCACGCCGGGCCATAGGCGATCAGACGGGACGCTACGTGGTGGGGTCCGTGGGGCCGGGCACCAAGCTGCCGTCCCTGGGACATATCTCGGTGGACGATCTGGCGGCTGCTGCCAGGGAACAGATCCAGGCCCTGGTGGAAGCGGGTGTGGATGCGCTGATCATTGAGACCTGCCAGGACCTGTTGCAGGTCAAGACCGTTGTGGTGGCCTGCTTTGATGTGCTGGCGCAAGTGGGCAAGGACCTGCCTGTGCTGGTGTCTGTGACTGTGGAGAACCAGGGGACTCTGCTGGTGGGCAGTGACATTGCGGCTGTGGCAGCCACCCTGGAACCCTTTCCCATCTTTTCCTTGGGCCTGAACTGCGCGACCGGTCCAGCCCACATGGAATCCTATATCCGATTTCTGAACAAGAACTGGGGCAAACGAATTTCCTGTATGCCCAACCAGGGTCTGCCTGAAGTGGTGGACGGTAAGACGGTCTATTCCATGTCACCCCAGGATTTTGCAGATCACATGAAACGTTTTGTCGCAAAAGACGGCGTGAGTGTGGTGGGGGGCTGCTGCGGCACCACGCCTGCCCATATCGAGGCCCTGGTCAAGGCCCTGGAAGGCGTGTCGCCTGCAGCGCGTGCGCCGGTGCCGGTCAGTTCCGCGGTATCGAGTCTGTACCAGGCTGTGGATCTGGCCCAGGACATCAGGCCCCTGCTGATCGGGGAGCGGTCCAATTCCAATGGCTCTCGAGAGTTTCGTGATTTACTCCTGGCTGAGGATTTTGAGGGATGCCTGCGTATTGGTCTGGATCAGGAGGCCAAGGGGGCTCAGGTGCTGGATCTATGCTCAGCCTATGCAGGACGTGACGAAAAGGCGGATCTCGCGAAGCTGGTGACTATGTATGCCGGATCTGTGCGTGTCCCTCTGGTCATTGACTCCACCATTCCGGATTGCATTGAGGCCTGTTTGAAACTGTATCCGGGTCGGTGCATCATCAATTCCATCAACCTGGAAGACGGCGGCAAAAACCTGCACCGCATCTGTGACATGGCCAGGCGATACGGGGCCGCCGTGGTGGCCCTGACGATTAATGAGCAGGGCATGGCCATGACCACGGCAGACAAGGTGGAGACCGCCAAGCGTATCTATGATCTGGCGGTGAACGGGCATGGACTGCGCGCGCACGACATCCTGTTCGACATGCTGACCTTTACCATCGGCTCTGGTGACGAAACCCTGCGAGACGCGGGGGGACAGACCATTGAGGCCATTCGTCAGATCAAGCAGGAACTGCCCGGTGTGTTCACCGTGCTGGGCGTGAGCAATATATCATTCGGTCTGCGTCCCCCTGCCAGAAAGGTGCTCAATTCCGTGATGGTGCACGAGTGTGTGGCAGCGGGCCTCGATGCGGCCATAGTGGATGCAGCCAAGATTGTCCCCCTGGCACAGATTGACGACGAGGAAAAGGAACTCGCCCTGGACCTGTTGTATGACCGTGTCAAGGACCCCAATAAAAAACCGCTGATGGTATTCATTGATTTCTATGAGGGGAAGGTCGACGACGAAGAGACCGACGACTCTCAATCCTACAAACAGGCGGAAACCCAGCTCACACAAAAGATCCTCAAGGGTGACAAGGAAGGCCTGGACGATGTACTGGCCATGCTCATGGCACGCTACAAACCCCTGGCCATTATCAATGAAATCCTGGTGCCTGCCATGCGGGAAGTGGGGGAACTCTTTGGCCGGGGTGACATGCTGCTGCCGTTTGTGCTCCAGTCTGCTGAAGTGATGAAGCGGTCTGTGGCTATTCTGGAACCGTTTATGGAAAGGGCTGAGGCCGACGAGTCCATCAAGATCCTCTTGGCCACAGTGCAGGGCGATGTGCACGACATCGGCAAAAATCTTGTGGACATCATCCTGTCAAACAATGGGTACACTGTCTACAACATTGGCATCAAGGTGCCTGCTGAGACCATTATTGAAAAGGCCCTGGAATACAAGGTCGACATGATCGGGCTGAGTGGTCTGCTGGTGAAGTCTGCGATCGTGATGCAGGAAAGTATGCCCCAGTACAAAGAGGCCGGCCTGAACGTGCCGATTCTGCTGGGTGGGGCGGCCTTGACCAAGAAATTTGTGGCCGAGTCCTGCGTACCGAACTATGACGGACCTGTGGTGTACTGTGCCGATGCGTTTGCAGGCCTGCGGTCAGTGCAGGCCCATGAAGAAGGCACTCTCAAGAGCACCGAGTTTTCTGGCCGGGTTCGGCCGGTGACGGACCTGCCGCAGCAGCAGGCCGTGGAGGTCAGGCGTGACAACATCATCCCAGACGCCCCGTTCCTGGGTGTGCGACATGTCACGGATGTGGACTCTGCAAAGCTCTTTCCGTATGTCAACCAGCAGGCCCTGTTCCGGGGACGCTGGGGCTATCGGCGCAACAAGATGGACGCACAGGCCTATGAAGACCTGATTCAAGGGACTGTCCAGCCCATGTATGATGAGCTGGTGGCCAGATCAATCAAGGAAGGACTGATTCAGCCCAAGATTGCGTACGGGTATTTCAAGTGTTACAGGCAGGACAATGCTGTCATGGTGTGTACGGACACTGAAACCCATGCCTTTGAATTTCCGCGTCAGACCATGCCGCCGTATCAGTGTATCTCCGACTACTTCCGTCAACAAGACGAGGGCGGTGATGTGGTCGGATTTTTTGTGGTGACCATTGGGGACCGTATTGACGAGGAAATCAGAAAGCTCTTTGAGGCCGATGCGTACCATGACTACCTGGTCATGCACGGGTTCAGCGTGGAGGTCACAGATGCCCTGGCCGAGCACTGGCACGAGATCATGCGGGAGGAACTGGGCTTTGGTGCCAAACCGGATGATGTCACCGGCTACGTGACACAGCAGTACCAGGGATCCAGATACGGCTTTGGCTATCCGGCCTGTCCTGACCTGGACATCCACAAGGTCCTGTTTAAACTGCTCGAGCCGGAAAAGATTGGCGTGACACTCACAGAAGGCATGCAGATGGTACCGGAACAGACCACCTCAGCCATTGTGGTGCATCATCCCCAGGCCAAGTATTTTGCTGTCTGAGACAGACAGCAGTGTTCAGTTTTCAGTAGGCAGTGTTCAGCAGGCCAAAAACTTAAAACTCAAAACTTAAAACCGGAGCGAAGCGACCATGAAATATATCTGTATCAATTGCGGCTATGTGTATGATCCGGCAAATGGGGACCCGGACAATGGTGTGGCACCAGGCACGGCCTTTGAGGACCTGCCAGACGACTGGGTGTGCCCCCTGTGCTATGTGGGGCAAGATCAGTTTGATCCCATGGAATAATGTGTCCGACAGAACAATGGGACACAGCACTAGGACTGGTTGGGGTATGTTTATCGCTCCCAAACGGGTCATTAAATTTTATTGCAGGCGCAGACCTGGCTTTCTGTGCTGAAGCAAGGGGGATTATCGGGGGGGTATTTTTTTTGAGTTTTTCACAAGTCTTGACGCCGACAACTGCGGGTGAGGCTTGTGATGAAAAGACAAAAAGAAATACTAATACTGCTGAGTGTATTGTGGTTGTGCGGGTGTGTCCCGGAATCTCGCTATAGGCGTCCGTATGCATACAGTGCATACCGCACGAACCCGTACAGCACAAATCTGTACCCATCCACACCGGTCTATCCAACATCCACAGTGTCCATATCTGTGGTGGATGAACTGCTTACGCAGCGACCGTATGAACTGCTCTCCGTAGAGGCCTGGTTCAATGACTATGCACCCGGTCTGGTGATGAAGACCCCTCATTATGAGATCTATACGACTGTCACCAAGGCCTCTTTCCTGCGGTGTATTGCCTCGCATGTAGAGGCGGCACATTCACAATATGAGCGGTATGCAGGGGCTGCAGGACTGAATCCTGCACGATCCAAGGTGTATCTGTTCGCCGACCGCATGCAGTGGGAATCGTTCACGCGTAAATTTGCCAGGGATCAGGCCCATATGTTTGTGAAGATCCAAGAGGGGGCGTATTGTTATAATGACAGCTGCGTGCTCTATGATATTGGTGTGGAAAAAACCACGGCTGCGATTTCGCACGAAGGATGGCACCAGTTTGCGAGTCGAAATTTTGTGTACAGATTGCCAAGCTGGCTGGATGAAGGCATTGCCATGCAGTTCGAGAATACGTCCTGGTCCTCGACAGGTCCCCGTTTTGATGCCGCGGGCAATCCTTATCGCTTGAATTCTCTTCGACGTATTGTAAATAATCGATGTGCGATGCGACTCACAGACCTGCTGAGTTCGAGCCCGGGCCAGGTCATGGCAAGCGACCGGACCGAGTCTGTGGCCGCGTTTTACAGTCAATCCTATGCCCTGGTACGCTTCCTCCAGGAAGCAGGCAATGCCCACTTCAGATCCCAGTATCAACGTATGGTGCGGGATGGTCTGTATGGCTTGTGGACTTTGACGCCCGAAGATCGAAGGATTGCGAGCAATCGAAATTGTCCAAGGACCCTGGAATGGAACAGCCGGGTTGGCAGGCAGCTCTTTGAGCAGTACATCAGTCCCAATCCCGCCTCACTGGAAGCCGCGTATCTGGACTTCTGCAGGGCCATTGTGGGACAGTGATAAGTGATCGCTGATCACTTATCAGTTTTCAGTGTTAAGTTTTCAGTTTTAAGCTGGCGGCAAGGAGTTCTTTGTCGCTTCGCTCCAGTTTTAAGTTCTCAGTGTTAAGTTTTAAGTAAACGAAACGCAACGCGTTTCTGATTCTATTAGCGAGCGGAGTTGCTCGCTCCACGCAATCTTCTTAATTTCCTAGTGT
Organism: Phycisphaerae bacterium; assembly: GCA_021736645.1. Lineage (GTDB taxonomy): Bacteria > Planctomycetota > Phycisphaerae > Sedimentisphaerales > Anaerobacaceae > JAIPFM01. Next base: position 1,294 of record JAIPFM010000173.1, on the reverse strand, counting down.
CAAACTGTCTTACCGCGCAGCGATCTTGCCTCTTCAAGCGGAGCGGTCTTACCTTCCCCCTAGGGGTCTTCGACTTATCTTCCTATCTTCCTACCTTCCTACCTTCTCACCTTCTAAACTTCTCCCAGAATCTCTTTAAGCAGTTCACTGAGCCGCTCCATGGGCAGGCCGATGACATTGGTGAGACTGCCTTCCAGACGCTCGATAAATTCGTCGCCGTTTTCCTGGATGGCATAGGCGCCCGCCTTGTCTTGCCAGGCGTGGTTTTTCAAATGGGCTTCAATCTGGATCGGTGACATGTCACGCGGAATCACCAGGGTGGATTCATGGGTCACGATCTCAATCTGTCTCGTTTTCCAGATCAGCGACAGGCCTGTGATCACCGTATGAGGCCTTGAGAACAGTTTCGTGAGGATGCATTCAGCATGGGCTTCGTCTTGGGCCTTTCCAATGATCTCTCCGCAACAGTCAATAATGGTGTCTGCGCCCAGGACGAGTCGATCCGGGTATTTTCCGGCAATGTCCTCGGCCTTGGCCCGGGCCAGCGTTTCAGCATAACTGGCTGGGGGCCCTGTGTTGGTGTCGAACAGAGACTCATCCACAGCAGAGGGGCACACTTCAAACTCATATCCGGCCTCCTGCAGCAGTTCAATGCGACGGGGAGATCGAGACGCCAGAATAAACGATCGCATAGAACCAGCCCCTAATCCTTGCCCCTTAACCCCTCAACACGCCTGATCATTTCAATGTGATGCTTGAAGGCCGCGTCATTGGCCAGGGGGTAGTCCATACGATAGTGGACGCCGCGGCTTTCCTGTCGCAGGGTGGCGGATTGGGACATGAGCATGGCCACGGTCAGCATGTTCTGGCATTCCCATCCGGGCGGGCAGTCAAAGGCCTTGTCCATGACATATCGCTGCCAGAAGCCAATGATCTCCCTGGCTTCAGTCAGGGGGCGTTCAGTACGCGTGATGCCCACATTGCGCCACATCAGGGCCCGCAGAGAATTGAGCACGTCCACTGTGTCCAGGCGTGTCCTGCCGGAGCTGGGTACGGTGTATTGAATCACAGGGTGATGCATGGAGGCAATGTCCGGTCGCTTCGATGTCTCAGCGGTCTGACCACAGATGGAGCCAAACACGAGGCCTTCCAGCAGCGAATTGCTGTGGAGCCGATTGGCGCGGTGCAGGCCTGTGGAGGCCACTTCGCCGCAGGCCAGGAGGTCCTTCAGGGAGGCCCTGCTCTGAAGATCTGGCTTGACGCCTCCGAGCATGTAATGGGCGCTGGGGCGCAC
>JAIPFM010000172.1 GCA_021736645.1 Phycisphaerae bacterium | reverse complement strand
CCTGATCGAATCTGCCTGAGGTGGTGTAGGCCCAGTACGTGAGTTGGGTGTTGAGATCGTGGTGATAGTCCCCGTGCCACGGAGGCAATCCACCGGCGTCGGCCGTCCACAGACCCTGCAGGGCCATGGGGGGCGCGTCCGCACGCGAAGCAGCCCCGTAGAAATACTGCACAAGGTTGTAATGCTGCTGAATCTTTTCATGCGGTACCGTCACGGAGGACTTGGACCAGAAGCCGGTCCACCATTGACCGTGCTCGGCCAGGAGGTTTTCATAGCCTGTATCGAGGGCCCGATCAATGCGCGTGCGCGCCAGGGCCAGGGCGTCACCAGAGTCTCTGTTCGTGGTGAGGGTGACCGCCAGGATTGTGTTGTCGTGCATTTGTCTGGCACGCGCATACACCACATACCGAAAACCCAGCGCGGCATCCTGAACAAACCACGATTCAACCTCTTTTCCGTGGACCTCAGCGATAGGATAGCCAAGTTGTTTGACCGCTTGATTGGGTGACAGCTTGAATGCCGGGCAAGGCCCCGGGATTTTCAGTAGAGCCACATCCTGAGTCGCACTGAAAAAACATTCTATCCTTGTGTCACCCAGATCAACGGACCCTGTGGCGGTTTTCATGTTCAAAATGAACTGTTTTGCCGTTTGGTCTGCGGGCAGCGTGATGACGAGTCGACCGCCGGGCAGTTTGGTGGGAAAGTCGTTTGCTTTGGCATGGGCCTTGTTGAGCTGGGTCGTCTTGCCGGACTGCGCAAGCTCAATAACCCTTTGATAGTTGAAGTCCGGATCGATGTAACTCGGGTGCGCACGCAGGTCCCAGAGGTCCCCGCGGTCGAGTGACAGACGGATCTCGTTGTCAGCGCCCCACAGCAGTCCCCCGATAAGACCGTTGCCCAGGGGGATGGCCTCGTCCCATTTGTCAATCGGTGCCTCAAGGTTCAATTGAAAGGCAGGGTCAGGCGGAGAGGATGTCACGGGTAGGCCTTGACGACCTGCCTTGGAAATCGGAGAGGCATTTTCAGGCAGGCTGATCTTCAGGACGTAGTTGACTGTGCGGGGTCGTCCGGTGATCTCGTGACCCGAGGTCCCGTACAGGTAAGCGGGTCTGCCGTTGATCATGAGGACCTTGGGACGTTCGATCTTGGATTGCCCTCCGTAAATCTTGGTCACCTTGTTCGGGTCGAAGCCGGGGTAATAGCACGACAACAGATCATAGCCGACCTGTGTGAGGTCAGGATCGCAGGTCCTGCCTTCGTCGCTGATCCACAGCGCACCGCCGCCCCTGATCCCGGTGACCAGTCCGTGGTTGTCTGTGGTCAGGAGGCAAAGCCTGTTGTCCCACACGAAGACGCTGGCGTCCTCGATCACGATGTCGTCTGTACTGAAGGGACGTTCCGGATGACCATAGGGACCTGTCAGTCTGTCGGATTCGGCGGCAGCGAACACGGTGCGCCATCGGCCGTTTATGTTCATCGCGGTCTTGTAGTAGAGGAAGTATGTCCCCCTGTACTTTGCCAGGGTCGGGTTCACGACTTGCCTGCCGTGCGAGAAGTGCTGGGGATCAGGCGAGTCATCGAGGATGAGTCCGTTATCACCTGCCTTTGTCCACGGTCCATAGGGGGAGTCGGCGATCATCATCCCGATCTGCTGGTTGAGCGGATGCGGAGGCTGGTGGTAGTCGGTGTTGCCGATGTAGGTCAGGACATATTTGCCGTCGATCCGCTGGATATCGGGATTGTGCGGCGCGTAGCAGTCCCAGGCCCCTGTGACACCACTGCCCTTGACCACCACGCTGACAAACTTGAAAGGCCCTTCAGGATGGTCGGAGACATAATGAGCGATCTCGCTGGACTTGCGCCAGGCAGGGTCCACGTTCTTTTCCGGCCATCGAGCCACGTAGAGATGTACTTTTCCCTGGTCGTCCATGAGGGGCGATGCACCCCAGACCGTGTAATCTTCTTCGGCCACGGCAATGCCTTTATATTCCAGACCGGAGGCAATCGCAGAGAACGGGACCTTGGCCTTTGAGAATTCAGGGGAGAATGCCTGGGCCTGGGCCTGGGCCTGGGCCTGGACAGTCGTGATTGAAGCGGCAATGACAGCCATGATTGACATCAATGCGTTTCGCATGATCGACCCTCTACTTTTCTAGTTCGTATTATTTTGTGTGGTTCATCGAGCCGATGGCAGCTTGAAAACAGTCACCACTGGGTAATGATCTGAAATGGTGTCCAGTGCGTCGGAGTGCAGAATGGTGCCGGACACAGAGTGCTGGCTCAATTGACTGTCCGCGAAGATGAAGTCGATCCGCTGCCGTTTGGCCAGGACATCGGCCATGGTCTTTGCCCACTGGGGGATAAGGACCGGCGAGCCGAATGAATAGGATGCCTGGGGATCGTGCCTGTGCGTGGTATCCACAAAACCTGCGGCCTCGAATCTGTCGGTAATCAGGCAGGCGTCGGGGTCATTGACATGGGCATCGGTTTCACTGTCTCTACGGGAACGATTGTTGAAATCTCCCAAAACGATCACCTTCTCACCGGCGTCAAGTAGAGGCCTGATTCTTTTCAAAATCCATTCGGACTCGTTGGGTTTCGAGGGCCAGAAATGGACCACGAAAAAATGGATGCCCCAGGTCTTGCAGTGCAGATAGCCGTGATGAAATCCTTCGACCTGTTTTTCAACGACCTCGATAGGGCGGTTTGAAGTGAGGCCCACTGGAAAGCCCTGCTCCTTGAGGATGACCGAATGGTCATGTCCCCACTGGCCGGCCATGTGCTGCAGGCTTTGGGCCGTGTTGCCGTTGAGCTCCTGCAGCGCAATCACATCCGGGGCCTGATCCTTGATCCAGTGAATGCCCTGCTCAGTGGCCTTGCCGTGATTGAAGGAGTACAGGACATTCCAGGTCATGACCTTCAATAGGGTGTCTTCATTGGACGGCAAAGAATTGTAGGCGGCAAGGTTCTTTATGAGGGGTTCGGCTGTCGACTCCGAGATGGTGAGCCGAAGTGCGTCTGCAGCGACGGGGTCAAACCTCAGGATGCGCTTGTGGCCAATACAGGAACCGGTATTCAGCTCGATCCATTGGCCCCTGAAGAATCTTTCAAGTCTGAATTGGCGCACGCGTTCGCCCTGAGCGATGTCTTCCTGAATCACGACATGATCGAATGAGGCGTTGGCAGGCAGGTCGAGTTGAACTCGACTGCCTTGTCCGGAGGTGGCGGCGACCTCGTGCCTGAACAGGTTGCGAATCGCCTCGCCGAATTCCCTGCATCTTGCCACATCGGCATCGGGCATGAGGCCGCGCTTGTCCGGTGTCAGACCCAGGATGAGGGTGGAGTTGCGCCCGACCGAGTGGTAGTACATGTTGACCAGGGATGTGAGCGGATACAGTTTGTGATCATCCCCCTCGTCCCAGAACCATTCATGATTACGCAGCGGCGCATCCGACATGGCAGGCATCCAGAACCTGCCGTTCGGGTCTCCGTGCTTGAGCAGGGCAAATCCATTGGCCTGAACATGTTGGTTGATGGTGGACTCTCCGGAGCCGGTGGCCTTGTAGGGAAAGGTCCCCCAGCAGGGGTAAGGCACGGTGCCGGATTCGGAACCGCCCCACCGTGCGTCCGCGCGGTCGTAGTTATGATAGAAGAGGCAGTGCTTCTGATATTTTTCAAACACGGACAGGACGTCGGGACCGCCCCTTTCAGGCCCGTAGGCGCCGCCGTCAAACCAGATCTCGAAGAGGTCCCCGTAGCGGGAACAGATTTCGGCCACTTCCTTTTCGATCATGGCGTTGTACTGCTGTTGGGTGACGGTGCTCCGCTCAGTGACCTTGAAGTCATAGATGCCGAGCTGCGAGTTCCATCGCGTGCCCATGTAGATACCCGGCTTAAGATCGTACTTTTTGCAGGAGGCAATGAATTCGCGAACGATATCCCGTTTGCCGTTGCCCCATGTCACGGATTTCAGCGAATAGGGATTGACGTCCGACTGCCAGAGACGAAAGCCGGTTTCGTGGGACGCGGTGAGGATCGCGAAGCGTGCGCCCATGTCCCTGGCCGTCCGAATCCATTGATCCGTGTCAAGCTGCTCAGGATTGAATGCATTGATATCTGCGCAGGGCACCTTCCGGTTCGTCGGCTGATGATAGTGCATGTCGTCAAACACGTGGAGATCGTAGTGGAACACCACACCGAGTTCGGCCTGCTGCCACGCCAGTTGCGGTGCTGTCGGTTTCGGGATATCGGTCCGGTTGACACTCGCCTGCGTCTGGACCATGCCGGCCATCAGGCCGCAATACAAAAGCATCAGGCCCCTGGTTTTCAGAATTGAATTCAGACTCATGACGCCATTCTACTTTCAATCCCACCAGTGGTCTACAGGTCTTTATTCTCGAAATAGTGAATCTTTTGCCTGAGTGTCAGCCCAAGGCCCAGACCCACAAGGATGCACACGATCAATGCAGGCAGGGGTTTATTAAATAGGTCGAGCGTCAGTTGCATGGGGTTGCCCGTCTTCGGCCAGGAGAAATCCAGACGAGAGATAGAGGCGATCAGGTAGGGATACACCAGGAAACTCAGGAGAAAGAACAGACTGATGGCAAAGATCAGCTTGAACGGGTGATCATTGGTATCATAATAAAAGCCGTTGAAGCAGGTTTCCAGCAGATCCTCGAGGCAGACGATGGTCAGTATGAACAAGATCTCACCGAATGTCATGATCTTCCATTGGGGGCTCCACAGATGCATCAGTACGGATCCCAGAAAGACCAGCGCGATAACAAGGCCCAATAGACTGTAGGCCGTATAGAAATTGCCCATAACAATGTCTTTTCGGTTCACGGGCAGACTGAAGAATATCATGTGGGTCTTGTTTTTGAAGTCCGTGGCATCCTGCATGGACACGAGAGGGCCAAAGACGATCACCGTGGTAAACACGTAGAGTATGCCCTTGATGGGGGGTGAGAAATAAAAGGCAAAAAAGTAGACCGGGATCATCATCAGCAGCAGGTACGCCCTGAGCATCATGATCAGACGCAGATTCTTAATGAGGACCGTGTTCATGACTGTCTCCTTGTGCCAAGAAAAACATGATATCTTCTATGCTTGCCTTCTCAAAGAGTGAGTTTTGATCAAAGATGCGGCGTGCCTTTTGGATGTCCGACGTCAGGATCTCGGTAAAGGACTCCCTCTGTCTCATGCCTTTCACATCCAGATCACCCCAGGCCGTGTCTTCCTGCTGGGTCTTGATCAAACCCCAGTTCTCCTCGATTTCATTGATGGACAGGGAAAGCAGGATCTCGCCGTCCTTGAGCAGCGTCATGTAATCCGCGATGCGCTCCAGGTCGGACGTAATGTGGGTGGAGTAGAGCACCGCCCTGTGATCATCCTGAACATGATCTCGAAGCAATTCCAGGAATTCGCGCCGGAAGACCGGATCCAGACCGCTGGTGGGTTCATCCAAAATGAGCAGGTCTGCATGGTGGGACAATGCCAGGGCCAGTGAAAACTTCATTTGCATGCCCTTGGAAAGTGACTTGAATGTGTGATCCAAAGGTAGTTGAAAGGCCTGGCAGTGCCTTCTGAATACGGCCTGATCCCAGGCAGTATAGAAGGGTGCGATCAGCGAGGCGATCTGATCCAATCTCAGATTGGCGTAAAAGTTCGGCGTCTCGTACACAAACCCGATTCTCGCCTTGATCTGGGCCTCGCAGGCCCTGTGGTCCTGACCGAAGACCTTGATGTCGCCTGACTGCTTCATGATCAGGTTCATGATGAGCTTGATGATTGTGGTTTTGCCGGACCCATTGGGGCCGACCAGGCCCATCACAAATCCCTCGGGAAGATGGAAGGAAATGTCCTTCAGGGTGAACTGGTCATACGCCTTGCGCAGGTTTCTTACTTCAAGTATGTTTGCCATCATGACTTCTCCTCATAGAGTACCTCAAACATGGCCTTCAGTTCGCTGTATGGAATGCCGAGACGCTGCGCCTCCAGAATGACCTCGGAGAGCTTGTCCTCTATGACCTTCATCTTCTGTTCCTTCAAGAACTCCGCATTCTGTGCGGCCACAAAGCAGCCCTTGCCGCTCACGGCATCGATGAATCCCGCGCGTTCCAGTTCCTCGTAGGTCCGTTTGGTGGTAATGACACTGATGCCCAGATCCCTGGCCAGACTCCGCAAAGAAGGCAGGGCATCACCGGCTTTCAGCTCACCGCTGATGATCTTCTGCTTTATCTGCTGCAAGATCTGCTCGTAAATAGGATCAGGCGATGCATTGGAAATCATGATTTTCATAACAGCCTCAAATCTGATCATGCCGTTTATGCTGTATATATCGTATATACACAGTTATAGCCCTATACAGGTCAGAGTCAAGCAATAGTTTTTGGGATTTCGGAAAAAATTCAACGCGTGTCGCTCGGCCGGAAACTTCAGCCCGGGAACAGTTCAAGATCCAAGAGAATCCATAAAGAGAATGAATGGAGATCGGTGGGCCGCGAGTGCTTTGTCCCAGGCATAATGTTGAGTTATCTCGCAGTGCCAGTAGGTTATATGCAAGGAAGAAAACGAAGGTCCCCCGGGGATCGAGGATTTCTGACGCAGGAGATGGCCTGCTGCCACAAGAGAGAACCCGACAGAATAAGTGGGACATAGCACTAGGGCATGACCATTACCTGACAAGACCCAGGCTCTGCGCAAAGGCGCGGAGGTGTTGCAGGTTGTCACCAAAAGAGGCATATTGGATCTGCTGGCGCAGGGATTCAGTGACAGCACGCCCCCCAAGAACCACAGCGCACTGTTGGGACAGACAGTAATCATACAATTGATGATACGTGCCGACAAATCGCTCCACATCCTCCAGACTGGATACACTGAGCCAGAGTATGCGAGGTTTCAGGTCCTGCACAGCCCTGGCAATGGTATCGGCCGGCAATCCGGTGCCCATGAAGCGGGCCTGCCAGCCCAATTCGAGCAACACCAGTTCGCCGAGTTGTCCTGGCAGGGTGTAGCGGTCATTGGCGAGGGTGGCACCAATCGCCACCGGTGCCTGGACATTGGGAGGGGCCAGTGTATCCTTGAGCCGGAGAAGCACGTGCCGAGTGATCTCCACGCCGCGACGCTCCTGATAGATCTCGGCTTTACCATGCTCCCAGAGGAGTCCCATGGCGTGGAAGGCAGGCGCAATCATCTGATCACCAATCACGGCCACCTCATGCCCGGCCAAACGCATATCCAGGACCAGTTGCAGACACTGCGCCTCGTCGCCCTGCTCAAGGGCCTGACCATACAGGCGGCAGGCCTGCGCCAGCGTACGCGATCCGGAACCCACATTGGCCGGCAGGCCCAAGACCTCGGGCTGCGCCAGATGGAAGGCATTCGCTCGAATGAAGTCGAGTACCACGGGCAAATGAATTCGCCTGTGACCTCCGGCCGTCCTGCTGAAGGCCAGTACACCCTTATCGCACCACCGCTTGATGGAGGCCTCGCTCACCGAGATGGCCCGAGCGACCTGTTTGGGGCTGAATGCTGCTGGATTGGATTGCCTCTCCATATAAAAGCGACCTCGAAATTGAATGATATGAATGTATTGTTAAAAATAATATTAGTGAGCTTATGTCCATACTAACAAAGGATTTACCCATTTTGAAGCCTTTTGTTTTTGTTTTATCTGATTTTTTTGAGAAGAACCTGAACCCGGGCGAGGCAGGATCGCTATACCTAATAAGAACGATTTGAACGTTTTTTTAATAAAGAAAGGATTTGATCATGATGACAGCAAAAGTAGAAACCAAGCATGCAACTTTTAACTCTTTTTCGAAAGGACACACCATGAAGATCAAAATGATTATCGCCACACTCGTGATGTTTTCATTCGGAGCCTCCAGCGTTATGGCCTGCAGTGAGTGCGGGTGTACACCTGCGGACACTGCCAGTGCAGACCATACGCACAAGGAACAACTCACTGATATTGTCCATACGGCCGAGCATGCAGGACAATTCAAGACGCTCGTTGCCGCCCTTCAGGCAGCCGACTTGGCTGGGGTGCTCCAGGGTGCTGGACCGTTTACCGTGTTTGCTCCTACAGACGCGGCCTTTGCTGCATTGCCCAAGGGCACAGTGGCCTCCCTGCTCCTGCCGGAAAACAAGGCCAAACTCCAGGCCATCTTGAAGTATCACGTGGTCGCCGGCAAGGTGATGTCCGCAGATGTGATCAAATACACGGATGCCAAGACACTCCAGGGCAACAAAGTGGCTCTAACCCTGTTGGTTAACAACGCCAGAGTCGTGAAAGCAGACATCAAGGCAACCAACGGCGTGATCCATGTCATCGACCAGGTCATCCTGCCCGGTAGTTCCAAGCCAATTCAGGGGCACGCCAGTACCACAGCACCGGCCGTCACGAACAAGAACATTGTTCAGACTGCAGTCGATGCAGGTCAGTTCAAGACACTGGTGACGGCCATTCAGTCTGCCGGTCTGGTGGACGCCCTCAGCGGAAACGGGCCCTTCACCGTGTTCGCACCCACTGACGCCGCCTTTGCCAAACTGCCTGCAGGGACCGTGGAAAGCCTGATTCTGCCGGAAAACAAGGCCAAGCTTCAGGCCATACTCAAGTATCACGTGCTGGCTGCCAAGCTGAACTCAAACGACATCATTGCAGCCCATACGGTCAAGACCCTCAATGGCCAGTCTCTCTATCCCTCCTTGATGGTGGACAACGCAGCGATTCAGATCAAGAACATCTATTGCAGCAATGGCGTGATTCACGTGATTGACAACGTGATCCTGCCCAAGGAAGAAGTCGCCAAGGCCAACTAACTTACCCTGTTTTTTCTGGGCTGAGCACCTTCGGGGTGCTCAGCCCTTTTTTATGGAGAACAACTACCCCTGGCCTCAAATCTGCCAATGAACCCGTGGTTCGCGGCGAAAGTATCACTGTAAAGAAGACTCAAGCAAACACATAGACAAAGCCCCAGGGCTGTTTAACAAGGAGACAAGTATGAGTGGAGCACTATTCAAGCCGTTAACGATCGGCGACATCACCCTAGAAAATCGTGTGGTCCTGGCCCCCATGACCCGGTCGCGGGCCGGTGCGGCAAGACAGGCAACGCCCCTCATGGCAGAATACTACGTGCAGCGTGCGTCCGCAGGCATGATTCTCACGGAAGCCACGGTTGTCTCCGACCAGGCCATCGGCTGGCTCGACAGTCCGGGAATCTATACAGAAGCGCAGGCCCAATCCTGGAAACAAGTCACTGAGGCCGTACACGAACAAGGCACACCGATCTTTATGCAGCTCTGGCACTGCGGTCGCGCCTCACACAGCAGCCTTCACAGCGACGGTTCATTGCCGGTCAGTGCCTCTGCCATCAAACTGCAGGGCGATCACATCCATACGCCCACAGGCAAACAGCCCTACGAAACACCCAGGGCCCTGGAGACCCACGAGATTCCCGGCGTGGTGGAGGACTATCGCCGCGCAGCAGACAGGGCCCTGCAAGCCGGTTTCGATGGCATCGAAATCCATGCTGCCAACGGCTATCTCCTGGATCAATTCCTGCAGTCCCGCACCAACCACAGATCCGATGCCTACGGCGGCTCCGTCGCCAAGCGTTACCGTCTGCTGAAAGAGGTGGTCGAAGCGGTACTCACTGTCTTCCCGAGCCATCGGGTCGGCGTGCGTCTCGCACCCAACGGCGTCTTCAATGACATGGGCTCTGCAGACTACCGTGATCAGTTTCTTTATGTCGCCAAGGAGTTGAACACATACAATCTCGGCTATTTGCATGTCATGGACGGCCTGGCCTTCGGCTTCCACAAATTGGGAGAGCCCATGACTCTGGCCGAATTCCGTGAGGTGTACAACGGGCTGCTCATGGGCAACTGCGGCTACACCCAGGAGACGGCCGAGGCCGCTGTTCAGGACGGTCACGCAGATCTGATTTCCTTTGGACGTCCCTATATCAGCAATCCCGACCTGGTGGAACGTTTCGCCAATGGCTGGCCCCTCGCGCCGGAGGCTGGTATGAACCTGTGGTACGATGCGGCCCTTGGCCCCAAGGGATATACCAGTTTCAAGGCTCATCAAGCTGTACTGAGTTAGACGCCCGCCACTTGGTAAAGTCCTCTTTCGGCAGCAGATATAAAGAGGGCCTGCATTGCGTGCAGGCCCTCTCAATTGTGCATCCCTGCACAGATTTTATCCATCCCTGAATAATGACTGGCTATCGAAAAACACCACCCGCGGTCTTTCGCCCGGATATATAGACGCGAGAAACCTGCTGACTCTCAAATGGGTTCAGTGAGACATGATGACACCGCGCTGAGCATGGCGACCCTACCGTCAAAAGAGCACTGACACCCCTGCCCTGTAGCCTGCCCTTCCTTGTTTTTGTACTGCGGTTCATGTTGAGCATCCTTTCTTTGTATTATGGTGCCGTGCTGCAAGAAAAGCATAACGCTAATTACTCACCTCATTTCATGACTGGGTAGGGATGAAACAGAAATTTTAGGTTGTTTTGCTGGATTGGCGGGATTAAAATGCCGTTTATAATTCTATGGCGTGTTCAAGACCGGCTAATTCAGTGTCAACCCGACGGGGCAATTGAGGTACTGTGCACACTCCCGGTGCTCAATGGCTCTAATTTTTTCATCATTTTGAATAAAGGAGCGTTTTATGGACCGAAAGATCTTACTGGATGAAAAGGACATTCCCCGTCAATGGTACAACATGGCGGCCGACCTGCCTTCCCCGATGCTGCCGCCTCTGGGACCGGACGGCAACCCGATCGGCCCGGAAATGTTGGCACCCGTGTTCCCCATGAACCTGATTGAGCAGGAAGTGAGCCAGGAACGCTGGATTGACATTCCTGAGGAGATCCTGGACATCCTGTATCGTTGGCGTCCTGCACCGCTGCGTCGCGCCGTGTATCTCGAACGCTACCTGGACACGCCCGCCAAGATCTACTACAAAGACGAAAGTACGAGCCCCGCAGGCAGCCACAAGCCCAATACGGCAGTCCCGCAGGCCTGGTACAACAAGCAGTTCGGTATCGAACGTCTCACCACCGAAACCGGTGCAGGGCAGTGGGGTTCGGCCCTGTCCTTTGCCTGTGCCTTGATTGGTCTGGAGTGCAAGGTCTTTATGGTGCGCATCAGCTTTGACCAGAAGCCCTTCCGAAAACTCATGATGCAGACCTGGGGCGGCAACTGTGTGGCCAGCCCCAGCAACGAGACCAACGCCGGCCGTCATATCCTCGCCACCATGCCGGACACACCGGGCAGTCTGGGCATTGCCATCTCAGAGGCCATCGAGCAAGCCGTCACAGACCCCACAGGCAAGACCCGCTATTCCCTGGGCAGTGTATTGAATCACGTGATGCTGCACCAGTCGATCATTGGCCTGGAAGCCAAGGCCCAGCTCAAAAAAATCGGGGAAAAATTGCCGGACGTGATCATCGGCTGCGCCGGCGGTGGCAGCAACTTTGCCGGTCTGGCCTTCCCCTTCACGCAGGACAAGATCAACGGTGCCAACATGGAGATCATCCCCGTGGAGCCCACGGCCTGTCCGACCCTGACGCGTGGCCCATTCGCCTATGACCATGGTGATACAGCCTGTATGACACCGCTCATGGCCATGTATACGCTGGGGCACGCCTTTGTGCCGCCGCCCATCCATGCAGGCGGCCTGCGATACCACGGCATGTCACCTCTTGTGTGTCAGTGCGTGATCGAGGGCCTGCATACACCCAGGGCCATCGATCAGGTCGAATGTTACGAAGCCGCACTGACCTGGGCCCGCACCGAAGGCTTTATCTGCGCCCCGGAAACCAGTCATGCCGTGGCTGCTGCCATTCAGGAAGCCAAAAAGGCCAAGGAAGAAGGCAAGGAAAAGGTCATCCTCTTCAACTACAGCGGTCACGGACTCATGGACCTCAAGGGCTACGAGGCCTACATGGCAGGCAAGCTCATGCCCTATTCATTGCCGGACGAAGAACTGGCAAAGGCCGAAGTCATTCTCAAAGACTATCCCCCTGCCATCCCCAACAAGTCCGGCAA
>JAIPFM010000171.1 GCA_021736645.1 Phycisphaerae bacterium | reverse complement strand
GCTGCAATTTTCACCGGTCTGCGTTTTTTGCCTCTGAGGGCTATTTTTCTTTGACAAACGGTCTGGGGCTCGGTAATGTCATGAGGTATTTTTAATTACTCTTTTGGAGGATTAATTGGATGCAGGAATATGAACAACTAAAAGTACTGGTCGCAGAGATTGAAATGGACATCAACAAGGCTGAAGGTGGGAACAAAGCTGCCGGCACTCGCGTGCGCAAGCAGATGCAGGCTGTCAAGCAGGCCTCTCAGGAGGTGAGAAATCGCGTCCTGGAATTGCGATCAGAGCCATAATAAAGGGCTTTTGAGGACAGTCAGTGTTGTATAAGGATGGTCGCTCTGGGCAGGATGCGGTACGTGAAATCATGCGCAGATGGTGATACAAGGATTTGTACCTAAATTATTCTTGAGGGATGCCATGCCTCCAGCATTATTATTCGATATTTCCGCATTTGACCTAGATGCAAAGCCTCTTTTTGCCAAGGAAGCTATTTGTAAGATCAATCCGCAGGCCTTTGAAATGCAGCATTTGGATGGGATTTTGTGGTTTGACCCGGATAAACATCTGGTGCTGGGGTACAAAGACGTCACTGATCACGAGTTCTGGATTCGGGGGCACATCCCTGGCAGACCGCTGATGCCTGGCGTGATCATGATTGAGGCAGGTGCTCAGTTGTTGAGCTTTTACGTCAAGGAAGTCCTTAAAGAGCCTGGATTTGTGGGATTTGGCGGGATACAAGATGCCAAATTCAGGTCGACTGTCTCGCCTGGGAGTCGGTTGTACCTCCTGGCGCATGCCACCTTGCTCAAGAAACGCAAGAAAACCTTCAAGGTACAGGGCGTGGTGGATGGCACCATGGTGTTTGAGGCGACGATTGAAGGCTTGAGAATCTGAGAATGCAGTGGGGCGTTCTCAGTGTCAAATGGATCATTCTGTCGGGCTGCCGAGCAGCTTGAAGGGATCTTCCAGCATCGGCATGTGCGTTTTGATCTCCGGATCATTCAATGTGCCTTTCACGATTACACGCATGACAGTGCCGAATAATCCCTCTGTGAGGGATTCCAGGGGCGTGGGATTGCTTGACGCCAGGCGCTTACCTCTGGCTATGAGGGAGAGATTCAATGCTTCTGTGGGCAGATAAATGGTGCCGCTGCCGTTAAATGCCACAGATTTCCCTTCCAGGTCCAACTGTTCAATGTGCAGCGTCTCGCCCTGAATGTAGGAATTCACAATCATGGTATCAAACGCATAATCTTTGGGCTCTGTCAATGACAGGGCCAGAAGCAGCTTTGACAGGGGAGACACCTTACCCACCTGCATGTTGATGACTTTGAACATGCATCTGCCAATTCGCTGTTCCCCAGGCAGCAGGGGGGTAATGACCGACAGATATCCATTGATATCACCCACGGACTGCTTTTGCGTGCGCGCCGATTCTTTGGGTGAATCCATCAGGAACTCCTGCAAATTGGCATCCGTGACAGTGAGCTGCACGCAGTGTTCCGGGCGTTCTGAGGATTTTAGTGCCAGACAGAGCTGTCCGGCAATCCGGCCTCCGTAAAAATCAGCCAGCACATCCTGGGACAGCCATTGTTTATCGTTAGGGTCGTAATTGATGTTTGCAGTGAGGTTAGTGGCTTTCTTGCCCTTGACACGCACTTCGCAGGGACTTAGGGAGATCATCCCTGTTTGCAGGCCCGACTGAGTATCGTAATGCCCGGCTGCGACAAAGGAGCCCTTGACCAACTCGGCATCAGCGCCTATGAGGGTCAGGTTGCAGTCTGTGACAGTGGCTTGTGTCTGGTAGTCCACATAATAGACGTTGTCCTGGCCGGATGTGATCTTGATCCTGCTCGGGTCAATATTGAGTGTTCCCGAGGGAGACAGGGCTTCATAGGAGGCCGCCATCTGTTCCGGCATGGCCAGGCCCAATGTCTTTTCAAGCATGAGATCAATGCCTGAAAACTCAAACTGGCCTGATGTGAACCTGCCGTCGGTCATCAGGGCTTCGCCATTGATTCGTAATCCAATGGTTTCATTGGGTTTACGTTGAGCTGCCTGGCTGACCGGGAGTGCCCACACATCATTGAATTGGAGCAGGTCATTGTCTATGACAAGTTCGCCCTGGAAGGCCTGCAAGGCATAGGGGTAAGGTTTCGGTTCAATGATCAGACCATTGCAGTTCACCACTGCATTGCAGAGGAGTTCTTCTGTGTGCCGGATACGACGCAGGTGAGCCCGGAGGCCGATTTTCCCGGTGGGTTGAAACTTCTTGATAATCTGGACAGGTCTTTCAGGCAGGGCTTCTGTGACACTGTTAATGGCCAGTCCCTTGGACGCCACCACCAGATCGTACAGGGTGGGCTTGGATTGTTCATCCAGTTCAATATTGCCTGTCACAGAAAATGGATCACCATAAAAAAGGCCGTCCAGTGATTTGATCTCAATGCCTCTGGATGAGAGTGTGACCCGGCCATTGGCACGCGTGAGGGGGAGTTTCTTCTCCAGGACATGGAGGGTGGCATTTTGGAGCGTCAGATCTGTATGAATCGTGACCTGGCCAGGTTGATTGGGGTCCGGGCGAATGAGGATCATCGCATCAGTCTGGCCGCTCATGTTGAGTTGGTCGTATCCGGTCTTGGTTATTTCCGGTAAGGCCAAACTCAGCGTGTCATCCAGAGGAATGTTCCGGGCCTGGATATCCAGGTGAAAGTCGTTGTAATCGGACTGTTTGAGCATAAATCCATTGATCGTGATTTGCCGATTGGCCACCTGGGAGATCAGGTCTGAAAAATCGGTTCGATCGGCCTCAAACATCACCCGGCCAGTAAGATGTTCCAGCCGATAGGGGAAGCCCAGGTAAGTGACCTCTGCATCCCGGAGGTTCAGCATCAATTTTTTCTGAATGTCATTGGGTGAGAGCCGCTGACGTTCATACTCAAAGGCGGTCAGCCCCCTGGGATTGAATCGCTTCCAGAGTTCCTTTTGCTGATCGTTCAACGCATTAAATAAATCCAGATCCAGAGCGAGGTGGTCACTCTTGGCCTTGATAATGTAATGGGGCGGTGAAAAGGACGTGTCTACATCAAATTCAATGTGCACAGGGGCCGCGTTGTGCCTGCCCTGCAAGCCCTGCGACAAGATGGCGTTCTTTCGAAATGTGACCAACCCGGCCAGGTGGTCAATCGGGTAGTCAAAAGCCCTGTCCTGCATCGAGACATTGAGGCAATTGAGGCGGGCCTCATACTCGCTCTCTGCCAGATGGTTGAGGTTGCCGGACGCATTCACCTCGAGGTCCGCTTCACCAGACGGCTGGTA
This sequence comes from Phycisphaerae bacterium, assembly GCA_021736645.1. Taxonomy (GTDB): domain Bacteria; phylum Planctomycetota; class Phycisphaerae; order Sedimentisphaerales; family Anaerobacaceae; genus JAIPFM01. Next base: position 8,812 of record JAIPFM010000171.1, on the reverse strand, counting down.
GCGTGCAAAGAAGTTTTCAACGGCCTTTAGGGGGGTGGCTGGATTCGGCCATTCCGGTATCTCACGCCAGGCGGGTTTGAGATTGGTCAGGCGACTTCTAAAATTGCGGATACTGCTCTGAAATGTGTAGTTTTTTTCAGCATCGTATTCCAGTTGGGCTGCCATGGCGCCGATGGACCACACCCGTTCCATGGATGGGGTGTCTCTGGACGAAAGCCCGCCAGTCACGGTGACGCGTCCAGGTATCCAAAAGCCATTGAGTATACTCTGCCCGACGTTTTGAAAAATATTTGCAGTTTTGATCTGGAAATGATGCCCCTGCTCAGTGATTTCATTGAGTTCAAATGTGGCGTCTATGGGAACAGATGCCAAGACATTGATAAATTTCTTCTCAATGGTGCTGTATCGAAGCACACCGTTTTCAAGCACAATCGCGGGCATAATGGAGGATTTCTCGGCCTTGAGTGTGTCAATGGCCATACCCTCAATATTCCAGAGATCCACGTCTTTGTTGAACTGGGCATCGAGCAGGAAATTTCGGATCAATATATGCTTGAGTTTGGGTTTTAAGAGCAGAAGGCTCAAGCGGCTGAACTTGACTCGTACGGTCTCTGCCTTGAGGATGGTACTCTTGCGCAGCGCCTGGTCTTTGGGCAGAATGATCAGATCACGAATTTCAACGGCACCATTCAATCTCAGTGTGACAGACTTGGCTCCGAGATCTGTGTGCGTGAGTTTTCCGATCTGCTCAATGGCCAGGTTGGGCAACTGATTCACCAGCAGGGCATAGAGTACAATTACGGTCAGAGGTACCAGTACGCTGATCGCGCACCTTCTAATGACGCGGTCACCTCGCCACCCTGTTCGGTTGTGCTGTTTATGCGACTCCATACGTGTTGAGATCGTCCATGACTCCAAATCAGGACCGAGTTTGGGCCCTGATCGCTTTGTCCGCAATATCCCTTCGGCAGTAGGCCCCCTCGAATTGGATTCTATCCACGGCCTCATACGCGCGCTGCTTGGCCTCAGCCACGGTGTCCCCCATGGCTGTGACGCCGAGGACGCGCCCGCCATTGGTCACTACCTGGTCCCCGGAAAACGCGGTGCCGGCATGGAAGACCTTGACATCCTCCAGGGTTTCAGCCTCAGCGATCCCCTTGATGACCTTGCCCTTGGCGTAGTCGCCCGGATAGCCGCCAGACGCCATGACCACACACACGGCAGGGCGGGGATCCCATATCAGAGTGATTTCATCCAAACGCCCGTCACACACGGCCAGAAATACATCGAGCAGATCGCTTTTGAGACGCATCAGAATGGGCTGGGTCTCAGGATCGCCAAACCGGACATTGAATTCCAGGACCCTGGGTCCGCCACTGGTCATCATCAAGCCGGCATAGAGTACGCCCCTGTAGGGTGTCTCATTGCGATTCATGCCGTCCACGATCGGCACCAGGACCTCGCGGTTGATCTTGCTCATCAGTTTGTCTGTCACCACAGGGGCAGGGCTGTACGCCCCCATCCCCCCGGTATTGGGGCCTGTATCCCCATCACCGATGGGCTTGTGATCCTGAGAGGACTCCATCACATAGATGGTCTTGCTGCCATCCACAAATGCCAGAATTGAGGCCTCCTCACCGAGCAGCTTGTCCTCGACGACCAACTGCCTACCTGCATCGCCGAAGATTCTATCCACCATGATCTTTTCAGCGGCAATAATGCCGTCTGACGGCTCATCGCACACAATGACACCCTTGCCCTTGGCCAGGCCGGCGGCTTTGATCACCACAGGTTCGTCGCGACTGGCAATATACGCCTTGGCCTCATCATATCGATCGAACACCCGTCCTTCGGCAGTGGACACCGAACTTGCCCGCATCATCAGCTTTGAAAATGCCTTGTCCGCCTCCAGTTGGGCTGCTGCGCCGCTCGGTCCAAAGGCCTTGATACCCTCAGCCTCAAGGAGGTCCACCAGTCCCATGGACAGCGGATCTTCCGGGCCGACCACGACCAGGCCGATCTCCTTGTCCTTGGCAAACTGTACCAGGCCTCGGAGGTCTGTGTCGCTGATGTCCACATTCTTACCGCATTGGGCTGTACCTGCGTTGCCTGGTGCAATATACAGGTTTTTAAGCTTTTTGGATTGTTTCAGTTTCCAGGCAATGGCGTGCTCTCTGCCGCCGCTTCCAACCAGTAATACGTTCATCAGTGACCTCAAAAATGACCCAGGATTTTAGCATATCATGCCATGATCTACAGCAAAGGCATACTCTATCAAAGACTGTGCGCGTACACAAGCTCAATGTAAACGGGATAGCCAAACAAGAAAAGAGCAAGCAGCCTTTAAAGACTGCCTACTCTCGTAAGTCTGTATGAATGAAATTGAAATGGGAATGGCTTAGCGACCCATGCTGTTGTTGCGCTGAGCCTTGCGCATGCGGCGACGATTCTTTTCAGAGGGTTTCTCGTAATAAGACAGACGTTTCATGTCTCTGATCAGGCCTTCCTTCTCACAGAGCTTTTTAAACCGTCTGATCATCTGTTGAACCGATTCACCTGCACGCCCTTTAACCTTTAGCATGGATTACACACCCTTTCAATTAATGTATCAACAACTTGGCTTTGGCCGATGCGGGCACACTGCCATTATCTCAAAAACAAAGAAACCCAATTTATTGAACTAATTTACTGATTTCAAGAAAAATATACAATTTATCTTCTAATCTTTTCTACCCACAGGGTCCTGAACCCGGATATACTAGGCGCACAAAAACTATAAAAACTCGGTTTTTTGGAGGTTAATAACTCATTGGAACGGTTTCGACAGTCTTTAAAAGTTCAGCGGGAACGCGCCATATTGGTGGGTGCAATTCTGAAACGCACAAAGCTTGGGGATGATTTGGCCGAATTGAGCGCCCTTGCAGAAAGTGCCGACGCCCAGGTGGTGGATCGATTTCAGCAGAAACTCAACAGTATCCTGCCAGCCACCTATATTGGCAAGGGCAAGGCCGAGGAACTGGCTGAGCGGGTCATTCGCTATGAAGCAGATGTGGTGATCTTCGACAACAATCTGTCGCCCGGCCAGATCCGGGCCCTGGAAAGCATCCTCAAGGTGAAGGTGCTGGATCGCAGCGAGTTGATCCTGGACATCTTTGCCACGCGTGCCCAGACTCGTCAGGCCAAATTGCAGGTGGAATTGGCCCAATTGGAGTATACTTATCCCAGGTTAACCCGCATGTGGTCCCACCTGGATACGATTGCAGGTGCAGGCGGCGGCACGGGCGCAGGCGCGGTCGGAGGCATTGGCACGCGTGGTCCGGGCGAGAAGCAGCTCGAGATCGACCGCCGTCTGGTCAACAAACGCATCTCCGAACTCAAAGAGGAATTGAAGGAGATCGACCAGCGCAAACTGCGGGAAATCAGCGGACGCCACGATCTGTTCAAGGTCGGTCTTGTGGGCTATACCAATGCGGGCAAGAGCACCTTGCTCAATGCGCTGACGGATTCTGATGTGTATGTCAAGGATCAGTTGTTTGCCACACTGGACACGCGCACGCGCAAGTGGTGCCCGGAACGGGGCCTTGAAGTGCTGGTCAGTGATACGGTCGGGTTTGTGCGCAACCTGCCGCACCAACTGGTGGCCTCCTTCAAGGCCACTCTGGAAGAGGCTGTGCACGCTGATTTGCTGCTGCACGTGGTGGACGTGTCCAACAGCGAAGTCCTGGACCAGGTGGAAGCCGTCAATCAAGTCCTCAAAGAGATCGGGTGTCATCGCAAGCCCACGATCCTGGTGCTGAACAAGACCGACGTCATTGAGACGACAGGGCCGCTGGACCTGCTGCAAACCCTGCATCCGGACAGTGTGACCATTTCAGCCAAGACTCAGATGGGCCTGACTGCCCTGAGCGAGATCATCTGTGATCGGTTCAGGGGCCGTGAACTGCACCTCAAAGTCACCTGCTCCCACTCGGACGGCAGGACACAGAGCTTCCTCAGGGCCCAGGGGCAGCTCCTTGAAGAGACCTACGGGGACGACAAGGTGTGCATCGAGTGCATCCTTGGCAGAAATCAGTTGCCCGGACTCAAGCGGTTGAGTCCCCTGGACATCGAGTTTGTGGCATAGAGGAGTTTTCAGTGTTCAGTTTTCGGTTTTCAGTCATTGAATGGGCTTTCAGTTATCCTGTACAAAGTCCAGGTTTCAAGTGTTCTTAGATCTGAATTTTTGTGGATCTCAAATGTGCAAACCACAGAATAGGATCTACGGTGTAAAAAAACACTTTTTCTGAATACTGCTTACTGAAAACTGAAAACCACAGGGCTTTTCGCAAAAGTCCTGTTAGGCATTGCCATTTTTTCAGGAACGTGATTAAATAACCCACTATGTTCAAGAATGTAACGATTATTGGTGATGGGGCCATGGGCACAGTGCTGGCCATGCTGCTGTGTGACAAGGCTGTCAAGACGACCCTCTGGGGGTATAACGCCGATCAGTTGGCCCGATTTGAAGCGGCCAGGGAGAATGTGATATTTCTTCCGGGCTACCCTGTGCCGGACTCCCTGATCTTCCAGGCCGATGACGGCCTGGCTCTCGAACACGCGGAGCTGATTGTATCTGCTGTGCCCTGTCAGTTTGTGCGCAGTGTCTGGACACGCCTCAAACCGAATGTGCCTGCTGGCGTGCCTGTGATGTCCGTGGCCAAGGGCATTGAAAACAAGACACTCCTGCGTCCCACTGAAATCCTGGCCGAGGTGCTGGAAGACACCTGCCCCTGCGGTGTACTCAGTGGTCCCACCATTGCAGATGAACTGGTGCGTCACCTGCCCGCGACCGCCTGTGTGGCATGCGAAGATGATACCCTGGTTCAGCACATGCAGGTCACATTTAACACAAACTGGTTTCGTGTGTACACCAACACCGATCTGATCGGCGTGGAACTGGCAGGCGCCTGCAAAAACGTGATCGCCATTGCAGCCGGTGCCATTGACGGCATTGGGGCTGGCGACAATGCCAAGGCGGCCCTACTCAGCCGAGGACTCGCAGAAATCATGAGACTGGGCGAGGCCTGCGGTGCCAAAGCAGAAACCTTTGCCGGTCTGGCCGGTCTGGGTGATCTGGTCACCACCTGTATCTCTCCCAAGGGGAGAAATCGTTCCTTTGGTGAACGCATTGGACGCGGGGATACTGTGAAACAGGCCCTCGACGCCACGCAGTCCGTTGTGGAAGGCGCAGCCACTTGCCAGTCTCTCGTGGAACTGGCCCGTGCCAAAGGCATAGAAATGCCCATCACAGAAGCCGTGTACGAAGTCCTGTTCGAGCACAAACCTGTGCAGGCCGCTATTCGTGACCTCATGCGCCGAGAGTTGAAGTCGGAATAGGTCTGTCACTCGTATCGTCTTGCCGACTGTTGGACTCGCTGAACGGTGAAAAGGGTTTAGGGGTTTGGGATTAGAAGGGCAATAGCTTGTCCGTCATAAACGGCTAGAAAAGGAGTGACATGATGAAGCGATGTTTGATTTTTACCGGAATACTGCTGAGTCTGGCGATCTGCGCCTTTGCCCAGGACAAGCCGGATAAGATTATCCCCTACAAGACCGTGGGTGACGTCACCTTGTCGCTTCATCTCTTCAATCCACCGGATTTCAAGGCCAGTGACAAAAGACCGGCCATGGTGTTTTTCTTTGGCGGGGGCTGGGTGGGAGGGAGTCCCAGTCAATTCTACAGCCAGAGCAGGTACCTGGCGTCACGAGGCATGGTGTGTGTCTGTGCTGAATACAGAGTCAGCAAGACGCACAAGACGACCCCCGCAGAATGCGTGAAGGATGGCAAGTCTGCAGTTCGGTGGTTACGCAGTCACGCCAAGGCACTTGGCATCGATCCCCACAGGCTGGCTGCTGGCGGCGGATCAGCAGGCGGGCATGTGGCGGCTGCGACCGGTGTGGTTCACGGATTTGATGAACCCGGAGAAGACACCTCTGTGAGTTGCCGTCCTGACGCGCTGGTACTGTTCAATCCAGTGTTTGACAATGGTCCCAATGGCTATGGTCATGATCGTGTGAAGGCATACTGGAAGGATTTTTCACCCCTGCACAACATTGACGAGAACGCGCCGCCCACCATCGTGTTCTTTGGCACCCAAGACAATCTGGTTCCTGTGGCCACAGCACAAACCTATAAAGCCCGCATGGAAAAGGCCGGTGTTCGCTGTGACCTGCACCTGTATCAAGACCAGGCGCACGGATTCTTCAATAAAGCCAGGTACTTCGAGACCCTGCTCGAAACAGACAAGTTTCTGGCGTCACTTGGTTACCTCAAGGGCATGCCCACACTCCAAAAAGAATAGAGGCACCCAAGAGCGAGCCTGAGGCGCGCCGAGGACAACGACCGAAAGTCTTCGTTCATCTTCATTCACGGAATAAGGCAGTCTGGCCACCCGCAGGTGCTTTGGGCGGAACCCACACCTTGACTTCATCTGGTCGGCGTGTTTCACGACTCATTTCGTCACAGGGTAAACACCTTAAATTTCGCATTGTTTCAGGTGTTCCCAGATACAGGAATAAGTAGGGGAATTATTGCCGAAATTGAGAAACTGCAACTTTGTCGTGTGTAATCTGGGGAAGTAGTGATTAATTAATAGATATGCACAAATCCATTTGATAAAGTGGGTTCTGTGAGTATCTGAGGCTTTTGACAGGGCTACAGCAATTTCTAGCACGTTTCTTGCTATTGATTTGGATTCGCTCTAGGAGTGTGTCGGAGAATCCCGTCGTCGGCCCGCCTGCCCCTAGGGGGAGAGCGAGCGGTTTTTCGGCTGGCAAGGACGGCGAAGCAGGTCCCCTGGGGATCGATACAGCCGGACGCAGTCCCGTCGGAAAACAAGCCGCTCGAAGCCAGATCGGATGCTCCGACAGGCTCCTAGGCTGCGTTTAAGAAAGACGTTGTTTCTGATCAAATGTTCTAAACTGTCTGGCGAATGAAGTGAGTCAGTGGCTCGGGCGACTCAATGGAGAATTGGGATGATGGGCAGAAATATTTTATGTGTCTTAAGTAGCCTGGAAAGGAGGTCGTGCTCTTCTAGATAGTGCTCAAAATACTTGACCTCGCATATTGATTATTTTTATGTCACATGTCATATACAAGACATACAAATTTGTGCACAAATTTGTAGTAAACCAAGAACGATTGTTTGAGGAGTAGACAATGCAAAGAAGAAAATGTTCACTGACCATGGCATTAGGGCTTGTTGTCCTGTTGCTGTGCACATCCGGCGTGCTGGCTCAAGAACCCTGTGCCGATGTCCAACCAGAATCCTGTGTCACTTGTCATAGCGGGGCTGGTGAGAAAAACCATCAGGCCATTTACGATCAGTATTCGGACACCAGTTCTCTGGAACTTACGGTTGACAGTGTGACGAGCGTTGACAACGGGGCCGGCGCCTTTGACGCCACCATGACAGTCACCATCATGAAGGACGGCGCTCCCTATATTGACAAGGATGGACTTCCGTCTTTGGATCAAAAACGATTCTATGCGGTGACCTATGACAGCGCCACCAGACAGTATGACAACTCAAAGTCATTCTCGAATCCAGTCGCCCTGGGTAATGGCCAGTACGCTGTGACTGCCAAAGGCATTGCCTATGATCTGAACAGCTCGAACGGTATCGCCTATGCCTATGTTGGTGACGGCGCTCTTGATACCGAGGGTATGACGCTGTACACAGACGTATCCAATGCAGGCCTGGCCTTCGGTGATGTAACTGCCTATGAGTCTGCGGCGACGGTATCAGGGTGTGAAAAATGCCACGGTGCACCTTATATGAAACATGGCTACCGAGCCGCCGCGGTTGACGGTCTACCGGATTTTGCAGCCTGTAAGACATGCCATTATGATACGCGAAATGGCGGCCACCGAGACTGGCAGATCCTGGTTGATGATCCTGCCCGGTATGCTGAGATACATGCAGGGGCCGCTCAGACAGATGCGGAAAAAGCTCAGTACGCATACAAGGCCAGTGTCATGAACGACACGCATATGTCTCATGCCATGGAATTCCCATATCCTCAATCCATGTCAAACTGTGCGACATGTCACGAAGGCAAGCTTGACATGATCCTGACGGATGCCAATTTCAAGATTGCCACCTGTAAGAGCTGTCACCCTGTGACCGGGCCGGCAGAAGGCACAGATTCACTCAGGGCACCGGCGCTGACAGCGATCATCCCTGCAGACATGCATGAGGGGATGGACCTGGATACAGAGGATTGTCAGGCATGCCACAGTGCAGAAGCCGACTTTGGTCCGGTCTTCAGTGCGATTCACACGGGCTATGACACGGAAATCTATGCGGATGCTGCAGGCACCAAGTATTCCGAGGTCTTTACCACATCGATAGATACAGCGTCCCTGGACGGCAACATCCTGACCTTCAGCTTCAGTGCCGCAAAGAACGCGGATATCACCGCCCTGAATGCCGCGGATATTGTGCCCACCGTGATGGTCGGCCTGTACGGCCATGACACCAAGGACTTCATCGTGGCTGCGCATGGCCGGGATGCAGACAGAAACAGGCTGTTGGAGTATACCGCTGGTGCAGAGCATCCCCGGTTTACCACGGTCTCGGCACAAGACGGCAGTTGGGAAATCACCGCGGACCTGTCCATGTGGGCTGACAAGATCGCCGAAGGCGCCATCAAGCGGGCAGAAATATGTGTCATGCCGGCACTGAAAGACGCCGAGGGCACCACCGTGGCATTGAACGCACCTTCCAGGACCTTTGACCTGGCTGCCAATGCGTTTGATGACGGCTTCTAC
>JAIPFM010000170.1 GCA_021736645.1 Phycisphaerae bacterium | reverse complement strand
ACACGAAGGACGTTTATTCAATCCACGGGATATGTTGCAGCCGGTATGGCGATGGCCAATGCCTCAACACTCTTTGCGGCTCCATCAAATAATCAGGGTGCAGTCAGACTGGGCATCGTGGGCACGGGCGGCAGAGGACGGAGCCTGCTGGCGACCAGCCAGAATGTCGAGCATGTCGAGATCAAGGCACTGTGCGACATTGACAAAACGGCCCTGGCCGCGGCGTCCAAAATCGTGACCAGTACAGGACGTGCCAGGCCCGATGAGTATTCGGATGGCGAATTGGCGTTCAAGAAGCTGATGGACCGGGATGATATCGATGCCGTTCTCATTGCCACCCCGTGGAAGTGGCACACGCCCATGGCGGTCTATGGCATGAATGCCGGCAAATACATCGGTGTGGAGGTGCCCTGCGCCCTGACCCTCGATGAGTGCTGGGATCTTGTGAAGACCTCTCAAAGAACCGGCAAGCCCTGCATGATGCTTGAGAACTGGAGCTTTCGTCGAGACAATCTGGCTGTGCTCAACATGATTCGTCGCGGTCTGCTTGGCGAGATCGTCCACTGCCACTGTGCCCACAGCCATGACTGCATTGACCACTGGTTCTTCGATGCTGAAACCGGCCAGGACCGATGGCCTGCCGAATACCTCCTCAAATACAACCGTGACCAGTACCCGACCCACAGCGTGGGCCCGGTCTACAGTTGGATGGACATCGGCTGTGGTGACATGCTCGAGTCGTTGACGTCCACTGCGACACGCTCTTCCGGCATCAACGATATGTTTGTCCGAAAATTCGGGGCCGATCATCCCGGCGCAAAGAGACAATATGCCCAGGGAGACATTGTCACCACCACGATCAAGACAAAACAAGGCAAGTCGATCGTGATAAACTACGACATGCAGCTGCCGCGGCCCTACGACAATCGCTGGCTGATCCAGGGGACCCGGGGACTATACGACGAGGCGAGGAATTCGGTGTATATTACCGGCCGGACTCCGACGTATCATCAGTGGGAGTCATTCGATCCCTACCAGACAGAGTACGAGCATCCGTGGTGGAAGCAGACATTCGAGGGCGGACACGGCGGCACGGATTTTCTGGAACTGAAGCTGTTCATCGAGGCGGTTCGACACGGGACACAGCCCCCCATCGATGTGTATGATTCCGTGCTGATGAGTTGTATTGTGCCGTTGTCAGGGGACTCGATCAAGGCGGGCAGCACCCCTGTCAAGGTCCCTGACTTCACGGAAGGCAAATGGAAAACCAGGAAGCCCACCTTTGGTTCAATGGAGGTATGATGTGATACCTCTTATCGGGTCGTTGTCAAAGGGATGGATGGCAAGGCATCTTGATGTGGTGTTTGATCGAGCGTATTATTTCGATCCAAAGACACGCCATGACACGGATCTTCGCTGCAATGCATATGCGGCAAAGGAACTCCCCGATCTTGATATCTTTTACACAGAGAGCAATCTCGGCCAGTTCGAGCATTTCACCAGCGACCAGGTACTCGTGGGCGGCATCCAGCCGAACATGATACTCGGCATGCTCATGGGCGCAGACTTTGTCCCTCACCCTGCCATGGATGCCGATATTTCGATGACACCGCTGAAGGGCAAGACCCCGGACAGCCTGCCGTCACCAGAAAGCCTGCTCGACCATGACCTGATCACCCTGTTCGACAAGCAGATTGCAGAGATAAAAAGTGACGGGTCTTTAACGCCGATCCCGCCTTTCTTCTGGGATGCATCCGGCAGGGCCACCCTTCACGGCACCTTGACCACCGCTCAGAAATTCCTCGGCGAGAGCCTCTTTATCGATCTCATGACCGAACCTGAAAAGGTGGTTGCGGTCATGGACTGGATCACCGAGGCCTCGATCGTACTCACACGGCATTTTTCAAAGATCGCAGACCTGCCCATGACTGCCGTGCATGTTGGCGAGTGTTCCGGGTGTATGGTCAGCCCGGACATGTTCGAGCAGTTCGTTGTGCCGCAGGCATCGCGCATCTCCGAGTCGCTCGGGGCGCTCAGATTTCATTCCTGCGGGTGCAGTACACACCTTCTCGAGTCGATCAATCGCATTGCCAACCTGGCCATGCTCGACCTTGGCGGCGACACGTCCATGGCGAAGGTCAGAGACATCTTCGGCCACGACTTCCCAGTGGACATGGCGCCCATGCCCGCTGACCTGTGCGCAGCGTCCCCTGAGCCGATCCTCAACTGGGCAAGGCAGGTGATCGAACAGAACGCCGGCGGCAGTCTGCGGATCATCTATCACCTCGAACCGGATTATAACCTTGAAATCGTCAGGTCACTGAGTCAGTATATAAACAGTTGAAGTTCTGGTGAACTTCAAGTTTGCAGTATTCAGTTTTCAGATCATTGAAAGAGTTCTGATGAGCAACTTCACGTATCTCGATGGCGGCATTGTGGGCGTCTATATCGCCACCGTGATTATCGTGGGCGTGCTTGTGCGCAAATATGTGTGCAAGGTCGATCAGTTCCTGGTCGCAGGCCGAGAGCTGAATATCTATCTTGGCATCGCCTCCCTGACGGCCTGCGAGTTCGGGATCGTCACCTGCATGTACACGGCCCAGAACGGCGTCAAGTTTGGCTTTGCCGGCGCCACACCCGGCATCCTGCTGGCCATGGCCATGCTGTTTGTAGGCGTGACAGGGTTTGGCATCAACCCGCTTCGAAAGGCCGGCGTGATGACGGTCCCTGAACTCTTCGAAAAGAAGTTCGGCCCTCGTGTTCGCTGGATGAGCGGTGTGGTGATCGTGCTGGGCGGCCTGCTCAATATGGGCGTGTTCCTCCGAATGGGTGGTGATTTTCTTGTGGTCGTGTGCGGCCTGAACCCTCAGTACCTCGAGATCACCATGACCCTGCTGCTGGCAGGTATCGGCCTCTACACGATCATGGGCGGCATGGTCTCTGTGCTCATCACGGACTACCTCCAGTTCATCATGATGAGCATTGGCCTGCTCGTCGTGACCATCATGATCTTCGTCAAGATCGGCTGGACCGAGATGGTCCAGGCCGTAGAGACCCATCACGGTGCAGGCGGATTCAATCCCTTTGTGCATCCCGACATGGGACCGGCCTACGTGATCTTCAACGCATTCGTGGCCCTGGCCGTGGTCCTCACCTGGCAGACCATGATCCAGCGTGTGCTCTCAGCCAAAGACAGCACCACCGGTCGAAAGATCTACAAGGGCACGAGCCCGTTCTTTGTGTGCAGGTTTCTGCTGCCGGGCATCTGGGGCATTGCCGCACTGGCCGTGCTCACACCTGACCAGATCGGCGAACACACGATCCTGGCCATGCCGAAACTCCTGAGCACGTTCGTCCCGCCCATACTCATGGGGGTCGTGGTGGCCGCCATGCTGGCAGCGGACATGTCCACAGACGCCTCGTACATGCTCACCTGGGGCAGTGTCATTTACAATGACATCATGGGGCCCCTGCATAAGGGTCAATGGTCCCAGAAAAAGGGCCTGATGTGGAACCGGTGTATCATTGCGATCATCGGCGTATTCCTGCTCGTCTACGGCCTGTGGTATGAGATCAAGGGCGATGCTTGGACCTATCTGGCCGTCACCGGCAGCATCTATCTCTCCAGCATGTCCGTGCTGCTCATTGCATGCTGCTACTGGAAAAAGGCCAACAACTGGGGCGCCACATTGGCCATCATCCTCGGCGCAGTGCTGCCATTCAGTTTTCTCGTCTTCCAGAAGATCCCGGCCACCGAGCCGTTCACCGAACGCATTGGCCCTCATGTCTGGGGCATCGTGACGTATGTCGGCGTCGCAGTCGCCATGATAGTCGGGTCCCTGCTGAAACCTGAGCCGAGTGTAGAAAGGAAGCATTCTGATGATTAAAACCTTCTGGCTGGTGCTGTCTCTGGCTTGCGTCGGATGGTACATCACGGTCCTCGGCTACGTCGTCGTTAAAGGCGGCGCCGATATAAAACACATGCTCAAGCGCCTGTCAGGTGAGGATTCCAATGTCGCGGCAGACGAGGAAGAGTAGCTGTTATGAGCTCTAAGCTGTCAGCATTCAGCCATCAGCTTGTTTGAGCCGCTGCGCAGACCAGTTTAATAGATCGCTCATTTCTTCGAGATGACAGGGAACTCGTTACTGGTTATTGGTTTCTAGTTTTGACAGGCCTTTGGAATTCGCATCATTCGTTAAATTAGCCGTTAAAGGTCCTTTCCTTGAAACGCAAGGACAGGGAAACAATTCGCTCGTTAATATGGTTAAGATTCTCAGTTGTATTCTCACTGGTTTGACCCTACAATTATCTGCGTTATAGTGGGACTTCCCTGGCCTGGATGGCTTCGCCAAATCGTTGAGAACTCGCCTCGCCGACTCAGCAACCATCTTGCATGACGTGCCTTCTCTCGATTGTCTGGAGATCTGAGATCCGTATATGCCTGCCAAATTCATAGTAACCCCGCGATAAGATAGCCGGCCATAAAAGGTAATGCTATATTTCCCAAAACATCATGATACAATGCTGATGATCGCATGGCTTTGACTACATATGGAGGCAACATGAAACAATCTGGCTTATTGGCAATGGTACTCCTATTGCCCCTGTCGCTCCTGGCAGACCCGGGTGCCATGATGGGGGGCGGAAATTTCTACCCGGACAGACTGGACCAGGCACAGCAGCGGTTTGACATCCTGAACCAGATCGGCGCCGGCATGTGCAGGATCGCGGTCAGTGAAAACGAGTATTTCACGAACTCTGGCACGTCTCGGCCGGAAACATTGGACGATCTCGTCCTGCTGGCACACAAGTACAACACAGAGCCCATGCTCCTGTTCGAATATTACACCAAGTGGAACGGCCCGCTCGGCGGTCATGACAAGTGGTTCCAGGTGGGACAGGCCTTTGCACAGCGTTTTGCCCCGAACAGCCCGTTTCTAAAGTCAAACGGTATTGAAAACTGGGGGATCCGATTCTACTCGGCCATCAACGAACCCATGTGGAAAGACAACAACCCCACACCCATTGACCCAAACGAATATGCCGCGGCCCTGGAGGGCCTGGCCGATGGCGTGCACAGTGTGGGCAAGGACCTGCGTGTGAGCCCAGGCGGCTTCCAGGAAATCCCGCTGCTGCGAACCAACCGCTATGGCCCGGTCATTGCCAGGCTGTACAACAACGGCAAATTGTCAGCCATGGATATTCACCGCTACTATGACATCCAGTGGCAACCCATGGCTGGCACGTATCAGAACTCACTTCAGAATCAGTTCGATCTGGTCAAAAAGCAATGGGGTATTACTGCGGACATTGCCTTCTACACGACCGAGTTCAATTTCAAGAAGCGGGACATCACAGAACAGCAAGCCGCCAGGGGATTCCTCACAGCCCTCTGGGATGCGCTGGGCGTGACAGGCAATCAGGGTCAGCCCGTGACGCAGTTTGCATTGCCCTGGAATATCTTTCATACGCCAACCTCGGATGATCACTATGGTCTCACCCTCAAAAACACACCCTGGACGCCGACACTGCGGGGTGACGTATTAAGAATGGTGTGTCAGTTAACCAAAGGCACGCACTTCACGTCCCTTGATCCCAGGCAAAGCGGCGTCTTCGTTTTACAGGGCAGTGGCAAAACCATCTGGGTGTGGCAGAATCGCAAGGGCTGGACAGATCGACCGGACACAACCTTAACACTCAAAGACTTGCCGGAAGGCACAGAGAGTATTGAAGTCTATGGCTTTGACGGTCTGAGAGCCACTGTCAAGGTTAAAGGTAAACGTGACATCCAGATCAGCGAGTTGGCACCTGAGCAGACCACTATGTTCGTGGGTCATCGAAACGCGGCTGAAATACCATTGTTATGACCACAACCCACAGCCATCATTCAAAATTCAACTGGCACAACCTGACGCGTCCCTTTTCCGTGCTGGCCCCCATGGACGATGTCACGGACACGGCCTTTCGCCGCCTGGTCCTGTTGTGCGGCGCCCCTGACGTCATGGTCTCAGAATTCGTCCACGTGGACAAACTCCTGGCCGGCCACCATGAAGACACACGCAACCGTTTGCTGTTCCACCCGGAAGAGCACCCCCTCATTGCCCAGGTCTGGGGCAATTCGCCGGACCACACCTGCGCGGCGGTCAAAACACTCATTGACCTCGGCTATGACGGCATTGATCTCAATATGGGCTGTCCTGTGTCCAGGGCCATTGACAAAGGATGCTGTTCAGCCCTGATCAATAACCCGACCCTGGCGAGAGAATTATTCCTGGCCGCCAGAGAATCAGCCAGTGACCGGGTCCCGGTGAGTATCAAGACACGGCTCGGATTCGATCGTCTCATCACAGAGTCGTGGACCCAGTTTCTCCTGACTCTCAACCCGGCCGCACTGACGGTTCACGGTCGTCTCGCCACGGACATGTACCGCGGCGCGGCGAACTGGGACGAGATCGGCAAGGTGGTGGCCCTGCGCAACGGCATGAGAAGCCGCACCCTGATCATTGGCAATGGAGATGTCCAGTCATTTTCAGAGATACAGGAAAGGCACGACCGTTACGGTGTGGACGGTGTCATGGCGGGCCGCGCAGTGCTCAAGAATCCCTTTCTCTTTGCACGTGACGGACGCACCATGGAGTCACTGTCACCTGCCCATCGCATCCAGCTCCTGTGGCACCACGCCGAACTGTGTCGACAGAGTCTGGGAGAGACCCTGGGCTTCACTGTCCTGAAAAAATACTTCAAATTCTACGTCATCCATTTCAAGGGCGCCGCAGGGCTGAGAGCCAGCCTTCATAGGGCGAAGTCTATCGAAGAAGCTTACCTCTATCTTCAGCCCTATCTCCAAGAAGGCCCAAATGCGGCCTTGCCCCTCCATTCAGGCACGCCATTAAACAGCGACAGTCCAGTCTACTGAGCAGATGTCACGACCTTGACCAGTTTGAAGCCGCCATCCTTCAACAGGCCCACGCCCGGGGCATACAGCTTGTCTTCCGTGCCCGTTTCCAGGTCGCTCGATTCCCGGGTCCGCAGGCAGTGCTTGAACTGCCCGGCAGGGACTTCCACCGTGTCACTGAGGCTGATGACTTCAGCACGATCCATGGCCTTGCCCGGGGCCAGTTCCTGATAGTAGCGATGTCCTGCCTCGGGCCTGGCAGGCATCATCAGGCCGAATCGGGCGCCGTTCATACCGGACAGCCAACTGCCTTCGTGCCCGGTGACCTGACCGTCGGCATCATACATGTCCACGTCTTCGCCGAAGTAGTAGATGTCGCCTGTGGCCGGATCCACAGCAAAGTAATTGCGTGAGACCTCTTCCAGCCTGCCGCCCTGGGTCTCTCGCTCTTCCACGATGCGCGTGGCCACGCCATCCACCCACTTGGTCTCATCCAGCACTGTCAGGGTGAGAGTATCCTGGCCGTCCTGGAGAACCAGCCTGTGTCCCGGTTCCAGGCTCATGTAGTGATTCGCCCCCCGATTGGCCAGGCTGGCCTTGTCAAGACTGAAGGCATCCTGAAATTCGGCATGACCTCTCTGACTCGCACAGGAGAAGAGACCCATGCAGACACCCAACACCCCCAACACGAACAACACTTTCACAACTCGTAATTTATCCATTGTTGGCTCCCTGACTCACAGTGTATACAATGTTCCCACGGATTCAGCTTGACATGCTGCCTGTCAAAGGGGCGACCACATCGTCAAATCCCAAACCGGATTATACCTGTGTAAAGATCGGAACTCAATCATGTGCGACTGATTTTAGGGGCGATAGAACTGAAGCCCCTTGTATTGAAACATACTATTTCCAGACAAGGGACTTCAAATGTTCATAGTACCGCTTCAGCCACCCGTGTGCCAAGTTGCCTGGCTGTGGCGATACCAAATTCGTCTTTCATGATGTCGTCACCCTGGCTATTCCATAGTGTGGCGCCTTGATGGGCCCCTGGCTTGCCGCCCACGATAACGGTCTCGTGGCAGAGCATGCCCGTCTGGATCTGCTGGATCACCAGTTCCTGCCCGCCGTGACGATACCCGCCCACACTCAATGCACCCACGACCTTGTCGGCCAGCAGGAGCCTGGGTTTGCGCAGCTCTGACAAACGCTCCAGAAAGGCCGCGCACAGAGAACTCATATTGCGAAAGTAGACGGGTGACCCGATGATCAATGCACCGACTTCAGGATCGCGGAGTTTGGGCAGGACCACCTTGAAAAAATCGTCCTCAGGGAACTGCCCGGACCCATTGAAACCGGAAAATGTCAATGCACCTAGATCGATAAGTTCGGTCTTGATGCTCGAGTGGACCTTTGCAGCCGCGTCGAGTGCCACCTTCACACTCGTGGCCGTGGTCTTTCCCTGGCGCGGACTGCACGCAATGCCCAAAATGGTCAACGGCTTCTCTTCCGCGGCCTGAGCCACAGCAGTCAATCCCATCGCAGCAGCACCTACTGCGACACCTGTGTTCATGAATTTTCGTCTGTCCATAGTGTCATCTCCTTTTTAAAAATGCCAGGTTACCAGAGTTTGTATGGCATTGAAAGAATGCCAGTCACCGCTGATTTTGTCAGATTGACGGACATAACCGAGTCCCAGTGTGAAGTGGCGATTGATATCCTTGAGGGCTGTCAAAAATACACGGTTGCGGAAGAAATCGGTTTCCCGCGTGTTGGTCAGATCCACTCTCATTTCATCCGACAAGCTCAGTTTGAAAGGCCCGTAGTCTTTAATAACGGTCAGACGGGGGCGGTAGTAGTCAAAGCGAGCACTGGGATCTAGTTGGTAGAAGAAGCGTATTTGGCCTTTGACGGTCCAGCCCTCTCCCGGCGATGCCTTGTATGTAGGTCCCAGTACAACTGACCGCGTATTACGCCACAAGCCGTTACCGGCTTCTACAGATTCAAAATAACCCTGCACCAACATTCCGAATCCTTTTTCGATTATACGACCGTATGTGATAAAGCCGTCATACACGTAGTCGTCGGACATGTCATTTTTGGAATAACACTCACCGTATAGGGAGAAAAAGGATTTGTCGTTGATTTGATGGTCTGCCGACCAGGAACTTAAATACTGCAAGTCTTCACGACCTTGAGCCGTAGACAAGAGCAAGAGCCCCAGCAACACAAAACATAATCGTTTCATTGGGTATTCCTCTTAAAATGTGATTCCATACACATGGACCAGACTGTAGTAAATGCCGGCGAGTATAAACAGACTTCCCGCAATCAAACGCACCCAGCGTTCCACGACGGTGAGCTTGTTAAAGGCCTTGCCCACAGAGGCGGCTGCAAAGGCCAGGAGAAAGGCAAACACCAATACCGGCAAGGCCGTGCCTGTGCCGTACAGAACCGGGAGTATGAAACGCGACTCCTGCTGGGCAGCCAAAGGGATCAAACCGGCAAAGAACAACCCGGCCGAAACCGGGCAGAACGAAAGTGCAAAGAGAACGCCAAGGATGACCGCCCATGCCAGGCCGCCTTTTTCGGCCCGCTTTTGGATACCTTGGCCTGCCAGGTTAATGGACATGGTTGAGCCAATCCATCCCAGTAGGATCATGCCCAAGACGATCAGCACCGGCCCCAGGATTTCGTTCATATACTTTTGTAAGAATTGCGAGATCTGAGCCGTGGCCAGCAGTCCTGTTGTGATGATGGCCCCCAACAGGACATAGGTCAGAGTGCGTCCCAGTGTGTAGCAGAGTCCCGAGAGCAGCACGGCCCTACGCTGGCTGGTTTGGCGGCCGATAAAGGAGATCGCTGCAATATTCGTGGCCAGGGGACAGGGACTGATCGCGGTCAGAATACCCAGCCACAGGGCCGAACCGAGTGTGATCCAGGTCATGCGTCACCTCCCGGTAGGTCACCGAGATAGCTGCGAATCGCGTCACCCAGGTATTGCTTAAAGGCCGGCGCATCTTCGTAGAGTTCCCAGACCTTGTCGAGGCGTTGATACTGGGTCTCTTGGCCCTGTTGAATCTGTCGCAAAACCACGCAGTTGGCCACGATCTCATACTGCTTGGCAAAGGCGGTATCCTCTTGGAAGTTGACCTCCTGGAAGACCACATTTCCCAGGGCCACGGCCTCGGCGAACTGCTCGTCGAGGGTCTCCTGGACCAAACGTTCGATGGTGTTGCAGCTTACGCAGCGAATCGTGGCGTGGGCATAGGAAACCACGACTTGATTGACGCTGGCATCTACCGGTGTCGCATCCAGGAAGCGGCCTTGGGCCACCCGTCGCAGGGTCACTTCCTTGCCGATCGCAAACCCGATGGTCACCAGCACAAACGAAAGCAATGCATATTTAAGAACACTAATTGTTTTGTCTTTGTTCATTTTTCAGTCCTCTGTCGTCAGCGTTCAGTCCTCAGTCCAGATGCAACTGTCCCGAGGCGAGAGCCCAGACTGAGGACTCTGGACCCTGGACTTCGGACCCTTTCTCTACTTCGGCGAACATTCTCCAATCTTGCAGGCTTTTTGTATCTGTTGAGGGGTAAGCTTCATCTTGTCGGCCAGGGCCTGCTGGATGGAGATGAGCTTGCCGGTCTCTAAAGGATGCTTGTCCAGCCATGTTTTGAGGTGATCCGGTGTGGCAAAGAACCCCTGATGAAAGCAGCCGGCCGAGCCCCAGGTCTTGTCCGGTCTTTGACGCTGACCGAACCAGGCCACGGCAGTCGCCGGTTCCAGGGAGGCCACCTGTCCATTCAGAGTCTTGACCACAATTATCTCACCGGTCAGACCATCAGGCTGGCGTACCTCGATGTCCTTGCCCGTGCGTACGGCTACGCCCAGGGCGCAGTGGCTGCAACAGCCCCAGGTTTGCACGCCACCGTCCACGATGACCTCGGCTGCGTCCTGGGGATAACAGGATCGATCACAAAAGCCGCAACGGTGGGACATCTCCTGTTGTTTGAGCACGCTTAGTCCAACCGTATTGCCACCGCTGACGCCGCGTTCTTTTATAGCTGCGCTGCGATTGGCAAAGGCCTTAATCCAGGGGCGACCAGTGGTTTCGTCCTGTCCGGTGAGAAAGACGGCCTCTAAGGCAGGGATCCGTTGACCGGTCGCCCAATCGGTCATGGTGACCTTTTGTTCAAAGTCGGCCTTATCCTCGGTGAGGCAAGACCACATGATGAAATAGCAGTGAGGATTGCATAGGCGCACGTCTCCCTTGTCGGTCTTGACGGTCACCAATTTCTTGGCATGGATATCCCCGTCACACATATAGCATATCTGATCTTTATTGCGTGTCTCCTTCTTGGCCGGTTCCCAACATTCGATGGTTGGCAATTCGGTCGTTTTGAATTCATACCCCAGCTCTTTCCACTTACCCAGGATGTCTTCCCTGGAGATAAATCCCACATGCCGCCATAGTTCTTTGCCCTTGGTATCGAAAAAGATCTGCGTGGGAATGGTTTTGATCCCATATTTTGGCGCCTCTTTCGGATTCTTCCAAACGTCAATGAAATCCACCTGGAATTGACCTTTGTACTCTTCCTTGAGGTTTTCCAGAATGGGCGCCATCATCTTACAGGGAATGCACTCTGTGGCCCCCAGATCCAGCAGGCGAGGGATGCCAATGCCTTCGACTGAGGCGGAGACGGGTGTGTTTGTCCGGCCTTGATTCATGGCCCACCCCGCGACTGCCAATATCAACACACCTGGCACAATCAATAGTAATTTCTTTTGCATGGTAAGGCCTCCTTTTTTCACTATCACAACTTTAAATCGATTATAAATCGCAAAACCCGCAAGAGCCATGATCATCAACAACCAGGGACGTGCGTCTCCTTGACCACAAGAACACTGCAACAGACAGACATGAATGGTTTCGAACATGGTCAGACACGCCTATGAAATTCATTCAGTATAGAGCTCAAATTTCCAAGGTTTAAGTTGAGAAAAAAACGTACTTTCAACTTTGAAATCAGGACTCTTGACATTGAACACTAACTCAACATGGTCTTGATTTCATCCACGCCGGGAACCTTACCTGTAATCTTCACCTGACCGTCCACGGCGAGCGCCGGAGTCATCATCACACCGAATCCCATAATGGCATTGATATCCGTGATCTTTTCGAGGTCGTAGTCCAGGCCGAGTTCCTTGGCCGCAGCCTCGGTCAACTCGGCGAGTTTCTTGCACTTGGGGCAACCTGTGCCCAGGATCTGCAGTTTCATTGGGT
>JAIPFM010000169.1 GCA_021736645.1 Phycisphaerae bacterium | reverse complement strand
CCCTATACCTGGCTTGAAGCCGTGGCCAGCCGCCTGGTGCATCTACACGCCAAGGACATCTCCATCCAGCAGTCTGAGGCCGAACGCGGCAAGGTCACGGGGACGCCCGTGGGGTGCGCCTGCGGTGAAGGCGTGATTGACTGGAAGAAGGTGGTGGATATCTGCAAGGCCGGTTCGCAGGATATTGTCTTCAGCGTGGAATGCGGGACCGTGGCCCAGGCAGAAAAAAGTTATGCTCATTTAAAGGCCCTCATTGGTTGAGCACGGGCCGGGTAAGGACACAACCATGAAACAATCCAAGCAGATCCATAGACGAGAATTTTTGAAAAAGGCCGCCTTTGCAGCCAGTACACTGGCCCTGCCGAGCGTGGTGCCGTCCAGTGTCTTCGGGGCCAATGCACCCAGCAATCGCGTTCACCTGGCCATGATCGGTGTGGGAGGGCGAGGTTCCGCTGTGATGAACGGCTTTGTGCAGCATGAAGACGTGAGATTTCTGGCGATCGCCGATGCGTACCAGGATCGTCGGGAACGGGTCAAGTCGCAACTGAACCAGCGCTACGGCGCACAGGTGACCGAGGCCTACGATGATTTCCGTGAGGTACTCAAACGCGACGACATTGACGGTGTGGTGGTCTGTACGCCGGACCACTGGCACGTACCTGTGGCCCTGTATGCCGCACGCGCAGGCAAGGACATGTATGTGGAAAAACCGCTGGGTGTGAGTATGGTGTGGGCCCAGGCCCTGCGCAAGGCGGTCAAGCGGTATGGCAATGTGTTTCAGTACGGAACCCAGCAGCGCTCGGACGGCAACTTTCGCATGGCCTGCGAACTGGTGAGAAACGGCTATATCGGCGAAGTCAAACGGATTGAGGCCTGGTGTCCCGACATCTCGGAGCAGTTCAATGCATTTCACGTCAAGCAGTACGGATCCACGAAACCGGCGCCCGTGCCGGAGACCCTGGACTACGACATGTGGACCGGGCCTGCGCCCATGCGTCCCTATACGGTAGACCGATGTACCTGTTACGGCACATATCACTGTTACGATTTTGCCCTGGGCTTCATTGCCGGGTGGGGCGCGCATCCCCTGGACATTGCCCAGTGGGGCATGGACATGGATCACACCAGCCCTGTGTCCTATGAAGGCAGCGGCACGCTGCCCACACAGGGTCTGTACGACACGGTCAGCCAGTGGGACATTCAGTGTCACTATGCCAGTGGCCTGCCCATGCGTTTTATGAGTGAACGCACTGCCAAGGCCGTGGTCATGACCTACCGCCAGGAATGGGTCAGTCATGGCACCACGTTCTTCGGGGAAGACGGCTGGGTCAGTGTGGACCGCACAGGCCTGTACACCAGTGATCCCAAGCTCAAACAGATCAAGCTGAAGGCCAATGAGGTCCATCTGTACAACAGTCCGGCCCATGATCGAAACTTTGTGGACTGCATCAAGACGCGCAAGCCCACCATCTGTCCCCTGGAGTCTGCGATTCGTTCAGATACGATCAGCCACATGTCGGATCTGTGCGTGCGCCTCGGTCGGCCCATTCGGTGGGACCCGGAAAAGGAGGCCATCCTGAATGATGTGCAGGCCACACGTCTCCTGAATCGGCCCATGCGCAGTCCCTGGTTCCTGTAGGGCTGCCCCAGGGAGTCATGCACTCACCTGGCACGACAATTGGATAGACATGGTTGATCCATGACGATGGAGAAAAAATGATTGATGTCACGACCCTTCGCAGACTGGTCATCGTGTCCGTGTTGGCCTGTTCTATGGCTTGCTCTGTGGTTTCCCTGGCTCAAGAGGCGCCTCTGCGGGATGCCGTGGAATGTCGGGCTCGGCTCGGCCTCCCCAATTTCTTGAGCAAGGTCCGTGCGGGACAATCCGTGCGCATCGCCTACCTGGGGGGCAGCATCACGGCGCAGCCGGGCTGGCGTCCCAAGACACTGGACTGGTTCCGCAGCCGGTTTCCCGAGGCCGACATCAGCGAAATCAATGCGGCCATTGGAGGCACAGGCTCGGATCTCGGTGTGTTCCGGCTGAAGCAGGATGTGCTGGATCATCGACCGGATCTTTTGTTTGTAGAGTTTGCCGTGAACGATGGGAGTGCACCAGTGCATCGTATCCACCAGGCCATGGAGGGGATCGTCAGGCAGACTCTCAGGGCAGATGCAACCACCGATATCTGCTTTGTCTATACCCTGGTCGGCGCATGGACCCAAACCCTGCGGGACGGGAAATTTCCGCAGGCTGCCTCGGCCATGGAAGCCATTGCAGATCATTATGGAATTCCCTCGATCCACATGGGTCTGGCCGTGGCCAGACTGGAGGGTGAGGGCAAGCTGCTGTTCAAGGGCGCCAAGCCCAAGACCGAGGCGGAAACCCAGGCCCTGGGTGACAAGATCCTGTTTTCGCCGGACAATGTCCATCCCTACACGGACACGGGACACGCCCTGTATCTCCAGGCCGTGGTGCGCAGTATGGATCAGATAGACCAGGTTGGAAAGCAAGGGCCGCGCCCGCTGCCAACACCCTTTGTCACGGACAACTGGGAAGCCGCCAAAATGGTTTCTTTGAGCTGGGCCTCGCTAAGCCCTGAATGGAAAAAGCTTGACCCCGCGACACACGATCTGGCCAGCAAGTTTCGCAATCGCATGCCCGAGATGTTCTTTACCAATGAACCAGGATCGCGCATCACCATTCGGTTCAAGGGTACGAGATTGGGCATCTATGACCTGCTGGGTCCGGACTGCGGACAGGTCAAGGTGACTGTGGACCATGGCTCGACTGTGATCAAGCCCAGGTTCGATGCCTACTGCACGTATCACCGCCTGGCCACACTGACCCTGGCCAGCGATTTGCCGGATGCCATTCACACCGTGGCACTGGAACTGGATACTGACCAGCCGGACAAGGCCGCCATCCTGGCACAGCGCCAGGAAAAAATCGACGATCCAGAACGTTTTGATGATACAGCCTGGTATGTCGGGGCCATCCTGGTTCTGGGCGATCTGGTCTCCGAGGAGACTCTGTCCACAGACGCGCTCTTGACGCGCGTGCAGCAGCAGACATTTCAGTACTTCTGGGATGGGGCGGAACCTCATTCCGGCATGGCACTCGAGCGCATTCACGTGGACGACGAGAACCCTGGCCGCGACCGTTACGTGGTGACTTCAGGCGGATCGGGATTTGGGGTCATGGCCCTGCTGGTCGGGATGGAAAGAGGTTTTATCCTTCGTGAAGCCGGTGTGGAGCGACTCCGGAAAATCGTGGGCTTTTTGGAGAAGGCCGACCGGTATCAGGGTGCCTGGGCCCATTGGCTCAATGGCCAGACCGGTAAAACGGTTCCCTTCAGCCAAAAGGACAATGGGGCTGACCTGGTTGAAACGGCGTATCTGATGCAGGGACTCCTTGCAGTCCGGCAGTATCTGGCAGATGGGACGACCGCGGAAAAAGCCCTGTCACAAAGAATTGATGCGTTGTGGAGAGAGGTTCAATGGGACTGGTTTCGGAGAGACGGTGAAAACGTGCTCACCTGGCACTGGTCACCGAATTACGGCTGGGCCATGAACCACCGGATTTCCGGTTATAACGAATGCCTCATTGCCTATGTGCTGGCCGCAGCGTCCCCCACGCATTCAATCCCTGCAGAGGTGTACCACGAGGGCTGGGCCAGAGAAGGTGACATAGTTCGGACGGAAGACAGTGACATTCTGTCCCTGTCACTCAAACACAATGGATCAGGCGACCAGGGCGGACCGCTGTTTTGGGCGCATTATTCCTATCTGGGATTGGACCCCCGTGGTTTGAAAGATCGCTATGCCGACTATTGGCAGCACAACAGGAACCACACGCTGCTCAACAGGAAACACTGTATCGAAAATCCCCTGCACTATTTGGGGTACGGTGAACACTGCTGGGGCCTGACAGCCAGCTATTCATTGAAGTTCTATGCGGCGCACAGCCCGAGCAGAGATCTCGGTGTGATTTCACCGACTGCGGCGCTGTCCTCGTTTCCCTATGCGCCGGACTATTCCCTGGCAGCCCTTGAACATTTCTTCTATCACCTTGGCCCCAGACTCTGGGGACCCTATGGTTTTTACGATGCGTTCAGCGAGCAGGAAGACTGGTTTCCGAAAAGGTATCTGGCCATTGACCAGGGGCCTGTTGTGGTTATGATTGAAAATTATCGATCCGCATTGTTGTGGCGATTGTTTATGTCTTGCCCCGAGGTTCAGCAGGGGCTCAAGAAACTGGGCTTCACCTCTGACCCTGGGACCCATCCATCCGTGGAAAGGAAAACGCATGAAAGCAGCCTGTAACACCTCGAGATCTCTTTGGATCACCTTTTTTGTGGCCATGTTCGCCTTTTCATCTCAGTGTGCGTTTGCTGCGCTGGAGGATGTGGTGGTGACACCTGATGTGGTGTATGGCCACAAGGTGGGTATGGCCTTGACCATGGACGTGTTTCAGCCCAAGCAGGCCAACGGCATTGGCGTACTGTTCATGGTCAGCGGCGGCTGGTATTCCAGGTGGGCGCCGCCCGAACAGACATCGGGCATGTTCAGACCGCTGCTGGACAAGGGCTTTACCGTGTTTGCGGTGAGGCATGGCAGCAGCCCCAAGTTTGTGGTACCGGAAGTGGTGGAGGACGTGCGTCGCAGCATTCGCTTTGTGCGATTGAATGCGTCACGTTTCAATGTGGATCCGGATCGCCTGGGTGTGTGCGGCGGCAGTGCAGGGGGGCACCTGTCTCTGGTGCTGGCCACACTGGGCGACGATGGCGATCCCACTGCAACAGATGAAATACTACGAACCAGCAGCCGCGTGGCAGCGGTGGTCGCTTATTTTCCTCCCACGGACCTGCGTCCCTATGTGGAGATCGGCAATCCTCGCCGCCAGCAGTTCCCGGCCCTGCAATTTGACCCCAACCAGGCCCCCGGTATATCACCGCTCCTCCATGTGACTCGTGATGTCCCGCCCACGCTCTTGATCCACGGGGACAAGGATGAACTGGTCCCCATCTGGCACAGTGAAAAGTTCCAGGAGGCCTTAAGAGAAAAGGGCGTTGCATGTGACCTGCTCGTCATTCAAGGCGCTGCCCATGGCTTTAGCGGCGATGACGCAAAAAGGGCCGTCGAGGCCTGGGTTGCCTGGTTTGAAAAGTACCTGGTACGGAAAACCAGCAACTGACAACTGCTTATTACCCCGAATTGGCTTTTGCCCTGGGCGTCGTGTTTGACCTGGTAGAATTCACCTCTGTGTATACGGATGAATCCTGCGAATCAGGTACTGGACACTGGGATCCGGTATGACCCTTCGGATCAGATAGTTGATATTCGGATTTGGACGGACAATGATCATGGTGTGTCCTGTCTGCCGTACCCGCTTCACAGCTCCAGACCTTATAGGGGCTGGTGAGATGCGTCTCGACAAGGGTTTCACCGGGCGAGAGATGCGAGGATTTCGTCTGACAGGACGGGTCGATCGGGTTTTCAATTCTGCTGCATTCAAGAGCTGTGCACTGAACAGGAGCGCAATGATCGTGAGCGTTTTCATTTCTGTCTCCTTTTTAGCATCACATGACAAAGCACACGTTCTATAAGGCTTGAACCTGATCCTCGGCAACAACAATTTTTACGATGAGCTCATGACGGGGGTGATGTGTGACCTGTCAAGATCAGAATCGTTTGCAGGGCCCTCAATCCTTTTTCCCTTCAGTCTTCAGCCTGTTTGTCTCACGCGGCTTCGCCGCAGGTCTGGCATTCGAGTGTGATGGAGGAGAGGTGCCGGGTGACCCTGCCCTGGATCCAGATGGGGCCGCTGCAGCGGACGAGGCGCTGGTACAGGTCGATCTTGTCCGGGAAGAAATTGATTTCCGTGAGGCCGGTGGAGTCTTCCAGTGTGATGAATCCCATGATGCGGTTGTCCTGGGTCCGGGCCCTGCGTGCTGCAGCAATGAAGCCGGCCACCGTGACATTTCGATTGATGAAGTCGGGCAGGGCTGTGGCCGGGATGTGCCGGGTGTGGATGAGCAGTTCCGGGTGGAGGCTGAACGGGATGCCCAGATACGCCAGTTCGGCCTCAAGTTTTTGAATCCGTGTAAACTCCGGGCCGGACCGCACAGGGGGCTGGAGGTCAAAGAGCAGGGGCTGGTGCAGGTTGGGCACAGGATACTCGAGTTGAGCGAGCATGGTCGGGCGTGTGAGACCCAGTCCGTCGCAGGCACCGACTTCGATGAGCGGTTCCAGTTGTCCCTTGCGAAAGGTGACCCGGGTGCGCAGGTCATTGAGGGTATCAAAGGGGCGTTTCTTCTGCTCTGACACGAGGGTCGTGACCGTGTCGTGACACAGGCCCCTGATGCGGGACAGGGGGGTTCGAATCCTTTTGCCCTCGAGGGTCCAGAGGCTGTCGCTGTGGTTGACGTGCGGGGGCAGGACACCGATGCCGTGACGGATGGCGTCCCACACGTACACGCGCAGGGGATACATGCCGTGGTGGTTGTTGAACAGGGCCCAGTAAAAGGCCAGGGGGTGGTGGGCCTTGAGCCAGGCCGTGTGCCAGGCGATGCGCGCATACACCGTGGCGTGGGCCTTGCAAAAGGAATAGGCTGCGAACTGCAGGATCTGTTCCCACATCTGTTCCGCGGTGTGTCGGTCCAGTCCGTGCCGGCCGCTGCGATGATACACAAACTCCCTGTACTGGGCCTCCACACGGGTCGACGACACCTTCTTCGAGACCTCGGATCTGAACCGGTCCGCCTCGGCCACGCTGTAGCCTGCCATGTCCACGGCAATGCGCATGACATCCTCCTGATAGAGCATGATGCCGTACGTGTCCTGCAGCAGGGGCTTCAAGCTGGGGTGGAGGTACTCAAAGGGTTTGTGATGGACATGGCGCTGGATGAACTCCGCCTTCATGCCGCCTGAGGCAGGACCGGGCCGGATCAGGGACAGGGCAATGGCCAGCTCTTTGGGGTTCTGGACTTTCAGGCCCTGGAGCAGTTGGCGCATGCCGGGCGATTCGCTCTGGAACACGCCGAGACTGTCGCCCCTGCCGAGCAGGGCAGTGACCTTGTCATCGGCCGGATTGTTCAGGCCGTCCACAGTGCCTTTTGACTGAGAGATGATTTCAATGGCGTCGTGCACTGTGGACAGGGACCGGTTGGAGAGCAGATCGATCTTGACCAGGCCGGCCGGTTCAATGGTCCGCTTGTCGTATTGAGTGACTATCACGCCCTTGGCCGTCCAGGTCAGAGGGATCCTCCGGGCGATGGGGTCTGGCGTCATCACAATGCCGCCGCAGTGGACGCTCAGGTGACGCGGCACACCGGCCAGGGCCTGGGCCATGGCATGGACCTTCGGGTAGGTGGCTGGCTTGCGAACCACGTCGTTGATCTGTTCAGGGGGGTACCCCAGGGCACGGGCCACGTCCCGGATCCCGCCCCTGCGCCGGAAGCGATTGATGTTGCAGACCATGGCCACGCGGTCGTGACCCCAGTGGTCATAGCAGAACCGGATGACCTCGTCCCTGCGGCGCCAGCAGAAATCAATGTCAATGTCCGGGCAGTCTGTGCGTCCGGGATTCAGGAACCGTTCAAAGTACAGGCTGTGCTCCATGGGACATACGTGGGTCCAGCCCAGCACGTAGGAGACCAGCGAGCCTGCGGCGGACCCGCGCACGCCCACAGGAATGTCCTGCTGCATGGCGAAAGAGATGATCTCCCGGACGGTCAAAAAATAGTCGGTGAATCCGTTGTCGTGGATGACCTGCAATTCCATGTTCAGGCGTTTCATCACGTCCTGCGACAGGGTGCCGTATCTGGCGGCCAGGCCCCGGAGGCACCACTGGGCCAGTTCCTTGCGTGTGTCCTTGTATCGGGTCTGCATGGGCCTGGGAAAACAGATGCCCCTGTGGAGCAGGTCAAAGCGGCATCGCCCGGCCACCTCGTGCGCATGATGCAGTGCGCCAGGGCGGCTGCGCTGCCATTGATGTGTCCAGGTGCGTTCTTTGGGCGGGGCTTGCCAGGGCTGGCCTGCACAGGCAGGGCCCGGACCGATGGTGCGCAGTGTTCGAATGCGTTGCAGGACCTGGCCTGTGTGCTGATCTTCGGGCGTCAGTGTGTTGAATCGGCCATAGGCCATGGGCCGAATATCCGGATGCGTGTCCGGGAACGCGAATAATGAATCCCCGGGCAGGAGGGTCTTGAGCTGTTCCAGGAGACAGGGTTGTGCGCCCATGGCAATCAGGCCTTCATGGTGTGCGGCGAGCTGGTCCGGCAGGTTGAAATTCGGATCGAGATTCTGTGCACTCACAATACTGCAGAGATTGCTGTAGCCCTGATCGGATTCTGCCAGCAGGATCAGATGGGCCTGGTCCGTGAGTATCTGTACACCGAGGATCGGGTGCAGGCCTGCTGTGTGTGCGGTTTGAAAGAACTCCACAGCCCCGGCCAGGGAATTGACGTCGGCCAGGGCCACGCTCTCATAACCGAGGTCCACGGCTGCCTGGCACCAGCGATCTATGGAGACCGGTCCCCTGAGAAGACTGTAATAACTCTGGATGGCGAATAGCGGCGCACGCATGGATTAGTTTTCAGTTTTAAGTTTTCAGTTTTAAGTTGTGGGGCCGCCCCCAAGGGACTTCGCCCGAGACTCAGCTTTGCGGCGTGCTTGTTTTAATGGATTCCTCAATACTTCGGAATGACAGAGTCGGGGCGGGAGTACAACCTTGCACCACGACTTGTCATGCCGAACATATGTGAGGTATCTATTCAAACAGTCTCCGCAGCGGCGGATTCCGTTATTTCTAAAAATCAAAGGACTGCTGTCCCTTGGGTGTTTCCTTGATGGCGATCCTTTCGAGTCTGGGATAGGCCTTGACCAGGCCTGGGGGGACCCTTTGCTTGCGGCCGGTGAGCAGGTGTTTGAGTTCTATGGCATTGGCCAGTTCTGCGCCCTTGTAGTGATTGTTGCCAATGACCACCATGTGCCAGAACGAGTCTGCCAGTTGGGTGAGGCGATCCTTGATCTGGGTCAGTTCGGGCTGGCTGTAGTCGTAGTTGTAGGTTTCGTCCCGGCCGGCTGTCTTGTCGAACCAGGCCCTGGTGTTTCGGCCGTGCAGACGCATGTACCCGTAACGTCCGACTGTGCAGTGGGGCAGATCAAAGGAATTGGATGTGGTGGGATAATCGAGATTGCACACACCCACGCCCAGGCCGTTTAAAAATTCCAGGGCCTCAGGGTTTTCCCAGGATTTGTGACGCACCTCCACGACCAGGTCGAAGGCCTCGGAGAACAGTGCATGGATGGTCTGGAGCTGTTTTCGGCTGGCTGGTGTGTCTGAAAAGTCGTATTTAAACTGGGCCAGCAGGTGCTTCAGTCGCTTGGCCTGGATTAGAGGTTCAAAGCCCTGATGGATCTGGGCTGCGAGGTCAGGATCTGTGCGGCCTTCGTGTGTAAAGCCCTGGTGCAGCTTGGCTGTAAAGAAAAAGTCTTGTTTATCCAGGGTTTTGTCCAGCCAGGCCTGGGAATGCCTGGCTGACGGGGGTCTGTAGAAGGTGCTGTTGATCTCTATACAGTCCACATACTGGCTCGCATAGGCCAATGCATCGGTCTTTGAAGAGGGATATACAATCCCCTGCCAGTCAGGATACGACCAGCCTGCGATTCCAATGTATATGTTTTGGGTCATTGTTCACGGTTCTATGTTCTAGGCTTTAGGTTTTACGTGTTCAGTCGTCGGTCTGCGATCTGTGTTTCAGGCCTGCCTACTGCCTACTGCCTACTGACTACTGCCTACTGACTACTGACTACTGACTACTGACTACTGACTACTGACTACTGACTATGATATGGTCAAAAAACAATATTGCAAGGGGGTAGATAAAAAAATGTTGATTTGTAAAGAGCCAGGCAGGGGATTTGCCTTGAACTGGGAGGTGTCATTTCACAACTGTGAGCTTGAATCTATCTCCGTCGAGTTCTTTTGCCTTGAGTTGGAATGAGGTGTTTTCCAGGAAGGCCATAGGGATGAAAATGCTGCCAGAGAGTCCGCCTTTTCTTAAACTTGATTGACCAGTCTCCTTGGTGATGGTCTCAACCTGATGGCTTTCATTACCGGAGGGTGGGCTGATTCGAATGACGATGGTTTTGACCTTGATTTCTGTGTCTTGCTCAAGGTCAGCGGGGCATTGGTAGAACATCAGAGGCTCATTGACTGTCCGTTCAAATACAGTGCCATGGTTGACCGTGTTGATATCAATGAATCCAGCTCGCTGATAAGAGTCGATTCCAATCTCCTGAGTCACAAGGGAGTCATCACCGATTTGTTTGGCCAGCGACTTGAACTCACTCTTGCATGGCTCATGCTCGCGCAGGGTTCGGCTCATGGCCCTGGCCAGCATCAAGGCGTCTGTGGCCTGGGCCAACTCCTCCTGATTGGCATGATAACGACCGATTAACAGGTATCCCCGCATGGTCTTGACATGCTGAGACCGGACTGACTCCAGCAGGAGTTGCTTGATGTCGTCATCTTGGCTGAGGCTCGCGAACAGGAGTTTTGTTTCAAGGTCTGTTTCAGAGATGAACAACTGCCTCAATGCTTCCTCATGCTGTTTGTTTGAAAACAAGACGTTGTATTCAACCATGATCGGCAGCTTTGTTGCCAGCGATTCATTGTCACCCTGCAGAATGCCGCCATGCTCGGTTCGGCCTCGCTTGCGGAATATCTGAAGGTGTTTGTTGTCCTTGCTCATGAAGAAGCTTTCGAGTTGATGGCTGCTGTCTTTGTCTAAGGCACTGCCGCCTTTCCACCCCTCTTGTGTCAGGGCGTTACGTATGTCTGTAAATGCCTCCCTGTTGCTTCGTTCATCTTCGTAGCTCCATATCATGCCGACGTTTTTAAACAATCCATGGCTCTGATGAAGGCACGTGGCATGTCTCTGTTGGAGATAGTCAATCTCCACCGGTTGGGTGTCGTTGCCATACAGGTATTCAGGCAGGTCAGGCATGAGCCCATGTTTTTCAATCCATGTGTCAAATTGTTTTGTGATGGTGTTCACAAATTGTTGGGCGATGTTTTCTGATTGCTGCTTGTATCTCGAGGATTGGCTTTCCAATCCCTTGAAAACGCCGCTGTGCTGGAGCCGATTGTCCATGGTGAAAGTAATTGTGGGAGGTGAATTACCATAGTTTATGTTGCTGAATTTAGGCACGGGTTGACTGCCAACGAAGCACGAAATATCGGCTTCCACCTTGCGATGGATGCCGAAAGTACTCTCTTTGAGGCTCTCAGTCCCCAGGACAATAAACACATCTGCGTGACTGGTTTGGGTGGTTTGCTGGCTGCCCAGAGGCCAGTAGTCAACCGATTCAATGCAGGGCAGTGTAGCTATTTTTTGCTGCATGACACGGCATACCCTGTCCATCAATGGATGGCTGCTTTCGCAACGAATACTGATTCTCTTGGCACAAAACCGGGCATGATTTCCTGCACTGCTGACTGTGGATGTGCTCATGCCGTTGTTGGCCTCGAGTACACCGGCCTGGGCTTCAAAATGAAGTTTTCCCTGGTTGTCCGGAGAGGTCTTGTGCTTGGTCACGGTGATGTGACCCCCGGGGCGATCAGGATACGGCAATTCAAAAACACTCACAATGCCCAACACGAGGACCCACCCTGCCACACGTACGGCCATGGGATGCTGCGCGTGTTTGCCCTCAGCCCTGAAAAACACGCCAAAGATCAAATACATGAGCGTGAGCAATGGATTGAGAAATACAAAGGTGATGATCCAGAATCCCTTGGTGGCCCAGTGCGGCCCGGCCAGGGGAAAGAATTGGCGTTTTAAAAGGCAGTGAATCAGAAGGGCTCCCCACACTGCCAGATATCCCCACCATGCAATATTCAGCCACACGACCATATCGCTCTCCCGATTTACTTGATTCCCCAGTCTTTAAGCTGCATGCCATGCTGTATGGACCAAGGTATCACAGCCGTGATGCAGTTGTCAAGAGAACTGGTTTCTTTGGCAAATTCGTTGCACAGCGATTCAAGCTTGGGGTATACTCGCCTCTGCGTTTTAGTCGAGAATCCATGTTCAACTAGTCTGGAGGTTTGTCATGACGTTTCATGCAAAGAGTTTGACCTGTGTTCTGGTGGCGATATTGGCGGTTCAGGGGGTGAGTTG
>JAIPFM010000168.1 GCA_021736645.1 Phycisphaerae bacterium | reverse complement strand
CAGGCCACCTCGGAATAGAGCAGGACCTTGAGCTTGTCGTTCGCCACGATCTGAACGATGTGATAGCGGTCATTGTTGCGAAGATTGGCTTCAGGGTCCGCCATGCGGGCGTGGGCTCTGACCATGTCCGTGCCCAGGGCAGTGCCATTCAGCGTACATTCCACAGTGGTGGTCCGCGAATCCGCCCGGGGGATCACCGAGTAGGTCTCGATCAGATGGTCATTGAGATAGAGATCAACGTACACACTCTGTTCGTCCAGGGCCATGGTCTCCAGGGTCACAGTCACCGGATAGGCCTGGTGCAGTCCCACCTGCGCGGGGGCCTGTAACCGGGTGATGGCCACGTCCGGCCCCACCTGCTCTGAGCCGACCCCCACCAACACCACTGGAATGTCCGGATTCTCCTGGCGTGCATAGACCGCCACCTCGGGCTGATCCACCTGACCGTCGGTAAAGATCACGATCCCGGAGATGTCGCCGGGCCCTTTTTGGGTGGGCGGTACCAGCCAGGGTGACATCAAGGACCAGGCCTCCATCAGGTTCGAGCGCTTGCCCCAGCGGTTCAACTGTTTCAAGGACGCGGCTGACACACAGCGGCGGTCAAATCCATAGTATTGAAAGGCGGGGCTTGAGGGGCTGTCCGGTTTAAAGGTCCTTTGGAATTGATCAATGGCGAGATCCAATCGTGTGGTTTCATCCTGGGTGACAGACATGCTTTCACTGGTGTCGAACAGGGCCAGGACCGTACAGGGCCGCGTCTTGGTTTTTGGAGCCAGACGTCCCGGATTGGCCAGGAACCAGAGACTCAGAAGCACCGGCAGGCAGGCCAGCACAGCCAATCCCCAGCGCCGGTGTCCCAATCGCATGAGTGCATTGGCACCAAAGGCCCATAGCATCCAGCCGACGGTCAGGAGTACTATCAGTGAGGTCCAAAGATGTCCTGGATAGTCAATCAGGGTCATGGCTGCTCCTGTACAGGGTGTTGAATCGAAGACAGCTCAAAGAAAAGGTCCTCCTGTTCGCTGTATTGTGGATGGGAGATCTGAGGCTGCAACAGGGGCGAGTCTTCTTTTTTCACGGAAAGACTGGCCGACCAGAAACGTTGGGCCAGGTCCTGTATTTGCCGGCGAATCTCGTCACCGGATTCCTCGCTCAGATTTGGCAGGCCGAACCCGCTCGTACTGCCCCGGGACGGGCTGAAGGGCATCCGGCCTTTGGGCCCTGAATTATTCTCGAGCGTGGCCTCCGGCGCTTGTGGCCACCCCGCCTCAGGCATGAGTTCGAGCATCTCCATGGCCTTGGCCAGTCGCGCCTGCATGGCCTGCTGCTCGGCCGGTGAAACCGAAGGATCATATTGTCGCGACAATGCATCAAGCTCCTGGGCGACCGCCTTGATCATGAGCTCGGTGACGGCCTCTGTGTCTCCGGTTTCACGGGCCAGGGCCGCACGCGCTGACAGTAGATGCTCACGGGCCTGCCCCAATAATCCGTAGGCAGTATCGAGCGCCTCGGCCTCGGGTTTGGGACGATAGTATTGTTCATCCAGTATCTTTTCAAATGCCTCCATACGTTCAGAGGCCTGGCCCAATTGCGTCTCTGCTTCTTTGCGATTGGCATTGCCGCCATCCCCGGGTGGCTGCCCGGAGGGATCCTGGGACTCCTGGGACTCCTGGGCCTGTTGGGGCAAACTCCGGAGTTCTTGGGTCAATTGATCCAATCGCTGCTGCATGGCTTCCTGTTGAGCCTGCATCATGCGCATCAATTCCCCGGGTTGGGCCTGCTGTGTCGCCTGACCGCCGCCGGGCGGGCTGGGACGGTTGGGATCGGGCTCCAACCAGGCTTGAGCGCCTTCCGTGCTCAGGTTAGAGGCTGACGGGGATGCGTTTTCTTCCGAGGATGAAGCCTGAGACGCTGCGGAAGGCGACGCGGCCTCCTCTTGCCAGGAGTCACGGTCATGGGCGTTCTGTGTGACGGCCTCAGTTTTTTTCTGCTGTTCTAGAAAATTCAGGAACTCCTGCTGCAGCTTGTCTTGCTCACGGGCCAGCTCTGCCAGCTTCTGATTGAGTTGCTCCAGCTCCCACTCCAGACGCTCTTTGTCATAGCGTTTGATGTGCAGTGGTTCCTCGATCTTGTATTTATCCCGCCCTTGCCTGGGCGGATTCGTACCCGGCGGGGGTAACAGCTTTTCCAATTCCTTGATCAGGCGTCGCAATTCGAAGTATCCCTCTTTTTCCGGGGCCACAGCCTCTTGCGGACGATAGGTACAGACGAGCCCGGACGCCTTGTTGAAGTGGCTGTTGATGCGGTCAATCTGTTCCATCTGTGAGTCGTCAAATTGATAGCGGGGATCGTTCCGTATGAGCGTGAGTTGTTCGGCGGTGTAGTCAATGTCGTCGCTGATGGCATCGAGACGTTCTTTGTCTTGCGCATCAAGCACCGGTTTTTGCGACAGGGCCCAGGTTTTTTTGAGAAAGGCCCGCGTGTATTCCAGGACGGCCAGCAGGCCGTCGTGCGCGCCCTGCAACTCCAGGCCTTGCTTGGGTTGAGAAGGCATCCCGGGTTTCCCCTGGTGAATCCACTGATGATATGAACGAATTTCGATGAAATACGGCTCAGTGACAGTTTCCAGGTGCAGGAAGGGTTTCACCGAGGAACTGTCCCTGGCACTGGCGTAGTAGATGATACTATCACTGACCTGAAGATCGTAGTCCTCCAATTCCAATTCCACAGTACCCTCGGCCATTCGATCGTCCGGCGGGATGTGAATGGGCACGGACTGCACCTGCCCGTCATTGAATTCCAGATGGATCTGGGCTTCATGTAATTGTCTATCATCGGACACCGTAAAGTGGATCGGGATGCTGGCCCCATTGGTGGCCACATAATCGCCGTCCGGACTCAACAGTTCGATACGCGGCGGCTGATCCACAGTCAGCTTCAAATCGATACGCTGATCCTCACGGTTGGCATGCCCTTCAACATTGACCAGATCAAAGAGAATCGGACCCGTCTCTCGGGCCACAAAGGTAAGATGAAAGCCCTGGTTGGGATCCACCGTGGCATCAATGGCCTCGCCCTGGGGCAGATGGGCCCGGACCTGCAAGAGCGGCTGATTGGTGTGTGCCGTCAACCGGATCTCAGACTGTTCAAACACGGACAACTGCCCCGCTTCAATCTCCACAGTACTGACCTGCGCGGCCTTGCCTTGACCCAAGGTAATCTGGGCCGTGACCTTCTCAAGACTTGGAAAATCGGTGACCGTAATGGGATGCCAGGGGCTGGCAGCGTCTCCGGCCGTAAAACAGTAGCGATAGAGCCCCTTGTCCGCCAGACTCCAGGTGGCAATGAGTTCAGGCTGGCCATTGGCATCCGATGTCACATTGATCGGGAGCGTGTGTGCCAGCATCGGGACCTCAACCTCGTTGGGATCGCGCTGGATCATCACGCGGCCCTGTTTGGGCCGTCGCCCCTTCAGGATGGCATGCATTTGAAAGGCCGCCTGGGGCGCGACCACCAGGGCCTCGGTCCGGCTGATGAGTGTGGTGGCCGGCAAGGGCGCTATGGCGGCTGTGGGTTGTGTGAGTCGCGTCCAATAGCGGTCCATATATTCCACGTGAGTGCGAACCAGTTGAATGACGGCCAGCAGGCTCACCACAATGATGGCACTGCACAGCCAGGTGGGCCAGGCCGGCACCACAGCCCGAAAGTTCACTGTATTGGCTTGCGCCTCCATGGCCAGGATCATCTGCTCAACCAGGGTCCGGGAATAGGGATATTGATCCTGTTGCTCATGGTATTCAATGGCTGCCACCAACTGCTGATCCAGACAGTGCTGGTTCTCCACCGTGTTGGCTGCACAACTCAGGGATATGTGTCGACGAAACAGGTGGAAGCCCTGCCAGAGAAGTACGGCGCACAGGATCAAGAGCACGCCCAGGGCCAACAGTCTGAGAACAGGTCCCAGATGCAGGTGATGATCAATCCAGGCAAAGCATACGACATAAATGGGAATCCCCACCAATCCCAGGGCCAGGATTTTGAGTGACGCCTGCAGGATCATGCGCTGTCTGACCTTGCGAACCTGAATCACCCAATCATTCAATAGAGTCTCACTGGATCGCGCAGCCGACGGTTGTTTTGAGTAGGTTTCCACTATCGTTGCATCCTATTAGTCACAAATGCATCCATGAACATCAGTATCACGGCCAGCCATAAAAACCACTTATCCAGAGTGATGGTCTTGTGTTGCATGGCCGCTGTCAGTAAGGTGGGGGTGTCGCCTGTCGTCTTCACGACAAAGCGTTCCTTTAATTGGGTCTCGACCCAGGCTGGATCAGGGACGGCCATCTGATTTTCTCCGTGGACAGGATGGATACCCACGGATGTCACCGGGTCGGAAATCGAACGCAACCACCCGAGGGCATGAGGACCGGGACAGACGACATTCGCACCTGCCACACGACCGAAGCTTCGTTGACCCTGTCCATTGACAAAGCCCACATGCTGCGGATCCAGGATTGGATCCAACAGGGCCGTTGGGATCTGTACGGGATCGTTGGCCGCAAAGGCGAGGGACTGCAGGGTCTGCTGCATGCCCAGCATCCACTGGGTCAGAACCGGCATGGCAGCGCTCTTGGTCAATGCGGAATGGGAGTCATCCATGCTGGTATTGACCCAGAACACACGGCCTTTCCCCTTGGGCTGCCAGTAGACCAGATAGGCCTGATCTGCAATACGCCATACTCCCTGTGCCTGAGGAGAAGGACGACACGTGCTATAAGTCCATAAGGGCGTTTTTTCCAGGGCATACTGACTGAGCACGACCAACATGTCCCTTTCTTGTGGACTACTCCAATCGGGGACAACACCTTGATCCAGCGCCTGCAATGTGGCAGGTCGATGCTGGGTCTCCTGGGGCAGGGCCGGCAGCAGTGTCTCATTGAATAACCGCGAGGCCGCGTTGATGTCACTGTCCGGGCCGTTGAAGATGACCAGACGCCCCCCCTGACTGACGCGCTGTGTCAAGGCCGCACCGTGTGTGGGCAGCGAGGCATCCAGGTGACTGAAGATCAGACTGTCCGCAGACAGAATGGCGTCCGCATCGAGCCGGGTAAAATCTGTGTACTCGATATTAAGCGCCACAGCGGGGGTATGGCGGGCCACAGTCTCCAGCGCCGTTTTCAGCAAGAATGTCGTTTGGGCTGAACCCACCAACAGCACCCTTTTTCTGGATCGATTTTGCAGAGAAACGGCGATGGGATACACATTGTCGGTCATCAGATCGTCTTCGGGCAATAACCGGACTTCAATGCAGAGTGTCGTTTCAACCTGCGCAGCGCTGATGTCCAGGGTCAGAAACTGAGTCTGATCCTGCCCCGGCCCCAATTCGATCTTGACGGCCTCTGAATAACTGGAATCGATCTGTGCCTGGACCACCCCCTTGGCCGTGGTGAGTCCCTGATTGGCCACCGTGGCCGACAGGACCAGCCTGGCGTCCTGGGTCCCCACGGCCGACACGGACGTGATCGCCAGATTGCGAGACTCTGAATGAGGCGCGATGAAATCGAATGTCACTCGGTCAACGGTGATCGGAGTCAGGGACTTCAGCCAGGTGTCACACACATGTGGGGTAAAATCGCTGATGACGTGGACAAAAAGACGGTCGTCACGCCCCATCTGCCGCTGGATTTGGAGCAGGCCCGCCATCAAGGTTTGGGGTTGGCTGTCATTGGGAGAGGCTGCGAGATTGGCCACCTGGTTCAGGACGACCTCTGCACCCGCCATGCTGCTTTCAATACCGGCATTGGTGGTATACAGGGTAAAGAGGTTTTCAGGTTGATTGTGGAGATCGAGATAGGCGCGAGCCGCCATGACCATGCGTTCCCACGCGTTGTCGCTGCCGTGGACGCGTGCCATGGATAGCGAGTTGTCCAGGATGAGTACATGTTGGTCGAAACTGCGTTCCCGAGCCTTGACAGACTTCAACACAGGGCCGGCAAAGGCGAGTACGATCAAGATCAGAATCGCGCAGCGCAGTAATAAGACCAGAATCTCGTGGATGAGACGACGGTGTCGCGTTTGTTGTTCACTGAGTTGAAGGAACTGCAGCATGGTAAACGGCACACGCCGAAGTCTGGTGCGATTCAGCAAGTGTGCCAGAATCGGTCCGACAATGGCCACAGTCCCCAAAAGAAAAATGGCATAGGTCAATCCAAACATTCAGCCCAACCTCTTTCTTCGATTCAGATAGGCCAGCAGGGCCTTGTCCAACGCTTCGGCCGTATTGATCATCCTGTAATCGATGTCACTTCTGCCCGTCATATCCTGGATCTCCGCCAGATACGCCTGCACATTATCACGGTAGGTTGAGCGTATGGACTGCGGGAAGGTCCGAATGACGGTATCGGATTCAAGATCCTCAAATTGCACCTGGCCCTCAAAATCAAGCTCCAATTCCTGGCGGTCCAGAATCTGGAACACAATCACATCGTGCTTGAGGTATTTCAGATGGGATAACCCGCTCCGAATGTCGTCACGGTCGTCCAGGAGGTCACTGATCAGGATCACGATACCGCGACGATGGGTTCTCTCGGCCACCGTGTGCAAGACATCCGCCAGCGCGGTGCGTCCCTGCGGCTTGTACTGCTGCAGCGCCGTCAGCAAGACGTGCAGATGTGTGGAGCGAGACCGTGGAGGTATCCACGTTCGTATGGACTCATTGAACAGGGCCAGGGCCACGCCATCATTCTGCTTCAGCATCAGATAACACAGAGAGGCCGCCAGGAACGAGGCATACTGCTGCTTGGTCAGGACATCTGTGTCGCCAAAAGACATGCTGTGACTGGTGTCCAGCAAGATATACACATTGACGTTGGTTTCCTGTTGAAACTGTTTGACCACGAGCTTGTCGCTTCGACCGTATTTTTTCCAGTCCAGATACTTCAGCTCATCGCCTTTCTGATACGCTCGATGATCACTGTATTCCACGCTGAAACCGCGAAAGGGGCTGGGATGGAGTCCGGCATAAAAGCCCTCCACAGCGCAGCGCGCCACCATTTCCATGTTGGCCAGCTTGCTGAGTAGAACAGGGTCAATATAGCTGTGTCTTGTGTGATGAGGGTTTGTCGTCATAGCCTTAGCCACCAGGGAGCGTCCCCAAGAATACCCATTGTTATTTCGGTAACGGTACGTGCTTGAGGATGTCGTCAATGATCTGATCCGGTGAGACACCGTCTGCCTCAGCATTGAAGTTGACAATAATCCTGTGTCGGAGCACCAGCTTGGCCACCTTTTGAACATCCTCATAGCTCGGGGTAATCCGGTTCTTGATCAAGGCCCGTGACTTGGCCCCCAGAGTCATATACTGGCCGGCCCTGGGCCCGCACCCCCATTTGAGGTATCGGTTGACGGTCTCTGATGCCAGATCATCGCCCGGGCGAGTGGCACGTGCAATGTCGACTGCGTATTTGATGATACGATCACTCACCGGCGCCATGCGCACGATGTCCTGAAACAGGAGGATATCCTCTGAACTCAACGTGGGAGAAATGGCGTGTTTTTTGCCTGTGGTTGTCTTTTTGACAATCTGGTATTCGTCTTTGGCCTCAGGGTACTGAATGAGTACCATAAACATGAACCGATCCAGGGCAGCCTCCGGCAGCGAGTAGGTCCCTTCCTGCTCGATTGGATTTTGAGTGGCCAGTACAAAGAAGGGGGCATCGAGTTGATAGGTCGATCCGGCGATGGTTAACTCTCGCTCCTGCATGGCCTGAAGCAGTGCGGCCTGGGTTTTGGGCGGTGTTCGATTGATTTCATCGGCCAGTACGACATTGGCAAAGATCGGCCCCTTTAGAAAACGGTACGATCGGCGGCCCGTTTGTCGGTCTTCTTCAATAATATCGGTACCGGTGATATCCGACGGCATGAGATCCGGCGTAAACTGGATTCGGTTGAAGGTCAAATCCAATGCCTCACTGAGCGAATGGACCAACAGGGTCTTGGCCAGCCCAGGCACCCCTTGAACGATGCAATGGCCGCCGGACAGGATGCAGCACAAAACCGCATCAATGACTTCATCCTGACCAATGACAGCCTGGTGAATCTGCCCTTTCAATTTCTGATAGCCCTCTTGCAGACGTTGAAGCAGTTGCTGTTCATCAGAAGCCCCGGTGTGAGTACTCTGAGTTGTCTTCTCGAGTTCCATGATGTCTCTTCCTCTAATTCCAAACATTGGTCATACTATGGGTTAGTGAACGACGACCGCCTGTGTCCAGGCAGGCACTTGCTCCAAAAGCCAAAATGGCCAGTACTCCATCCTTTGATACGGCTTCCCATCCGGCCATTTTGGCAGTTTTGGCATCTCATGTTTGTCTGGCCAGTCTTCAAGTGCCTGGGCATAGGCAAACACGAGATCCCCTTCACAGTTTTCCTTGCCTGAGTGACTGAAACGAATTGTCTCGACCACATCTGCAGATAAATTAACGTCATACACCAGCTGGTTATTGGTATATCCGCTTTCCTTGTGCAGTGTCACCGTGGCCCGGTTGTCCTGACGGCTGAAGCCAAAGGCAATTCGATTTTTTGCAGCATCCCGACGCAGGGTATCATAGGCACACATGCCAAGCCATGGACGGCCCAGACCTGTAAAGAATGTGCCGCCCGGATAGCGTGTCGTCTCGCCGCTTGCCAGGTCTGTCACCCAAGCCGCCTCACCGGTGTCCATCAGTTGAACGGTGTGTCCGACCGCCATAGTCAGCCATGGTTTATGATCCGCATAGGCGGAGGGGACCAGCGGCATTTGCCCCTGACCCGAGACAGCCACGTCGCCGATAGTCCCTTCAATCGTAAAATAGGTCCATCCTCGCCGGTGCATAGGGTCACGCTGGTCCACGATATTGGCATCTGCCGGCCAGAAGGGCTTGAAATCATCCTCTGAAACCTTATTGTACTCATAGCGGGTACTGTAGTCCTTGATCGTCTCGACTCGATTGTCGATCTCGGCCTTCAGCAATCCTGTTTTCGAATCATGAAGCAACACCAGGTCGTCTTTGTACGCCAGGTGATCCAGACTGAATTGAGCCGTCTCTGGGGGATCAACCGGCAGTATGAACAGGGGGAGAGGTTCATTGGTCAGATAAACGGTATTCTCGACACAGTTATAATAGCAATTCAATGTCCCGTCCTGCAGCCAGCCGCAGGCCTTTTCTGTCATGTCGATATTCCAGCGCTGCATACGAAACTGGACCGGACCATCCGGGCCTTCAGGAAAACGAAGCCACTTCTCATACTGGGCCTTGAATGCATACGGGCCCGCCATGAATTCGGAATCCGTGCTGGGCCGGCTTTGTTCATCGCCCGTGGGAGTCACACCCTGGGATACAAAATGAACGGATTTAACCTGGGCGCGCGTCGGCAGAGGAGGCGGCTGGATCCCCCGTGCAATCAACAAACAAATCAGCAGCAGGGCAGCCACGGCAGAAACCCGAAAAACACGTCCCTTGGCTATCCATGAGCCTGTCTTCAATGCAGTCATCCCTGTGTCAAAAAGAATGGAGGTCTGGGAAATGCTGGCGGCCAGGGTTTTGTCCGCGGTGAATTTGCCAAACAAGACCAGTGACAACAGCACGGAACTGCCTGTGATACCCTGGGTTTTAAGCGTGGACTTGAGTCTACTGCAGATCCGAAGGTACTGTACACGAGCGACCAGTTCGGTACAGCCAACGATCTCGGCAATCTGAGCATGCGGCAGGCTTTCAAAGCATCGAAGTGACAGGATCTCCCGCTGCCTTGCCGTGAGTTTTTCAACGGCCCGCATCACAATACCGCTGAGTTCCTTTATCACGGGACCCTCCATGGCATCCACGGACTCGTCTTTCAAAGCAGACTCCAGCAGATGTGCTTCCAGTGTAGAAAATGCCACTTCCGGCTGGCGCTTCAGCTTCCGAAAATGGGTGGCAACCTTATTCGATGCAATGCGATAAATCCAGGGCCAAAAGCGATCATGATTTCTCAAAGATGGCAAGGATGTAATCATTTGCAGCATCGTTTCCTGTAATACATCATCGGCCAGGTCATGGTTTAGAGTACATCGCATGATGTGTGCACGAACTCTGGGCTGAATCCTCGGAATCAGCGCCTCCATACACTGTTGATCACCACTTGAAGCCCCTTCAATCAAATCCGCTATCGTTCTATCCATAGGTGTCTCTCTGTTTCTACTGCGACCTCTATTGCGACGCCGGTTTTGAGGCGATGTTACACCAAAAACAAAATCCTGATAAAAAATTCCCTGATTCCGTGATTGGTCTGACAGTCCTGAAGATACGATCTCTTATCTTATAATCGCTATGTCTCTGACAAATAACGACTTAAATCTCACACTCAGCGAACACTCGTGCATCTCACATAGAACACCTGGCCTGTAAACAAGCTCAAGTTTTTTTGATTTCAATCGCCTGCTTGGGCTCCGGGAACAACGCTTATGGATTGATTCTACAGGAATTATGGCGGGAAGGCAATGGTGCTCCCCCGTCATGCTTCAACAGGGACTTGCGCCCCGCAAAAGGCGCAGCGATTGACTCGACGTGACAATGGAGGATGTATGAGTATGTGAGCGAACAAGCCCTATCGATCCGTAACGCAGCCTTCGGAGGCGGACCGGACCTGGCGGATGAACTTGTACAGGGTGCCGGACTGGTATTTGTACGGCGGCATGGTCCAGGCGGCCTTTCTTTGGGCGAGTTCGTCGTCGCTGAGGTCCACGTGGATGAGGTTCTTCTCGGCGTCCAGTGTGATGAGGTCACCGTTTTCGATGAGTGCCACGGGACCGCCTTCCTGGGCTTCGGGTGTGATGTGACCCACGATGAAGCCGTGGCTGCCGCCTGAGAAGCGTCCGTCCGTGAGCAGGGCCACGTCCTTGCCGAGGCCTGCGCCCATGATGGCGGACGTGGGCGTGAGCATCTCCGGCATGCCGGGTCCGCCCTTGGGACCTTCGTAGCGGATGACAATGACCTGGCCCTTTTGGATCTTGCCTTGTTCCAGGGCTTCGAGCATGGCCTCTTCACTGTCAAACACATGGGCCGGACCGGAAAAGGTCAGACCTTCCTTGCCTGTGATCTTGGCCACTGCACCGTCCGGTGCGAGATTGCCCTTCAAGATCCGAATGTGACCTGTGGCCTTGATCGGTTTGTCCAGGGGTCGAATCACGTCTTGGTCGGGTTTCAAATTCGGCATGGCCTTGAGGTTTTCCTCCAGTGTCTTGCCTGTGACTGTCAGACAATCACCCTTGATCATGCCCTTGTCCAGCAGACGCTTCATCACGCCGGGCACACCGCCGACCTTGTACAGGTCTTCCTGCACATAGCGGCCGCTCGGTTTGAGATCCGCGAGCACGGGCACCCTGTCGCTCACGGCCTGAA
Source organism: Phycisphaerae bacterium (assembly GCA_021736645.1). Classification (GTDB taxonomy): domain Bacteria; phylum Planctomycetota; class Phycisphaerae; order Sedimentisphaerales; family Anaerobacaceae; genus JAIPFM01. The sequence goes on along the minus strand of JAIPFM010000168.1, from coordinate 871 downwards.
TGTCTTCGAGGGTCAGGGGCACGTCCACGGTACGCGCCATGGCGAGCATGTGCAGGACTGCATTGGTGGACCCGCCCAGGGCCATGATCACGACCAACGCATTGTCAAAGGCCTGGCGCGTCATGATATCACGGGGCTTGATGTCCCTTTCCAGGAGGAGACGTATGGCCTTGCCGGCCCTGCGGCATTCATCCAGCTTGGCCGGGTCCGCGGCAGGAATCGACGAACTGTTGGGCAGGCTCATGCCCATGGCCTCGATGGCGGATGCCATGGTATTGGCCGTGTACATGCCGCCGCACGCGCCCGGCCCCGGGCAACTGTTCTGTACGATTGATTTGCGTGTGGCCTCGTCGATCTCGCCCGCCAGAAACTGGCCGTAGGACTGAAACGCGGATACCACATCCAGGGGCTTGCCGTCCAGGTCACCGGGCTTGATGGTGCCGCCGTACACCATGATGCCGGGCCGGTTCAAGCGGCCCATGGCCATGATGCAGCCGGGCATGTTCTTGTCGCAGCCGGGCAGGGCCACGATGGCGTCATACCAGTGTGCGGCCATGACCGTTTCAATGGAGTCTGCAATGATCTCGCGGGACTGGAGGGAATAGCTCATGCCGTCCGTGCCCATACTGATGCCGTCGCTGACACCGATGGTATTGAAGCGAAAGCCATGCAGGTCTGCGGCCTGGACGCCGTGCTTGACCTGAATGGCCAGGTCGTTGAGGTGCATGTTGCAGGGGTTGCCTTCAAACCAGACCGAGGCAATGCCCACTTGAGGCAGGCTCATGTCGTCTTCAGTCATACCCGTGGCATAGAGCATGGCCTGAGAGGCGCCCTGGGACTTGACCTGTGTGATTCGACGGCTATAGGCATT